>RFNV01000053.1 GCA_009927005.1 Pseudomonadota bacterium
TGATGATGTTCCATCGTCCAAATCTTCAGAGTTTCCAAGAGAAACATCGTATGTTATTATGTGATTCAGCTGTTCACTAGCTATATGGTTCAACTGTAGGGCAGTCACTGACTGTAAAAAGTCAAGGTTATTTACTGTATAAGGTGTAAGAGTTATCGTTGGAGTATCGTCCGTGCTACCTGCGCCAATGATGTATTTATTATCATATCTGTGTATTGTCTTGCTGGTTTCAGTCTGAGCTCCTGAACCACTATTTAAAGTCAATACTAATTGTTCTTTACATTCGTTTGATCCATCGTATAGCCAAAAGCCTGAATTATTTGATGCCATATTGAAAACTAAATCCATGTTAGTATTAGCAGTTCCTACAATTCTAGCAGAGAGCAACACCGATGTATTAACGCCAATTTCTTTAGTTGGTGTGCCAGAATTTTCCCAACTGAGACTGTCGAATCTTGTCTCTACGACTATTGGGAAATAAAATTCTGATCTTAAATATGTGGGTACGCTAGCAATTGTCTCTGCGTCATTTAGACCCACCAACGCAGCAGAATCTGATACTTCAATCTTGAAATTTTCTCTTGCACCAATGTTATACAAGTTAGCATCTCCATTTGTAGTGATGGTTATGTCCACAGGATACAAAGTATAGTCGTCTCCGTCAAATGTCATGGTAGCAGTGTTTCCACCATTGTCAACAACAGGGCTAGAGTCAACTGATGCAAATTCATATGTATAACCATCTGATGTTCCAGTTATTGTTAATACGTGATCGGCGTTACCTATTGTTTTTATGAACATACCAATATAATATCTTTTGGTGTAACTAAATGCCGAATCAGCATACTGGCCAACGTCGTCAGTTGTTACTACCAGTGGGTCGTTTTCAGTAGATTCGTTTAAGTTTCCACTATTGTCTACTTCGTTATCTACACCATCTTCAATGTTGCCGTTATTTATAAAATCATAGTCAGAACTTAAACTTATAACTGGATAATTCAAAGGTCCATAATTTTCTACTGTAATTCCGTCGGCCGTTTCGAAGGCCACCGTCGGATTTCCTGCATTTGTTGGAGTAAGTGGGGATAAATCAAAATACAATGATTTACCTATGGCATATGATCTGTTTGATTCGTAATCATAATTTACTAAAAAGTTAAATGATTCTGTACCTATACTTAATTTAATGAGTTTAGAAACATTTGCGTCGTCAATATAATCATCGTATGACACGTACGACGCATCTATATTTTTATATTGAAATATTTTAGCAATATCTAATCTGTCAGTATTTTCTCCTAAATATGGATATACATATAATTCTACCCCAAGTGATTTAGATAATTCCATTCTTACCGTTTTTCTGGTTTGACCAAAATTTATAATTTGCAGTATATCATCTACAAAAGTTAAAGTTGGTAAAGTGCTATTTTCTACAATATCATATTGAAATATTGGACCTTCGCCAAATGCATTGACGAAAGCAGTCCCAGTAGTTGGATTTAATTTCATTGATGCATTACCCAAGTATGAACTAGATGTATTTGCAAATGATATTGTTGTAACTACAACAGCTGATGACAATAAGAAATTACGTGTGTATGTGCTGTTTCCGTCCAAACTACCATAGTATGATGTATCGAACACATTACTATTAAATATATTTTCTGAATCGTATGTATTTGATCCAATAGATATTGATTCTGAATATAATAAACTTCCAACGTTATCATCCCATCCCAAATCCTCAAAACCTGGCGTGCATCTGCATATGATTTGGCTGTGTGAATACGCACCGTCGCTTCCGTGAGTGACTGTAGTGATAACATTTGGTTCATAATCTGCTGCGTAATATTGGCGCGTTTTTGAATTTAATGGTTTTGATGTGGTTACGTTTTCTAACGTAGGCCAATAGATATGAACTCCGCCAGAGCATGATAAACTATTGTTTCCGAGAGTGATCAAAGAATTTCCAGTAGTATTTGATTGCATTATGTATTTCGGTTGATTAGTAGCACCGTCAGTGGTTACCTCGCCATCTGCAAACAAAACTGAGCATGTACCATTTACTACTATTGGTGTGACATCTGGCAATGTACAATTAATAAAACCCGATAAAAATGTATATCCGCCGTCTCCGTTTAATCCTAATATTTTATCACTGTTATCTACGTTTAAAGTTAAATTTTGAAATTGAATATTATATTCTGAAGTATTGCCTTCTCCTTCAATATTTTCAGTTAATTGTGTTTCATCATTATATAAACTTACATAATAGTTATTTGCGAATCTTACGTTCATTCCTGAGTTTATTGATGTGTTTATTAATGTAGCAGTCAGTGATTCTTCTTCGGGATGATATGGAAATACTACATCTATTTGTGTGGAACCGCTTGGAGTTGAACCAAAATTATATGTTGCTGAAGTCACTAGAGATTTATCACTAAAATTAATATTAGTCAGTTGGAATATTGGTGTATCCAAAGTATCATCTTCGTTGCGCACGAACCCTGCAGGTAAGTTAACATAGAAATTATTTGTATTATTATTGTTATCAAAAATTATATTAGCATCATTATTTACAATCACTTCGTATTCCGATACAGCATTTATCATATTATACAATGGATAACATGCGTTTTCGACGTTGTTATCAATATTTGGGTATCCTCCCGCGAAATTAACGGTACCAGTCCCAGTAAATGACAATGGCGTTCTGTCAGATGATAAATCATTATTGAATATGCATCCTTGAAATTGAAGTATGGCGTTACTTTCAACATCCACGTTCAAATAACCATCTATTTTACTTTCAGCAATTACAACTCCAGCTTCATTTTGAGATATCCATTCTCCTTCATATCCTGAACTTTTTATTGCTAATTTTACAGTAGGTTCATTAATATATGTTATTATTATGGCAGTGCCGTTCGTAGTGTCGACACC
>RFNV01000236.1 GCA_009927005.1 Pseudomonadota bacterium
TAGAACGGTAAAAAGAAACTTGATAATTTTTGATATAAAATATCAAAAATTATTGAGTTTCTGGTTAAAAATGGATAGAAAATCTTCGATTTTCTATCCATCTTTAATTTAGAATTGCAATAGTTACATAATAAACAATTGATAATTTTTATGTAACTAGTTGCAACGATCATTTATATCTGTACTTGCGTCAGAATTAGGTAGAGTGGATGTATTGGAATTCTTAAAAAATAGTGGCCATAAGTTTACTTCGATTTATAATGAAATAAATATCGCAATAAGATTTGGTCATGTAAATGTTCTGAATTGGTTTAAAAATTCTGGTTATGATTTAAAATGCGATAATGATGAGCTTACTTTTGATGATAAAAAGAAACTTAATAATTTTTGGTATAACACATCAAAAAAATATTCATACTGACAATATAATTTACATAAAAATTGATTTTATTTTATCCTTCAATTTCACGCAAAATATTAAGTAATTAATATAATTAACATAATGAACGGGTGCGGTGAAGGTGCTATTGAAAAAGATACAGTATTCAATAATGATAATGATTCACTGACGCAGTTTATTTTGTCGGGTAACATACACGCTTTGAGATTTGCGATTGAAAATGAAAAACTAGATGCGCTTGACAAAATAAAAAAATCTGGCTATGATTTTCAATATTTACAATATATGATACATATTGCTGCTATTGGCGGACGCATAAATATATTAGATTGGTTTAAAAAATCTGGTTATGAAATTTTATGCAAAGCTGAAACAATTGATTGCACTTCACGAAATGGGCATATGAGCGTATTAGAGTGGTTTAAAAATAATAGTATTGATTTTAAGTATACGCAATTAGCAATAGATTGGGCATCAGAAAATGGCCACAATGATGTTCTAAATTGGTTTAAAAATAATGGATATGGTAATTAAAAAAATTGATATTTTTTATAATGTTTTTAATGCAATTAAGTGTGAAGCATTTACAAATGAAATATTACAAGGTTACTAATAAAAAAGAAAATCATCGTGGTTTTCAATATAAAGATGGATTAAATGAATTAAAAGAAAAATTTAATGATGATCCTACTAAATCATGTCGCGATGGAGCAGCTGGATTATATTTTACAACATCAGAATATATTCATAAATTTATGGATTATGGTATAAATATCAGAGAAGTAATTTTACCTGTTGACGATCCAGATTTTAAAATGGTTAAAGATCCTTATACGGAAAATGGAGAGGTGTACAGAGCCAATAAAATAATTCTTGGCCACAAATATAAACTTGCATTTTCTAGTCATGGTGATCTGGTGAACACAATATTGATTTTTAATTTGTTTAAATATGATAAATTTATCGATTGGTTCGCATCTAGTGGCAGAATAAATATGTTATATTGGTTACAAGAAAATAATCATGAAATAAAAATTACTAACGATACAATAGATTTAGCATCAAAATACGGTCGCGAATACATTTTGGATTTCTTTTCAATTAATCGCTATGATTTTAAATACAGTGAAAATGCCGTTGCAACTAGTTACATAAAAATTGATAATTCTTGACGAATGTCAAGAATTATCAATTTTTTATTAT
>RFNV01000052.1 GCA_009927005.1 Pseudomonadota bacterium
GGTTTGGATGGCAGTGATGGCCTCTGCCACATCCGGCTTCCGATCCACAAGGTCGAAGAATGCTTTCCAGAACTTAGGAGCCCGTGCCTCCAGATCAGCGGGTGAGTTAAAGAGGACGGAGATCGCATCGGCATAGAGCTCTACGGCGCTTACACGATACTTGTAGTAGCTCGATTTCTTGTTGGCCGTCTCAGCTCCGAAGGGCTTCCACCAGTCTGAGAGCGCGATCAGCTCAGCGCGGATCTCCTTGTTCGATCCCTCGATTTCGGGAAGGAAATTGCTCTTGAACCTTGAAAGTGTTGCCAGCCTTCCCAGGATATTGCCCCGCTTCAGAGACTCGTCGGGGAGATAGTCGATCCAGTGACCCAGCTCGTGAGCGAGCGTCATGGCGACCGACTGAGGATTGGAGAAGAGAGAAGCCCGGATCGCAATGCGCCCCTTGCCGATCCCGGTGAAGAGACCCAGTGACTTCATCCTACGGCGGACCTCGGGAGACATCCCCGTGGCTTCGCGGAACCATCGGATCAGCTCGGGTGCCTCGATGGGGAGCACGCGGTCGGTAGCCCCGAGGACCTCCGGCATCTCCCAGCCTGGACCGCGTGACATGACGGTGGCCTCTTTGGGAATGGAAGGACCAGCCTCTTTGGCGGAGCTGCCTCCCTGCGGCCCGTAGTCGGCGGTGCCTGAGAATCCCCCGGAGAACATGTCCCCCTGGGCGGCATCGGCCGCGGCCTTCTCCTGACGGATACGCTCAGCCTCGGCCAGCTCAGCGGGAGTGGCCGACGTATCAACCTGGCCGGAAAGATTGAATGGCATCCCCTGACCTCCGAAGAGATCACCTCCTGCCGTCGAACCGGATGGGAGAGTGGAAAGTTTTGCACGAGCATTATCCACCGAACGCTGAACTGCTTGCAGCTCTGCATCCGACATCTTCCTCCCGCTAATGGATCGGCCGGATTTAAGAATCATTTCACCTTCGGCAATGGAGTTTTTAATCCTCTGTGCCTCAGCAGGATCCAAAGACTCATTTACTTGCTCGGTGGCTTGCGCGGGCGGAGGTGGGGCCATCTCGGCGGCTGCCTGCTCGGGCGATACCCCGGAGAGTTCGGCCATGATTTCCGGATCGGTGTAGAACGTCTTGTAGCGGCCAGCTAGGGCTTGCAATTCACCGACTCGCTTGAGGATACCCTCGGGATCTTTGACATTCACCCCGAG
>RFNV01000322.1 GCA_009927005.1 Pseudomonadota bacterium
CCACCCCAATAACCCGGGTAATCACCCCCTCTTCAACTAAACGCTCAACAATAGAAAATCGCTCATCTGCAATCCTCCTAAGTCGATCTACTAATAAACCGTACGTTGCCATAATTTCAAGTAAAATAAAAAAAATAAACCAATCAATTTTTCTCTCCTCCCCTAATATGAAAACCCCAACCCCCACAGAAAAACAGGAATACAAAAAATTCATTAAAGAAAAATCAAAAACAATCACTAAACACCCCTCACCAACAGTAACCATGAAAAGAATTACCAAAAAATTCAAAAAATCCCTTAAGAAAAAATTAAATCAACGTGGAGGAGGCGGAGACCGAGATGAAGATGAATTTTTTTATTGGGCAGGAGGACCACTCTACGAAATGTTTAGAAAAATAGATAATTTTTTTGTGAAGAATCATGGTAAAACAGCATCAGATCGCACAGTTAAAAAAGAATTAGGTAAATTAATCTTAGAATTTCAGCCATTTTTTAGACTATATATTATTTTAAGAAATGAATATAAATGGTCTCAAAAAGGAGCAGATTTCTGCAATTATCTTAGATCAAGAATATTAAGATATCATGCAGAATTATGTATTCTATATAAATTCAAAGATCTAAAAATAAACGATGTAGCCCGAGATATAGAATTAGACGGCAAATATATGTATCCGCATAGTTTAATTGAAGATAAAACAAAATTAAAAATGTTTAAAGGTCTTCCAAGTTTTACAGACTTAAGTAAACTTGATGAAGTAGGTAAGCTTATTCAACAAGAATTATTTGATAAGAAAGCTAAAGTTTTGCCAACTATTAAAGAATATGCTGATAAGAGAGGCCCTAGCACAGTTGATAGTATTTTCAGAAATATGCAAAATTTATATAATACTACAATCTCGGCATCATATAATTTTTTAAGTAATTTTGGAACATTAGTAAGCTCCTTATTACCTGTAGCAGCAAGTATTCAAGAATCTTCTGCGGTTAGTTCAAGCAGCTCAATAGCAGGAAGAACATTAATAAGTGCTCATGGAGCAGCTGGTGGCGGTGGAGCTGCAGGTGGATTATCTGCAAGCGGTAGCGGAGCATCTGCAAGCGGTAGCGGAGCATCTGCAAGCGGTAGCGGAGCATCCATAGTACCCGATGATAAAATAATTTCAGAAGTATCTAAAAGAATAGGTTCAGCAGAATTTGATTTAGATGACGAGGATTATAACCCTTATTTAAAAGAACAAATGAAAGGAATAAATTTAGATCAATTAGATGATGGTAAAGCAGATGATATAAGCGAAATGTTATAATAACCACCTAGTAAAATTGACATCTATATTAAGTAAAATTACCTGATGGAGCAAATTATCAACACCGTGCGCCTCGTCTTAAACCGGCGTATCACAGTTGTACTAGTTTCCCTTGCCATTCTAGCCAACATAGTTACCCTATCACTTCTTTTTACCCAAATCGTGAATCAAACAACCATCACCGACAAACAAATCAATGAGGATCTTACACTAACGTTTACACTTGAAGTGACTCGCCCTATTAACACAGTTTTGTCGATTCTCCTAGCCTTTATCTATGCGCTATGGTTGTTCTCAACCTCCCTTCATCTCAATAAGCCAACAATCCCCACACCTCTTGATTTTTGCGGAATCGCAACTCGCATTGCATTTACAGGACTAATCATCTCATCCCTCCCCGTCCCCACCTACCAAATCAAAACAACTCGAGGAATTTCAGGATGTTATTTTGACGATACACGCACCCACATCGTAACCAATTTTAACAACACCCTCTACCTGATCGACGCACACAGCACCCTCGAACCCCAACCAATCAACACCAAAATCAACGCCTATACCCTAGCCGACCCTCTCACCTACCCCGCCTGTGAACTCGGAACCTACTCCCCCCTTTCCCCCACCCCTACTAACCCCCCACCTTGGCAACCCGCCATCACCGAATACACCGACGCTCTTCACCCCCCCTCCCACCAACCACTCAAAATCGCCAACGCCATCCTAACAACTCTCTCAGTTCTGGCCATCGTCATCCAAACCTGCCTCTTCAAGCGCCACATCCCCCTCGACCCCCCATTCGACTCCCCCACTTCTCCTCAACCTCCCCCGCGAGAGCAAGCATTTGTGGTGCACGTACAAGAATAACCCCCACCCTATTTTATTTTTATTACTTTGCCATTCAAAAACACCAAATTAAAAATCATAATCGCCTCCCTTCACCCCTCCCCACCCCCTCAAAAATCACCCAATTAAAATTCATAATCCCCTCCCTCCACCCCTCCTCCCACCTCAAAAATCACCCAATTAAAATTTTTAATACCCCAACCCCCTCCCATCCCCACCCCCCTCAAACATCAACCAATTAAAATTCATAATCTTAACCTCCTTTTTCCCCCACCCCCCTCAAACATCACTTGATTAAAATTCATAATCCCAACCCCCTCCCCTCACCACCC
>RFNV01000093.1 GCA_009927005.1 Pseudomonadota bacterium
ATAGATTTCACCAATGCTCCTGTTAAATTCTATGCTAGAAGTGTTCTAGAAACAGGATCACATACATTTGAATATATGGGTGTTGGAACCAGAATGAAATATGCAATTCCTGCTTTCGGTGGTGTTACCCAAAATGGTAATGAAGCAATAGCAGATGGATTTAATGACAAATATGGTAATGCACCCGGTACTGTATTCTTCACAAGTTCAAACGAATTAGGCAATTTTAAGGTTGGAACTGATTTTACAATACTTCAAAGTACTGGAACCATCCAAGGGCAAACATTCAGTAGATCTATTTTAACATTAGTCACACCATTGAATATCGTTCTGGAGTAAGTAATATATAACATATGGCAAAAATACCTCTTAATTATTTTACAAGAAAATCAACAGTTGTACCAGTTTCTTTAACTAGTGCAAATCCGTTATCGTCTGTTTATGAAGCACCTTTTGAAAGAGCAAGTGTTATTATTTCAGCATTAGCTACAAACACTTCAAATACAAATACAAACACTGTTTATGCATCTCTTTCAACAAGAGGTACAGCCATAACCCAAGCATCTCCTAGTGATATTCAATTTGTTTCTAATTTCCCAATAGCACCAAACGATACAGTGAATATTGTTGTGAATAAACTCGTTCTTTCACAATATGATAATCTTTTTGTCTGGGGTGGTCAAAACAACGTAGGAAACGTTAATTTAACTTTATCCATATTAGAGACTATAAATACACAATAATTTAAAATTTAACATTATGCAGACGAACCCACCATCAGTAGGCAATAATGTTAAATTAAACCCTCTGGCTCCAGCGGTTAACAGTGTTGCTTATAAGAATGGTTTTATAAATTTAAAAGGAGTGGAGCCGAGTTTAGGTATACCAACAGGTTATACTATAACACAGGCTAATTCTGCATACTATTTTAGTTTATTTGCAGTTGCAACATCTTATGCAGATTCCAGAAAGTTTTCTGGTAATGACAATTTAGTATTTGTAAACAAAAATTTAGGTTATAATAATTTAAATCCAACTTATAATATTGATATAAGTGGTAATTTTCATGCTTTAAGTGCTTATATCGAAAATTTATCAGCTGCTGTTATTGTACCCGCAGCAAACGTTAATAATTTATATTTTAATTACACTAGTGGTGTTTTCTTTAACACTGATTTTTATTCAAATAGAAATACTATAGCAAATAGTATTACAGCTGATAGTATTTTTACAAATAATCTTTCTGCAAATAATTATATTCAAACAACAATTTATACTATATATCAATTAACGGGTGCATATGTTGATCAAAATATTATTATAAATGGTAATCTTACTGCAAATGATGTTTTTTCAAAAAACAATTTATTCACAACTTATCTTTCGGCTAATTCGGCTTTTTTTAATTCTTTAACATCTTCAAATTTAACTATTTATGATAATTTAAGTGTTCAAAATAATATATCGGCAAAAAATATATTTGGTAAGCTTAACATAGATCCTTTTTCCCAACTTTATTATAATAATTCCAATCAACTTTCGATTGCTACAAATGAAGATTATTTTCTAGCAGTTAGACCATCTGATCCTTATTCAACTGATAATATAAATGTACCAAGAACTTTGGATGGTGATTGGTTTTCAAACAATGGATATAATAAAGAAGATCAAAATGTATTAAAACCTTATTTTAAAAATATACAAGCAGCCTTTGATTACATTTATAACAATAATATAATTGGTAATAATTTAACAATATATGTCGATGAAAATATAGTTGCTGGTGAAAAAAAATCTAATCTTTTTACACCAGATGATAGTGGAAAATATACAGGATGTACAGTTACTGGTAATTTATCAGCAGGATTTTTTAGTACGGAGTGGTTAGGTTCTAAGTATCCAACTTTAACTGCTGCTGGTATCCTTGGTGGAGATTTTATATGGGCAAAAAATACCACATATGATGCATTTGGTACATTTAGTTATTTGAATGTACAAGAACTACAATTTAGTAAAGTAATTTTACAAAGTAGATATGATCTTGGAAAACAAGTATCCCAAACAAACAATAGTTACTTTTCTCCATCGGCAAGAAAATTTACAGATGCTCCACTTAATATATCTTTTAGAACTTATATATGTAGCGATCCAACTTTATCATATGGACAGTTTGGAACTTTAGCTAATATGGTTTCAACATGGACTAGTACTAGAACTAAAGTATCTATACAAGGTAGACAGGTTTCTTTTAATCATAATACAGAATTAGAGATTAAAAATTTATGTTTTGAATTTAATACAAACGCCAACGATTCAACGGGTCTTGTGTTTTATGATGGTAGAACAAAAGGATCAAACTTAACAGTTGCACTTTTAGGTAATGGTGTGTACACTTATGGTGCTTTATATTTAAATTCACAAAATTCATATTATCAGGCTTGTGGAGAAACATTGGGAGATTTTTCGTTTTTTAATAGTAACAATTGGGGGAATTACATAT
>RFNV01000051.1 GCA_009927005.1 Pseudomonadota bacterium
GCGGTCGCCACATAGCAGGCATCGGCATGGGTCACAGCCATCTCGGCCATGACCTGCGCCTGAACGTAGTCGGGCACAGCCGTCTGCCAGTCCTCGCCGGGTTGCCCCCACTTGTCGCGCGAACCGGGGCCGACCCACTTGGCCTGCGCAATGATGTTCCGCCCGACAACGTAGCCGTCCGGCGTACAGAATAGGCGGCCCTTGCCCCACACGATCTGGTCGTTGCGGGTAACGGGCAGGCCGATGTCGGCGGACAGGGCCTCCAGAATCGGGCCTTCCATGCGGTGCCCGTTGCGTTGGGCTTCCGTCTCGGGCTCGGGGGTGTGGCCCTCTTGCTTGCTCAGCCATACGTCCATCGGCGTTGCCCACGGGGACAGCCCGACAATCGCGGGGACTTCGCTGGCGCCAATGCCCTTGCGGCGCTCGGCCATGCGTTCAGGGGTGAAGGTCATGGCATCACCTTCGGCATGGGCGGCGGGGTGTATTTGCCGCGTTTAGTGTGGGCTCTGATCCACGCTCTGATTTCGGCCTCGGTCGGCGCGAGCGCGGGGTCAAGGTAGCGGTCGCCAGCGTCGATCCAGTGTTGGCGTTCTTGCACAGCAACGCGGTCGCTAAACAAGCCTTTCACCGCGTAACCGCCGTCTCTGTAGACAAACGGGAGCCGCTCCCCCGCCTTGATTAGCGCCGCCGCTTCTTTCGCCGTCAGCACCCTGATTTTTGGATGCTCGTTCTTCCGCTCATTGGACGGCACCTTGTCCTTCCAGTCCGGCCCAAGGATTCTGCGGGCGAGGTGCGCGTAGCTTGGCGCCCAATACTGGACACGGACGGACTGGCCCAAGCCGTCAATAGCCGACATCGTTCCGACGCTTGAGCCCATCCGACGATACGGCTTGGCCTTGCGCCACTGTTCCAGCGCGGCGAGTGCGGCGGCTTCGTTGTTGGTCATGGCGTCCGCTCCATTTCCGCCAGCTTCCGCTGGGCGGTGGTGATCTTATAGTGGGTCCGGCAGTCGGCCTCGGTTCGGAAGTCGTGCCAGCCGTTCGCGCGGTCGGCTTGCAGGTTGGCGGCGGTGTGCCGATCTCCGTCAGGCATACACCACCCCGGTTCGTGGATCGTGCCGTCGGGATATGTGCGATACTCCCACCACTTGTCGTCTGGCCCCAAGGCCAACAGTTCATCGATGGTCATTTCGACCGGCAGTTCTTCCGCTGCGTCGAGGGCGAGCAGGCGGGTCTCTTGGATGGCAATTTCAGCCTTGGCGCGGGCAAGGTCGGCTTCGACCCTGATGCGGGCCTTGGATCGGGCGTCAATAACGGTTTTCCCGTAGCACATGAAGGGGGAGGCCGCGTCGCCTCCCCTGAAATGCAGGTTGCATGACCCGCCGCTGTGGACGTGCTCGTGCAACACCGTTGCCGGGTGCCTTTTGATCGTGGTCATGGCGCCTCCTTACTGGCAGCCGCGCGTGAGCAGCATGAACAGCATCAGCACGGCGCAGCA
>RFNV01000097.1 GCA_009927005.1 Pseudomonadota bacterium
ATGGGTTGTTGCAGCTGAAATCTATTTGTCTTTAGAGGAACAGCGAAACTATGCACCTAAAGCGACAGGTTTAGCGTTTGAGGTTGATGGTGTAGGTATGGCTAATAAGACTTCTGCGTTGGAGAATGCTGAGACTAGTGCGATTGGTCGTGCTTTAGCGAATGCCGGCTATTTTGGCGATAAGAAGGCTAGTCGTGAGGAAATGAGTAAAGTCTCTGCACCTGAAGCGAAAAACTTTATTGCACTTTTAGATAATGTGAATGATTTGGATGGGTTGCGGAGTCTCTATTTGGAGGCTAAACAGGCGAAACAGCCTCAAGCCGTGTTATTGACTATCAAAGCTAAAGCAGACAATTTGACTCAATAATTTTCGAGAAACACCTGTTTTCGAGTGTTTTAGTAGTATTGTCTCTCTTATAGAAATTATGAAACCCCAGCCATGAAGCTGACTGGGGTAGTAGTGAGAGGACTACTAATAATATTCTAGCGGTTACTGCCAACATTGAGAGGAATTTGTGGGCTATAAAGAGATGGATTTAGTTTGGGATAAATCTCAGGCTACTAAGACTGACAAACTTGTTTTGTTGGCGATTGCTAGAAGATATAATCCAGGTAAAGGGGCTTGGCCTAGTCAAGCGTATTTGGCTCAGTGTTGTGGGGTTGATGCAAGATCTATCCGGTCAAGTATCAAGCGTTTAGAAAAACTTGGTGAGCTGTATTGGGTTACTGGTTCAGGCAAATCTGGGAAAGCAAATACTTATTTTATTGTTTTTATTGATGCAAAAACTTCCGCTTCCGATGTGCAAGAAACTTCCGCTAAAGTTGCAAAAACTTCCGCTGAAACTCGCAAAAACTTCCTACCATTAAATAATCAATTAAATAAATTAGATAAATATATATATAGCGATATTGAGTTTGATTTAACTGGGGGTAGTGATTTTTGGGAAGCAATTCTTGAATCAAAGAATAGTTTAGGTTTGACTGTTGATCAGGTTCGTGATTGTTTAGCGAGATTTCAAGGGCATCCGAACTTTACTGCAACTAAGGATAGGCGTGTTCAGGCTGACAGGTTTTTGAATGTTTGGTTGCCTAATGAGGTTGAGGGTGTAGCTCAAAAGCAGCAGGGGCATTCAATCGCTGAGGGAGAAGATGCGTGAATACTTTCGATTTTTTTGAGTCTGATAAGGATTTGGAAGCTCGTATTCTTGGTGGGATTATTGGGTTGGGTGGGGTTGCTTTCAAGGATTTTGATTTGAGAAGTGATGATTTCTCTCATCCTGAGTTTCAACAAATCTTCGAGAAATGTGAGATGTTATTTGAGAAGCAGGGGCAGTTCGATGTGTTTAGTCTCTCCTGGCTCATTCCTTCGGAATTTCGTCAAATGCTC
>RFNV01000149.1 GCA_009927005.1 Pseudomonadota bacterium
CAGAAATGGTAAAGCGGTGGTCGGAGGAAAATTAAGGGGACAAATGTTTGATCCAAATGATGTTCCTGATTTAAATATGAGAAATATTCATGATAAAACTGATAGAAATGGTAAAGCTGTGACAGGTGAAGCTTTTAGAGGACAAATGTTTGATCCAAATGATGTTCCAGACTTAAATATGAGAAATATTCATGACAAAACTGATAGAAATGGTAAAGCAGTCACAGGAGAGGCTTTTAGAGGACAAATGTTTGATCCAAGTGATGTTCCAGACTTAAATATGAGAAATATTCACAATAAGACTGATAGAAATGGTAAAGCGGTTACAGGAGGAGCACACAGAGGCCAAATGTTTGATCCAAATGATGTTCCAGATTTAAACATGAGAAATATTCACAATAAAACCGACAGAAATGGTAAGGCAGTTGTAGGAGGAGCACATAGAGGCCAAATGTTTGATCCAAATTATGTTCCAGATTTAAACATGAGAAATATTCATCAATACAATGACGTTGGTCCAATGCAAGGTAATTCATCATCATATACAATAAATTATGTTGAAGCTACACCAGAATTAACAGGAAGAGAAATTATTAGTGAGACAAATAGAATTGGTATAGCAGGACATAATGTGGATAATTCATATGTAATTAATTATGAGGATATGACACCAGACATGACAATAAGAGAAATGACAGGTCATACAAACAGAGCTGGAGTAGCAAAACATAATGTGGATAATTCATATGTTATTAATTATGTAGATGCCACACCTGACCTCACAGGAAGAGAAATAATTGGAGAAACAAATCATGTTAAACCTGGAAAATCTGAAGTTGGAGCATTAAGAAACAGAAGAGACGCATATAATTCAAGAGTGAATGTTACAAGAGAAGTCATAGCCAAGGGAAGAACTCCAACATTATCAAATTATAATAAAGGAACTGGTGTTATGGAAATAGATAATATAAGTGATGAAGATGGATGCAACGTCAAAGTTAAAACAATGAACGGAAGAAATGGTTTTACAGAATATAGATTTAGAAACCCCGAACAATTAAATAGAGAATTTGCACCAAATGGAATTAGTCCAACAAATGATCATTTAAAATTTAATTTGGCTAAAAATAGAAATGAAAAATGGTTTAAGAATGATAGAATAAATTCATATCCAAGTGAAAATTTACAAAATAATCCATATGTGAATAATATTGTGCATAAATCAAATATTGTATATAATTAATTTATTGGTGATGAAAAAACATAAAATCAAAGTTATATTTCCTCATTTAGGCATCATTTAATTTGTCAACTAGTTCATCAATATTATCAGTATCATCAAGATATTTAATAATATTTGAGTTTGTCAGTATGTCATTTTTAACTATTGTGTTGTGATGCGTCAATAAATATTTATTTATAAAATTATATGCTTCATTAATTTGAGAACAATTTCTTGCTCCAGTTATAATAATTGAGCCACCT
>RFNV01000127.1 GCA_009927005.1 Pseudomonadota bacterium
ATCTTCTATTCCCAAGGGGTAAAGGCGAATGTGCTCTTCTTTGACAAGAAGCCCGCCAGCACCGAGCCGTGGACCAAGGAACTGTGGATCTACGACCTGCGGACGAATCAGAACTTCACCCTGAAGACGCGCCAGCTCGTGCGGACTGACCTGAATGACTTTGTGACGTGCTACCAACAGCGCGAGGAAACAGAACGGTTTAAGCGCTTTACCTATGCCGACCTTATTGCGCGGGATAAAACCAATCTGGATATCTTCTGGCTCAAGGATGATAGCCTTGAGGACGTGGATAATCTGCCGGAGCCTTCGGTTATTGCGGCCGAGATTGTGGAGAACCTTGAGGCAGCGCTGGAGCAATTCCGGAGTGTGGCTGAGGAATTGAAAGCGTAAATTTGACATCCATGATCAACAAGGGATAGAAAGGATTTGGTCGGATCAGCTAAAAATTGCTTTGCGAGGTTGTACCTGCTTCGCGTTAGAAAAGGTTAGCTTTACTTCGCCCCTGGTTACCTATGTGTTGACCTTGTGTTAATATATCAGCGATCCGGGCGATAAGTTAGAATTTTTATGATCCGACCATTTGATAATCTTGAAATTATCAGAACTTAAAACCCCACAAGATTTAGCAACCTACCTTGGCGTAGATTATTTTCAACATGTAGTTTTCCATATCTACATCTACCCAAAAGAGAAAAGGTATTTATCTTTTGAGATACCTAAGAAAAGTGGCGGAACTAGAAAAATCCAAGCTCCTGCGACTCACCTAAAAACTCTCCAACGAAAATTAGCGTCTAAGCTTATAGAAGAGTATCGCGTACAACATCCTGCTCATGGTTTTTTGCGTCAACGCAGCATAATTACTAATGCCGATCGGCATATAAATAAGAGATATGTCCTTAATATAGATCTTAAAGACTTTTTCGGAACTATAAACTTTGGGCGAGTTCGCGGAATGTTTATGGGAAAACCTTACAGCTTGCCGCCCAAGATAGCCACTATATTGGCGCAGATTTGTTGCCATGATAATGCCCTGCCTCAGGGGGCTCCTACATCTCCAATTATTACAAATATGATATGTAGTAAGCTTGATAACCAACTAAGAAAAATGGCACAGTCTCATCTCTGTACGTATACAAGATATGCCGACGACATAACTATCTCTACTAATAGAAAACTATTTCCAAAGGATAT
>RFNV01000252.1 GCA_009927005.1 Pseudomonadota bacterium
GCAAATCACTAAAATACATTAAAAATGCAAGTAAAAAAGTTAAATCAAAAGCGGTCGAACAAAATAGCTCTATGTTGTTGTGGATGGCGTTCGATACGTTTGTTAGGAGTTGGGGTTTCATTTCTTAAAAATTGAATAATATTGCAATTTCCATAATGCTCATCTTATGATCATAAAGAACGCCAATTCTACAATTACTGTTTTCCCCCGTTGATCAAATATGACTACTCCGAGTCCTGAATGTGTTGAGATATTGAAAGAGTCTCTTGGAGAAGACTACACAGATGAAGTATTGCAAGATATGCGTCAAGTTGTAAATTTGATTAATATCCAAAATGAAAAAATTGTGTATTATCTCGAGAGAATCCCATATTTATTGAATGAGTGCTTACTTCGCATGACAAAGTTGAATGAAGTTAGATTGATAGCAGAAAATGGCCTGCCCCCTATTCCCCAAGAAACTATTCAAATTTTTAGTAAAGTTTATTATGATCAGTATGAAATCTACGAACAATTATATAAGGGAGCAATTGTGGCGCACTGTCACCAAGAAACTCAAAAGTATATTCCGTATGAATTCCTCAGTGGTCCAGAAAAAAAAAGAGCCGAGCAACAATTAAATATTCAATGGAAACACGTGTCTCAAGTTAAAGTTACATATAATATCAATTAAAAAAAGCATAAACCATTTTTTTATTTTTTAAACAATGATTGTTTGTCAAAATATTTTACTCGGAGTAAATTCTATTGTTTCAAGATCCACAAGTTCCAATTTTTCTATTGCTTCATTTGACATACAATTATATTTTTTAATTTTATTTTGTGTTTCAATTACTAATCTTGCGTGTTCTGATTTGATATAATCAAGAAATTTTATCAAATCATTAAGTATTTCATAAGAAAATTCAATCGAACAATTTGAGCAATATGCACAATCAGTATTTTTATGAATACAGCTAAACTTATATTCATTAACACAATATTTTTCATTATGTTTGAATGCATAAGTTGATTTTATATTGTGATTAGGCATATACTTTGATACAAACAAATATATATCAATCAATTGCTCTAAAATGACATCAGCAAGAAAATCATTTTTTATTAAATTTAAAATTATATCAGAATTTGGAATAATGCATTTTGGAATAAGTTTAATGATCCTGTCATTGATATCATAAATTTTTTGTGCGAATTCAGAAAATAATGAAGTCATTTTTACGCAATATTCATTGATACTTTGTGTTGTTTCCTTATTGATGTAATTTTCATATGCTTTTTTAGTAGTGTTGTGACGATCTTTAATACTAAGAATAAAATCATTGAACATATCAAGTGATTCTACCTTATTTATCAAATGTTCAAACCTACTCACAAAAACTATTTTGTTTAGAGCTTCATCATTTTGTTTTTTTTCTTTTACATATTCCTCATACAAGTAAACTATTGAACTCACATAATATGGTCCACCAAAATCTGGAGAATACTTTGGAAAATATGGGTACATATCCATCATATTATAAGATGT
>RFNV01000054.1 GCA_009927005.1 Pseudomonadota bacterium
ATGAAACGTTGCAAATGACACTTTGGAACATTATTGAATATGTAGAATCAAGTGGATCAAGCAAGTTGGCTGGGCGAAAGGAAGTAAAAGAAAAAACTAATGCCCAAGCAGTACCCTCTTATCCAGCCGATTTCATCAAGAAGAGTCCTCAAGATTTTAAGGAAAGAGAGACGACGTACACAAAGAAGTTTGCACCAAGTAAGTTTAACACACTAGCAAATCAATTGAACACACTCTCTGCCAACTTGCGAAAGGAATATCAAACGAACGGTCCATCAGATGGTTTTGAAAATTTTGTATTTAAGAATTCATTTCCGAGTTATGACAACGATAAAGGATTTGGATCTTTTGACAATGCTGTGGTTGCAATTCAAACAATCATAGAAGCCAACCCACGAGTAGTTAAGACTAGTATTGGAGATACATATGACTTGCAAAATAGTGAAGACTTGAAATATTATTCAAACTTGATAGTATTATTTGGCTCTCGTCGCACGCGAATTGGAGCTTTTGAAAATCCTGAGAGGGTATTAGAATGTCTGGAATTTTATGTTTCACATGCTACCCAATTTTTTCATCTAGAAGTCAAGGAGAAGCCTAAAACATATGGTTCCCACTTGAATTCACGTTTGATGCTTTCTATTGATTCAAATACGTCTGTTGCCTCAGATTCTAGACATATTCAGGATATTTTGAATGTTTGTGGTGAAGAAATCGCCCAAAAATATCAACAAATTCTGAAGAGGAAGATTATTGATCTGATTTTTACTGATCAAAAGATAAAAATGAGCAAATTCGATGCTGATGAATTGTATAGCTACAGAACAAAGCAAACTATATATGCATTTTGTTCTAATAGCGAATGTGCGTATCACGATGATGGATTTTCTTACAATTCTGCCAAGGACGTGTCAAGGAATTCTTCTCCGCAATGTCCCAATCAACACAAATTTTGCATAATTTGTTTGGGTGAGTTTCACGATCCCAGTACCCCATGCCCTGAATTTAACATTGATGAAAAGTTGTCTGAAATTAAGGACCAAAAGCGGTGTCCTACATGTAAAATTTGGATTAGTCGCAACGCTGGTTGCAATTCAATGACTTGCAAGTGTGGTCAAAAGTTTTGTTGGAACTGTGGAATTCCATTTGCAGGAAAAGAAGGATGGGTAGATCACGGTAATTGTGTGCATATGCCACCAGAAGACGAACGACCAGCTCGACGCCCACGAGAGAATCTTCAAGCACGACCAGCACAACCAGCTCGACGAGTACAACGCTCAGATGATGAAGACGAACGACCAGTTCTACCCCCACGAGAGAATCTTCAAGCACGACCAGCACCAGCACAACCAGCTCGACGAGTACAACGCTCAGATGATGATGATGATGATGAACTACCAGTTCCACGCTTACGAGAGAATGTTCGAGCACGACGAGAACTCATGGATGATGATGATGATGATGACTACTAATAACATTTATTTTATTGAATGTAGCAAAAAAGATACTTGATAATTTATGATATATTTATATCATAAATTATTGAATAAAAATTGAAAATATAAACATATTGAAGGACATAATTATTAAAATAAAGAGCAGTCCAAAAGACGAAAAATGTCTAACACATGATTCATCCATTTTTGATTCATTTATGTCACAACATTGCATATTGAGCGACATGTGATGAAGATTTAAGGCATTCCATGTGGAGTTTATGACCATGTGTGTATTTAAATAATGTATAGTACCTTTTAATATTTTAGGTTCTATCCGTATTGCTTCATAAACAATGCGTTCTAAAAAATATTGCACGAAAAGTAATGATTTTGTGTAACAATTATGTGGTTTAGTTCCACAGATCATTTAGAAAAAAACCACAGTTAGTTGCGTCATTGTGAGGTTTTCCCAGAAACAACTTTTAATTGTTTGTGGGTCAGCTTTCGTGATGTGGCTTTCTGAGGGGAATAACAATGT
>RFNV01000050.1 GCA_009927005.1 Pseudomonadota bacterium
ATTGTATTGTTATTGCTCTGATCGAACCAAATATTTGTTGAATTATTTATTATATCTGTATCTGAAAGTGTTAGTTCACTAAAAATACATCCTAAAAATGCACCATTGCCAATTCCCGTTACGCTATCTGGTATTGTCAACACACCTTCCATGCCGGCGCAAGCACTAAATGCTTCTGACCCAATTGTCAGAAGATTATTCGATAATGACAGACCAGTAAACCCAATACATCCATAAAATGCGCTTTGTTCAATTGTTGTCACACTGTCTGGTATTGTCAATATACCTATCATTCTTTCGCATCCAGCGAACGATGCCTCTCCTATTGTTGCGAATTCATTATTTTCTGGCAATTTTAGACCAGTAAACCCAATACATCCATAAAACGCCCCTGGTTCAATTGTCGTCACGCTGTCTGGTATTGTCAACGTACCTGTCATTCCTTCGCAATCAGCGAATGATCCATCTTGAATTGTTATGAATGCATCATTTGCTGGCAATTTTAGACTAGTAAACCCAGTACATCCATAAAATGCTCCCGGTTTAACTGCCGTCACACTGTCTGGTATTACCAAATCACCAGTAAACCCAGTACATCCAAAAAATGCTCTCGATTCAACTGCCGTCACACTGTCTGGTATTACCAAATCACCGATTATACCAGTGCAACCTTCAAATGCTGATCCATCAATTATTTTTATAGTACCAAGCGTAAGTTTTTTAATACTAGTTCTGCCATTAAAAGCAACTTGACTTATTTTAAACACGGGTTTTAGATTAACTCCATCACTAACTCCATCAGTGTATTCATCAGGTATGTTAATAGTAGTGGCTAAAGGATTACCACCACCTTCGCAAATATAACCACCTTGACCACCTTGACCACTATTATAATCGTCATCGTACGTGTATATAAGCGTAGTGTATATCAACACACCTCCGAACACAATTTTAATAGTGTCACTGATAGTTGATTCACCTTTTTCATAATTAATATCACCAATCTTATAATTATCATCATCTAATCTTTCTATCATAGTTTGTTGATTTCCCACGGTAATGCTCACATTAGACCCTCTTGATAGTATTATATAATACGCTCCGTCCCAATTTGCATATGTAATCAAGTTGTCCATTGTGTCGGTATCAACATATGGATGTTTTATAAATAATTTTGTATTGTCGTCTACATTGTCCAAAGTATGGGGTGTAAGCAAATTCAATATTGATTCTGAAACTATCCAAGTGTATTCTGTGTAATCACTTATATGGTCATTTATTATTAAATCTATCAATGACAAATCCATATTCGCTTTTTCGTTTTCTGTTAAACTATCTACATCGTCATCACTCATTGAAAATTTTATGTTGTCATCATTGTCTGGCGTCATACTTAATTTAAGAGATCTATTGAATATGCTAGTAGTGACATTATCGCTCATATCATCTCCAAATGTCACATCTGATCCTACATATAAAGTTAATACTTGAGCACCATTTCCAATATCATTAACTATAGTTTTTATTTGATCACCAGAATTACCCGCGCCAAAATGTGTAACGCGACTAATATTTTCACAACCTTGCCATACATTGCTTCCCAAACTCGTGACTCCCCCGTGGATTATTAGTTCATTAAATCCACAATTGACAAATGCTGATTCTCCTAATACTAGTACATTGAGTGGCACCGCAAGCATACCACTAAATCCACAGTCAGCAAAGGCTCTAAGGGGGATTTCTGTAAAATTTTCGTTAGTTGATAAAGTAAGTGTTCCATTAAGACCAGTACATCCATCAAATGCACTTATTCCAATAGTTTCAATACTGTCTGGTATAACCAAATCACCTGTGAATCCATCACATCCTTGAAATGCTGAGTCGCCAATTGTCGTTACAGTCTCTGGTATAACTAAATCACGAGTGAATCCATTACACCCTTCAAATGCTGAGTCGCCAATTGTTGTTACAGTGTCTGGTATAACTAAGTCTCCAGTGAATTGACATCCAGCAAATGCTCGCTCAGGAATCTCTATAAAATTATTATTGCCAGTTGGTAAAGTTAGTGTACCTGTCAGTTTAATACATCCATCAAAAGCACTTACGCCTATAGTTTTCACACTATTTGGTATGGTTGTGCCTTCCATTCCACCAGCCAGCTCGATACAACCATAAAATGCTCGTTCTCCAATGTATCCTAGGTTTTCATTCAATGTTAAACCTCTAATATTATTCCTATCTTCAAATGCTGAGTCTTGAATTCCTATTACGGGATGTGATCCGTGGAGTCCGTCGTCGTAGACACCTGCTATGCTAATAGATTTATTGTCATTATCAGTGTCTCCTATACATATATATTTTGAGTAGTCATCCGGATCATTATCATCATATTCATATATATATCTTATAATTCTGTATATTAAAACATTACCCAATACAATCTTAATGTTGTTAT
>RFNV01000049.1 GCA_009927005.1 Pseudomonadota bacterium
AAGGAGGTTGTTTTATTAACCACTTTACAGGGAACGCATTATGTCAACATTACGTGAGAAAATGAAGCAGGAGATGATTTTAGTTGGATTAGCTAAATCAACGCAGGCGATTTATTTAAAAGCTGTGATCGATCTTCATGATTATTATAATAAGTCGCCGACGAAACTTTCTGAATCAGAAATTAAAACCTACCTTCTTTATTTGAAGCAAGAGAAAAAACTAGCTCCTAATACGTATAACACACAGATTTATGGATTACGTTTTTTCTACTGCATTACACTTAGACAACCGCTCTTTAGATTAAATCTACCTACCACGAAAGTGACGTATAAGTTGCCCGACATTTTGAGTTCGGATGAGGTTCAGAAAATCATTCAGTCGGTAAAAGGCATTAAGTATCGTACGTTGCTGATGGTGATTTATAGCGCAGGACTTCGCGTATCCGAGGCACTGAATTTAAAGATATCGGATATCGATAGCGATCGTATGACTTTGCATATTCGTTGCGCTAAAGGAGGCAAAGATCGATATGTTATTTTATCTCCGATAGTTTATAGCGCACTGAGGGATTATTGGAAAGCGTGCAAATTTAAAGAGATTGTTTTTCCGAGTAAAAGAGATAAAGAGAAATCACTCTCTGCTTCTAAAGCATTACAGATATTTAAAGAAGCTAAACGCAAAGCGGGCGTGGTGAAATCAGGCGGTATTCATAGTCTTCGTCATGCGTTTGCCACGCACTTGCTTGAGGCTGGAACGGATATTTTTTCGATTAAAACACTGCTTGGTCATGCGAGTATTCAATCGACGGTGCGTTATTTAGATTTTGTCCCGAATCGACATCAGAATCTTATTTCTCCGATTGATCGTTTGAGCCTTTAGCATGTTGTGCTCTTTATCTCAACGGGGGAAAAGGCCATCGGTTGAGCTTGCAGATATTTTTCGTTTGCAGGGTGATGCGTATGTTCAAACAAATACATTAACCCCTGAACAATATAAAGTCATGAATGCGATAAAGAACTGCAGAACCAGCGTGTTAGGGGGTCATGTTGAGCAATGTGATCAGTGCCACGCCATCCACTGCGCCTATAATTCTTGTCGTAATCGACACTGTCCCAAGTGCGAGTCGTTTAAAGCGGCTCAATGGTTGGGCGCGAGACAAGCTGAACTGTTGCCTATACGCTATTTTCATGTCGTTTTTACGTTGCCGCATGAACTCAACAATTTAGTGCTTTATAACAAGAAAATCCTGTACAACCTCTTGTTTGAATCGGCCTGGAAAACACTCAACACACTCGGCCGAGACCCCAAGCGCTTGCATGGCGAGATGGGTATGTTGTCTATCTTGCACACATGGGGTCAGAATTTATCACAACATAATCATGTGCATTGTATTGTTCCTGGCGGGGCTCTCCGATCAACGGGAAAATGGAGCGCCTCTAAAAACTATCTCTTTCCTGAAAAAGTGTTATCCAAATTATTTCGAGGCATTTTTATCACTCAATTGCGACACCTGTATCAGCAAGAGGCGTTAAAACTTCCCGATAAATTCACCGAAACACTCTTTAAAAAGGATTTCGATGCACTCTTAAATCAGCTCATGCAAAAAGATTGGGTAGTCTATGCAAAACCGCCTTTTACGGATTCACAGAGTCTTTTAAATTATCTCGGACGCTATACACACAAAATAGCGATCTCTAATCATCGAATACTCGAGGTAGATGAAAAAAGCGTTACCTTCCAATGGCGTGATTATGCAGACGACAATAAAGTAAAAATCATGCAACTTGCGCCCGATGAATTTATGCGACGTTTTTTATCACATGTTGTACCGACAGGTTTTATGCGCATTCGTAGTTTTGGTTTTCTGGCCAATGCCTGCAAAGCGAATAAAATAGCGATCATTAAAAAACAATTAGGAGACACTTCAGAAAAGCCAAAAGAAAAAAAAGATGTAAAAACGTTGATGCTTGAGCTAACGGGAAAAGATATTACCCTTTGCCCTATTTGTAAAATAGGACAATTAAAACGTGCGGGTGAGATTCCATCAAAATGGGGTAAGACCATAGTTGATACCTCATAGACACCACACGTTGTAGGACAAAAGTGGATTATTTCAATGCTGAAAAATACGTGGTAGGATATCGCTCGCACTAAAACAAGAAAACAATATAAATAATGCAATAAAATCACATGCCAGAAACACAAGAAATTAAAAATATTATATTCATTGAAAACTTACAGACAAAATTATCTATTTCTCGTCAAGCACAACGCATTATAAAAAAATATAATCCCCATAGCATTTAGTTCGAGTTGCGGTTTAGTCCAAAGAATCTTTTTGACAGCGCTATTGAGTGATAGCGCAGGTCATGTGTCTGTGTAGCGCTATAAAAAAGATTCTATTTATTTCAGTTTTGCGG
>RFNV01000048.1 GCA_009927005.1 Pseudomonadota bacterium
CGCGCATCTGGAAAAGATAGGGGTCCGTGTAGGCCGTCGCTGCGTCAGATAGGCAGTTCCACGGGTGGTGGGCGCTGGCGCCAGCGACACGAGTTAGCGGCGCTTTGGGCGAAATCATTAGCGTTCCCGCCGCCAGCATGTGCGACGGGTACACGGGGTAGTACGTTGCGCCGTTTTCAAGGTGAACGCGAAAGCCGACCTGCTGACCCATGACGGGGCGAAACGCGAAGGCTCGGGCGTTGTGCCATTGAAAACTGTTGCCCGGCGTCGGGATAGCGGCTTGGCAAAGAAACGGAATTGGGATGGAAACGAACATGCGGTGCTCCTATTCAATGTCGGTGTCGGCAGGCGGCGTTTCGTGCCGGTGCCAAATGGTTTCAAGCATGGCGCGTTCACGCCGAAACAGAATCCAATCCCGCAGCAACCGCGCGCAGATCAGCGTGACGATAACGGCGGCGGTGATGAGCCAGATCATTCTTCGTACTCCTCGGTGATCTCCATGAAGCGCACAATGTCGCCGTGGAAGTGCATCTTGGTTTCGCCGGTCGAGCCGTGACGGTTCTTGGCGATGATCAGGTCCATCGGCACGGGCGTCTCGCCGTGGGGCGCGTCGTCATCCTTTGCTTGTTCGCGCGACAGAAACAGCACCACGTCCGCGTCCTGCTCAATGCTGCCCGACTCGCGCAGGTGCGACAACAGCGGCTTGCCGTCGCGCTCCTCGGTCTTGCGTGAAAGCTGGCTCAGGGCAATCACGGGGCAGTCCAGTTCCTTGGCGAGACCCTTGAGCGCGCGGGTGATCTCGGCAATCTCAAGGTGCCGGGCCTCCACCTTGGACGGAGCTTTCATCAGTTGCAGGTAGTCCACAACCACAAGGTCCAGCCGCCCTTTCTCGGCCTTGAGCCTTCGGGCTTTCGACCGCATCTCGTGGATGCTCAGGTCGCTGGTGTCGTCAATGTAGAGGTGCTGGTCGCCAATGGAGGCCAGCGTTGGTGACAGGTTGCGCCAGTCGTCGTCGTGCATGACCTTGGGGGTCCGTAGCCGGTACAGGGGGATCATGCCGCGCGCCGCCGCCAGCCGCAGAATCAGGTCGTCGCTGGTCATCTCCAGAGAAAAGAAGGCAATCACGCGCTTAAAGTGTTCGTAGGCTTCGGGCGCGTCGTCGTCCTGCCAGTCGTCTTTCTTTTCCTTGGCGATACTGGCGGCCACGTTGCTGGCGACGTTCAGGACAAACGAGGTCTTGCCGCCACCGGGCCGCGCGGCAACGATGATCAGGTGCGCCCGGCCCAAGCCCGACAGCTTTTTGTCCAGCCACGAGAAGCCGGACGGGACGCCCGTGATCATGTCGCCGTCCGACGCGAGCTTGTCCAGCCGCGCCCACATCTTTTCGATCAAAG
>RFNV01000047.1 GCA_009927005.1 Pseudomonadota bacterium
TGTTTTATTTGTTTTATTAAATATTAAATATTATTAATATTTAATAGTCTGGATGAATATGTGATAAATAAAAATTTTTAAGAGATGCTTCATTCAGACTGGCAACTCCCTCCGTTTTCTTCAATGAATTTCTTGGCGCTCTCCAGCGCCTCCCCCAGAGCATTTTCCTGATTGACTTTTTTCAGAAGAGAAGTTGCATTCTCCAGAGTGTCCCGTACCCTTTTCAGAACAGTCTCGGCTTTCTCCAAAAGGAGCGCTCTTGGAGAAATTTTTTCTTTCAAGTTCAAAGCTTCTTCCAAGGTCTCCGCGCCCTTCTCTAATTCCGCGACTGCCTGTGTTATTTCCTCATAGTTTTCGTTGAGCTCTCGGTGCAGGCGCTTCATCCGTCGGATGTCTCTCCCGTCCTCCTTTGAAGCTACATCAATGTTTTTCATATGAGATGCAAAGACGTTTTCCTTGAGAAGATCCTGAAGAGATTGATCCGCTTCGTCAGTGAACTCCAGTGCGCGCTGAAGTTCATCTTGAAGTTCATGACGTTTTTTCTGAGCAGCCTGCAAAGCTTCCATCCACACCGTCACCAGATCATAGGCGTGCTTCTGTTTCATTGTATCAAGAGCGGGACCCAGCGCTAGATCCATTGCCTGCTTGGTTCGGTTGTAGTGCGCGAGGGCCTCTGCATGGCGAGGATCATCGGGTGCGAGGGCTTTGAGTGCAGCCAACGCGGCGCGACATTCTTCCTGTGCTTTGGTGAAGGCATCTTGATGGTCTGTCTGTCCTTCCATGGTATCTGATTGGTTTGGTTTGTTCACAGGAGTCTTTCAAGGAAAGATGTAATATATATTTCAAAAACATTGAGACTTTCAGTTTGTTTATAATTTCAACTTTTTTATTATATAAAAAAATCATTTTGCTCAAAAAGACTCTCCTAAAGATTCATTTACTCGATTGATAACCTTTTTTGTTGGTTCGAAGAGATACGTTAGATTGTCACGGGGATTTTTGCGGACCCAGCTAAGGTTTTCATTTGCGAATTTCAAAAGTTTAATGAGTTCACTATCGTTTCGGAAATTCAATTCTGGGTTCTCCACCAGACTCTGCACATCCTTCAAAATTTGACCAACACAACTCAATAGCTTACCATTCGTTTGAAAATCTTCGTACTCCTTGTCAATTCGCGTAAATTCATTAAGTGCGTCATCGCGTGATTTAATAAGCTTTTTTTGTATCTCTTCAAAACTAACGAATGGTGTCCCAAAATATTCTGCCCATCCTCGAAGTTGACCTTCAAAATATTTAGGATCATCATTATACATAGCATTGTAACGATCTAATATTTCGTTGGCTTCGTCAAGTGTCTCTTCGGCTTGGACACGGCTTATAGTAATCATTCGTTTGTAAGTACTATCAAGTTCAGAAATGGATGACTCGAGACGTGCCAAAAGTGAGCTCAACTGATTTTGTCCATTCTCAGTTTGTTCATTCTCAGTTTGTTCATTCTCAGTTTGTTCATTCTCAGTTTGT
>RFNV01000046.1 GCA_009927005.1 Pseudomonadota bacterium
TTAAGTAGACAAAAAAGATCAGAAATTATAAACAGTTATTATAGTGGAACATTACCGATATCGGCTGGATATGATATATATTTAAATCAAACCAACCTTGTTAATAATGGTGCAAATGCTGGATATTTTTCGGATGAAGCAGATACAATATCAATAAGTTTAAGTCATCAAATTTTCAATGTATGGAATGAAGCAACAAGAGGTAGTGTATTAGAATCATTCTTATATAAATTCGATAAAACAGACCTTTATATAGGAAACGGACTAAATGACATTCATTGGCCTTTACAAAGTTTCGAAGGTGGCACAGATAATCTCACGATGACATTGTCATCAGATACATGTTTGCCGATAAACATTTCAACAATAGATCCTTCAAAGGAAATGATCGGTGCAGCCGCAGGTCAATCATTCAATAGTGGAGATGTAATCTATAAACTCTCAAACAATTCAGAAAATCCTATAGAAGCTGCTTGGCTTGGATCTGGTTCTATAACACAATTAGATCAGTTCACAAATGCAATACAGGTATATCAAACATCAGCTGTGAACTGTGCTGAATATGTAGATGGTGCAATCCAACCATCTCTTGTCACGCAAATGATGCCCGGTACATATACATCATTTGTATGGATGGATAAAGATACACCAGCAGACGAAGTCTTTTACTATCGTGAACATTGTTCAACATGTATTTATGGCAATAGCTTCCCTCATAATTTTTATGCAAATCAAGATTATCAAAATCCACTTGCATTAAATGGTGGTAATGCTTTCCCTCTTAATAAATATCCATGTACATGTAATGCAGTTAAATACTCACCGATAGGTTCAGAAGGAAACGTAGCAACTGATTATAGTGGAATGACTGATCTTCTTTTTGCTGACCCACAAGGATTGGGATCTGATTTTACATTTAAAAATTGGGTTGATACTAGAAATTACGACTATTTAACAAGTCCACAGTTTGCATTTTATAAAATAAATGGAAAACTAGATAAAGAAGTTGGATTTGGAAAAGGTAAATGGAAGAATGGAAACAACACTAAATTTATATTAAAAACTGGTAGAAGATATACATACTATAGAACAAACTTTAGAATAAACAATAATAGCAATGCAAATACACCATTCTTGATAATAAAATACCCATACAAGAATATATCTGTGAATTGTGGACCAGACAATGGTGGAAATTTAACAACAAAAAATGATGTTGTCATTCTTATTGATAATAGTAGAACACAAACATTGAATCTTGCCCTTGTAAAAGAGATAGTAAATAATATTTGCACAAGAGCAATTGAAAGTAAAGCTGATGTAAAAATATCGATTATATCATTTACGAATAATGGATTAGTTCTTAACTATCTTACAAGTGA
>RFNV01000045.1 GCA_009927005.1 Pseudomonadota bacterium
TATCATCATCATTTTCTTTTTCATCTTTGCCTGATTGTCCTTCTCCTTCATCATCTGATTCTTCATCATCCGATTCTACGTCTGCTGTATCTGAATTTACCAAATCTGAGTTTACCATAACAGCTTCATCCTCTTCAGTTGTTTCTTTTTCTGGTAATGTTTGTCTGACTCTTAACTGATTTTTTATCCCTAAAACCAATGTATATCTTGTTTTTGTTTCTTTGTGATATAATTCAGCAGTCCAGCCAAATATATTTTTTGACTGTAATACTTTGTTAATAATAAATCTATGTTCGTATCGTTGCTTCTTATTTTTTGTTTCGACGTGTCCTATAAGAAATGGTTTCGCGATGTTTGCCTGAGATTGAATACAAGAAATGATAAATGATCCACTATCTGTTTTTACAGCTGTCCAATTTTCTAGTGCAATTACTGGCATAGGTATTTTGCTTACAAACATTGTCATTTATATAACAATTAATTTTATTTTCAACTTTATTTTTGTTCACTACAATTAAAAAAGTTGAAAAGTCAAAATAATTGAAAAACTTATTATATATTGCTATGCAAGTATAGTTCGACCAACAAACTCTTTTGTGTTGCTACTTCCTCTGGTCATCATGGCATCTTCCAGATTGGCTCGTTTTTCTCCAATCAATTGGAGAATCTTTTGGGATGAGGAAGGTAAAGTTCAGGTGGAATTCTGGATGGCTTATGACCCAGAAGATCCTAACCACGCATTTCTCAATTTGCCTCTGTTAATCGAAAAAAACTACAAAACAGGGCAATCATCCCGAGGTAAATACGATGCGGGAAGTCTCTATGACAAGCACGGAAAAAAGAATCATCTACGAACATATTATCAGTACATATTACCAATTCCTGATATCAAAAAAGTTACAAGACAAAAGGGAACTGATATTTGGTGCTTTGATTTTGAAATTGCCCCCAAACAAAATGTCAAAATTTGCCTTGGATTTAATAACCAAGCTAGAAATGACAAGAAAGAGGGGCAACCGATGAAGGAAATTGAGGCAATCTTCAGCGGGGAGTCCTACGTGGTGGATCCAGCAAAAGAAGAAAGTGGAGGTCGGTTGGCCCCAAAGAAATACAAACATGTTCCACAACCGCCACCTTTGCCGTCAATCCCATCCAATTTTCCTGATCCTGACTGGGAAGATCTGTTTCCACCATCTGACCCGCCTGCTGATTCACCTGCTGATTCACCTGCTGATTCACCCGTTGATTCACAAGAAGCCACACCATAACGACCCATTTTTTTATTGATAAAAATTGATTATAAAAATTTTTCATATATTTCCATATAAATATTTAACAATACACATATTAATTATATTATGAACGATGCAAAAAAT
>RFNV01000314.1 GCA_009927005.1 Pseudomonadota bacterium
GGCGCTACTGGCGGCTTTGGGTGGGGCGATCTTTTTGGTGTTTAACCAAAATTTATGGCGGCCTGATATTTTGATTGCTTGGGCTATTTTGCTGATTTTGCTGCTTTTTAACCCGACGGGGTCGCGATTGTTGTTGATGCCGGTGCCGCAAAATAAGGATACTTTGGCTACATTTAGCTTTGGGCGGCAACAAGTTGCAGCACAGGGTGAAAAAACATCGCCGGAAAGAGATAAATACTATGGTTTATCGGCACAAATTGCGGCAATTGATGTGGCAAGCCGGATGCAGTTGGTGGTTTCTGATATGTTCAAAAGCTCGGGCTGGCGGGACTTGATTGGGCAAATGCTGGCTGACCAAAAGCTGAAAGGGGATGGCTTAATTATTGCCGATAAGGATTGGTTGGAAAGCTTTAAGAGGCATAAAGGGAGTGGTTGTGATTTAGATTTGGCGCAGATGAATCCTTCTGCTGCTACCGCTACGCAAAATAACACTCAGATTGTTGCAGGAAGCGGGCCACCAGAGACACTGCAAAGCTTATGGAACCGTATGCGCGTAAAATATACTAGCCCAGACTATATGAAAGATCCGCCACCGGTTATTTTGTTTCCGGATGAGGATAGCCAGTTGCCAGATAATTTTAATACGACCGATTATGCGACCAAATTGACCCTTTTGTATAAAGAGGTGGGTGGTAAGGAGAGTGTGTGTTTTCAGCGTGGCAACACGACATGCCAAAGTGGTTCTGTTTCGGCAAAGACTGCTTTGCAAAATATGTCCCGCTTTTTTACCCCTAACTTATCAAGTGTTGGCACGACGGCGGGGCCGGGCTTTTTTATGATGAGGTTATCGGACTTTAATGCGCAGAATGGTCAGCAAAATAGCTCTTCAAGCTCTAACGCGATTGGTATGCGGAGTTGTTATATTGCTTATGCTGATATAACTACAAACAAAACTGTAGATTCACTTTGCCGAGAAGTTGGGAGGGGCCAACGTAGCGGTTCAACCGACAGGCTTTCCCCCTTGGCACCGCGCGGCCATGCGATAACCTTTGCTGCGGTTGACAAGAGTATTGCGAATAATACTGACAAATTCCGCCAAATTTTGGGGTATGACATTGATATTTACTTTTCTCGCGTTGCTTCTGATGGAACATGGCAACAGTTTCAAAGGATTTTTGATCAGATTAAAGATATGCCGGTTATGTATGCTAACTTAAGCCCTGCTTTAATGAGAGCATCTAGCGGCGCTGTTGGACAAAACCAAGTAAGAGGGACACCGCAAGTTGCATATGACTGTAAGCTTAATGGTGAGCAAATCGTTAAAAAAGGGTTGGACTTTGTTGTTCAGCAGACAAACCTGAAATTGAAACCGATGGCTGATATGCTGCTTGACCAATCGGGTGGTAAAATTCCAGCTAACCTTGCCATTACGCCTAAAGACTTGTATGGCAAAGCAACGCTGAATGGCATTGAGCAACGGCTGGCTCAAAACTTGGAAATAAGGTTTAATAAACTTATTAAGGATGAGGTTATTCGGGCGGGGGGCAAGGATAAAGTTAATAAAGCGGATGTTAGGTTGATTTTGCTGCGTGACCTTTTGAACCTGATATTACGCAACTCGGAAATCGCGATTAACAGCATGAACCAAACCGATGTTGAGAAAGCCGCCGTGGCCGATAGCCAAAACGCTGATGTTGTGGGTTGGAACGCATTAACGGGTGTTGGTGGCGGACTTGCCCAATTTTTGGGTGAAATACTGATTGGGGTTACGGCCATTTTTACTGGCCCGCTTGCGCAGGCTTTTATTGGGTTTATTACGATACTTGTACAGCTGACTTTGCTGGCTTTGATTGTGCTTACACCTTTTATATTCCTGATTGGTATTATAGCGCCGGGGACGGCGCCGGGGATTTTGATTGTTTCTATTTTAGCAGCGTTTACGTTGCAGTTTGTGCCCGTTACATTGATTCTACTTAACTATTTGGGTGGATTTATTTATGACATGATTGGCGCTACGGGTGGGCCGCGTTCTGCGACGATGCAGAATATGCTGATTATTGGGATTGC
>RFNV01000044.1 GCA_009927005.1 Pseudomonadota bacterium
TGTGAATTACAGATTTATTTTTGGGTACTAACATTTTATTTTCAATAAACCAATCGGATTGAGTTAAGGCACTCATTAATGGAACTGGCGCTTGGGGAGCGCCTCCATATAAGTTTGCAGGTAATTTAATATTGCAAATTGGTGTGTTAACGAATGTTGCTCTTGATACTGCTCCTAAGTTTGAGTAACCCATACCAGTTCTGTGAAAGAATGAGGAAATTTGGGTAAATGTTGGGCGGTATGAGAATACTGCGAGCAGTTTTCTTAACATAGAACCTTCATCGTGAACTTTGTATAGATCGGGGCTATCAAAATATGTCCAATCGTATGTTGACAAAACTTTGTGTAAGCCCATTATGCCATCATCTACATCGAATTTATCAGCACGTGAATAATATTTTCCTTGACGAAGAGATAATACATTTTTCCATAATTCAATTTGAATATTGAATCTCTTTAATAAGTTTGACATTGGTGTTTCCTCAGAGAAATAGTTTAAGCTATTTGGATCACGGGCAATATCATAGGCTAATTCTAAATCAGCTTCGAGTTCAACGGGTAAAATTTCATTGATACTTAAATTGGCATTCAAGTATTTTGTGTTTTTACCATCTCCATTTGTTTGGAAGTATGCTTGGCTTCTTTGGACGACTAAACGACCAACGTTACTTAACAACATGCGTTTCTCTAATGCTTCTAATTTTGGCAAGAACAATGCTACGATCAGGGGGTGAATGAACATATTTACATTGTGTTTATCTTTATCGAATGAAGAAATTACTGCGTCTGGTGCACAATCACGATAAGTGCTGATATTGTTCTTGATTGCTGAGTGAATTGGTTTAGTTGTTTCATATAAACGAGCAATTTCGTTTAATCCAGCGTGGTCTGGAGCTTTAATATTTAATGTTTGTCCAGCAAATGATTGTAAGCCTAAAAATTTAGACATATCTGTGTACGCTAATTCATTGTATGGCAAATATGGCATATTAGAGTCACCCTTTAACACAAATCTAATAAAAGCCTCCTTTTCAACTTCACTAAATCCATGTTTAGCAGCAAATTTAACACCCTTTTTAATGAGTTCAGGTTGGTCAAGGTGTCCATATTTAAGTTCAATTTTTTCAACAAATTTTTTGATTAATTTATTGATTTTCTTTTTAGAAGCCTCAAATCTGTCCATAAAAGAATCAATTTCCTTTTGATCTTTTCCTTGTGTTCTTAAAAGTTGCATAATTTGGCTTGAGGGTAAACCACTTTTAAGATAGATTTCAAAATCTCCATCTTTTGAGTTCTTGTCGTCGTTTCCTCTGGTACTATTCTGTTTTTCCATTACTCGGTATATTATATGTTGGACAAAAATTTTAAAAAATAATAAAAAATAAAAAACTTATATTGTTTTCAAATTTTATTAATAAAAAAACTACTTTTTTAAATCTTGTGTAGCAAGTAAAAGTGACAATTT
>RFNV01000145.1 GCA_009927005.1 Pseudomonadota bacterium
CAACATCATTCATCTTCATATAAAAATAAATCACATAATGGGGATTCATTTAGTAAATATCATTGGAAATATGATACTGACACTGTAAACAATGGTGGTAAATTTTATGATGATATTGAAGGATCTGACTCAGAATATGAAGAAAACATGGCATTATAAATAAAAATTGAAATTTAGAGTGATTTGGATACTTTGACGTATAAAATTGTATATTACAAAAGCAAATAACTTTTTCGAGATGACCAGACGACAGAGCGGTGTTCACGGAGTAGTAAGAATGAACGGAAAGCAATTTTATGAACTTTATCCCGATCGTACTTATTTTAAATTTTACGATAGCAAAAGCTTTCGATCATTTTCAAGAGGTGCAAGTGGATGCACTTTTACTTCATTGAATTTTCATACAGATATTAATCCTGACGGACTTAATGGACTTTGTTTTACTGATTTGAATCATTGCTTTAAATTTGTAGAAAAATATTTTTCAGTTGTTGTAGTTCCAAAAACTGAAAATGTAGATGTGTTTATTCACACGACAGATGGAATAGAAGATGGAAGAATTTCAACATCATCATTGGTTATTTCAAATATTCAGGAAACTAATGAAAATAATTTTCCAAATTTTCAAGAACTTTTGAAGGAAAATGGTTTAGCCGTTCAATTCATGAGAAATCCGACTTATGGTGACTATCTTACTGCCGTCTCACAAAATGGACTAGCCATGCGCTATATACCAGAAAATAAAAGAACATTTGATTTGTGGTTAGCCGCGTGTAAGCAATGGGGCTACCTTTTGGAATTACTAGAAAAAGATATTAAGAGGACAGCATTTACGGAAGAACAATACTATAATTTGTGTCTCGGAGCGTGCACTCAAAATGGTGACACATTACAAAATGTGGATACAGGGAGAATTGGAGTAAGACATTATGTTAATGTTTGTTTGGCGGCAGTAAAACAGTACCCAAGCGCACTTTATCACGTTGATCTTGAAATAATACTAGCCCAAGATTTTTTTCAATTGTCTTTGGAAGCGTGTGCCAAGGATGGATTTGCACTGTATTATGTTAATTCTGTTATGGTATCTGTTATGGTAGACAACAGTAAATATTTTAATCGAGAACAATATGAGAAAGTATGTATGGTTGCAGTAAAACAGAATGGTATGGCTTTGTCCTTGGTTAAAAACCAGAATGAAGAAATTTGTAAGGAAGCGTGTCGCCAAAATGGATATGCACTTGAATACGTTAATTTTCAAACTCCCGAAATATGCAGAATCGCAGTTGAACAAAATACGAATGTTATTGTCCTATGTCACAATGCAGTTCACAACAGTGATGGATCATACAGTCTTTACTTTTCAT
>RFNV01000226.1 GCA_009927005.1 Pseudomonadota bacterium
GCAAATGAAATGAAAGCGTCCAACAACTTATTTATTGCCAAATCGTGCCAACTCCAATTAATGCGATTTTTAGGGTTAGCATAGTAGTCCAAATATTTTTTCACACAAGTCTTAATTACGTGGTATGATGCTTCAGTTTGACATTTTTCAACAAATAGTCTTTTGTATTTTGGTGTAACTTCGCATATACTATTACAATATGATTTCTCAAATAGCCTGCAAACTTCAATGAAATTTTCATTTAAATCAATTCCAAATCCATACAACTCCATCATTTTTATAATTCTCCAATATGATGACCTAAACCTCATCTTTTGTCTTATGTAAGACAAATTAATTTCTTCATTTACACAATCATTCAAATATTGACAAAAAATTTTTGATTCACAATCTGCTTCATATTTTTTTTTTCCTGCCAAACAATGTCTTTCATTAATAATATCATACATCATCATTCCGCAGTCAATATCTGACATATTTTCTTTAAATGATTCAATATCAGATACAAAATTGATGTCAAGTTTTATGTCATTTTCTGCTGATAGTTCAATGTGATCATATCTATACAAATTTCCAAAAATCTCATATTCATCGTCAATTCTTCCACCAATATTTTTAATATATCCATTACTCGCGATCTTCTCTAAATATTGATTAATTTCATCATAATTTTTATCAATCAAAATAACAATATCATAATCATGCCCATCTTGTTTTTCCAAAATTGTCCTCCAAACTGCGCTCCCAAATAAATATGATGGCGTTCCCTTTGCTTTCAAAAAACTAAAAAAACAACTCACAATTTTATTAAAATAACATTCGTATTTAAGAGGTGCTGACGAAAAAAATAATGCTGGATTTTCTACTGATAGCATTCGTTCGCACGATACTTTTGGTGATGTAGACGGCATTTCATAATTTGATCCGCGTTTTATTTCTCCCGCTTGTCCCCATCCCTGATTAGCTGGATCGCTCCAGTCCGTCGGAGGAGGAGTAAAACATTCCACAGGGGGACTCATAATTTTTTCTTCCTCTGTGTGTCTATTACTCCGCATGCTAGCTAAATGTAATGTAATAATCCAGCAATATAAATAAATAGTTTAGAATATTTATTCTTTCAATTTTTTTGAAATGCTTAACTCGAATAAGTATTTTTTTCCAAAAATTTTCTTTGTTTTTCAAAAAATTCGCTAATATATTTCAATGCATAATTAGCATATTCTCTGTCTTTTATAATGTTTGGATTCTCAAATTCACTCATCATAACCGCTAATTTGTAATGTACAACTCCGCTATCAATTGTCGTATTGTCAATATATTTTTCTATCTCTTGAATAAACATTTTTATATCTC
>RFNV01000043.1 GCA_009927005.1 Pseudomonadota bacterium
CCTTTTCTATCGCCAAGATGGCCGTTTCAGGCAGTGTAAAAAGCCAGTGGATTAAATTCCTAGAAAAGGGTCAAACCGAAAACAGTGAGCGCTGGCGTGAGTTTTTACTTTCCCAAGCAGAAATCATTACCAGTGAATTAGGCCAGCTCAAAGGCAGCCTCATGAAAGCGGGCCAGATAGTGTCTCTTTACGGAGAACGCCTTCTTCCCAAGGAAATCAATGAGGTTTTTAAAAAGCTTCAAAAAGACAGTCCAGCGCTTGCGTGGCCAGAAGTCGAAAGCATTCTGCTGCTCGAGTTAGGTCAGGAAAAACTCGACTCCTTAAGAGTTGACCCCAAACCCGTGGGAGCGGCTTCGTTGGGCCAAGTCCATCGAGCGGTTGAAAAAGAAACGGGTCGGGTTTTAGCTCTTAAAGTGAAGTATCCCGGTGTGGAAGAAGCGATAGACAGTGATTTAAAAATTTTGCGAAAGATTTTAGGCGCCGCGGGCCTCATTCCGAGAAACCTAGATTTAAGTATTATTTTTGAAGAAGCTCGGAAAATGCTTTCTCAAGAAGTGGATTATCTGAGAGAGAGAGAATTGCTTTCAGAATATGGCGATTTGCTTAAAGGGGATAATCGATTTGTTGTTCCAAAGCCGGTTCCTGAATTTTCTACGAATGAAGTTCTGGTGATGACCTTTGAAGCGGGACTAAACATTGACGACCCTCAGATTGAGCAACTCTCTCAAGAGCGAAAGAATCGATTAGCACTTAACTTTTTTGATTTGTTCATGAGAGAAGTAACTGTTTTCGGAAAAGTTCAAACCGATCCCCACTTTGGAAACTATCAAATTCGATTAGATCCCGAAGGCAGGAATGATCAGTGGGTGCTTTTTGATTTTGGGGCTTTAAGAGATCTCGAAGACGAATTCTGGGAGCCCTATTTATTTATGCTTCGCTCAGCCTATCAGCAAGATAGACAGGCCACTCAGAAAGCTTTGGTCGAATTGGGCCTTCTGGCTTCATTTGAAGAGACCGACTATGCAAAGGAACTCATTTCCCTTTGTTTTCTGGTGACAGAGCCCGTGCGATGCGAAGGGGAGTATGATTGGTCTGAAACTGACTTGCCGGAACGGGCCTTAGTGCGAGCTCGCCCCTATCTTTTTGATAAAAATGTAAGACTCCCGCCTCCCCAGATGCTATCGCTCGACAGAAAAGTCGGGGGAGTTTTTACCGTGATGGTAAAACTGAAAGCAAAAATTCACACCAAAGATATCGTAGAGAAATATCTTTTTAACTTCGCGGCTCGATAGCCATTTTGCAAGCAAGTGAATTTGCAATGAAGCAGTTTCGATGGGCTTTTGCGTGCAGCTCTTGAAGTCTTTCAGGAGTGGGGGGTTCCCCTTTGAAAACAGCTTTTGGATGAAGGCCAATATGAGTGACGGCTAACTTACCATCTGCGTTTTTATCCAAAGTCGCCACTGGTGCGTCTTCATAGCTTTCCACATGAAGCCTACTTTTTGCACAAACCGCAAGAAAAGTAAGCATGTGACAACTAGCTAGAGTGGCAGCAAGCATTTCTTCCGGATTGGCAAACTCTTTTTTTCCTAAATATTCGGGAGCTGAAGTGGCTTTGAGCTCGATTCCTCCGGGAAAACTAATGTGGTGTGTTCTATCAAAAGTATCGTAGTTAAAGTCAGACCCTTGATTTTTCCATTTTAAATTGGCGCGGTATTGAGACATAGGCCCTTATTCTACTCTATCCCACTGGATCGAGGCGATAAAAAATCCTGAGAAAAAGAGCTGTGTTCCCAAAGAAAGGCTTAAAACGGAAGGAATGATGATTCGAAGTTGTTCCGTGGGGTCTAAATTTCCAAATTGGTGGGCTGAAGCCCAAGTGTAAACCGAGTACAAAATGCCTGAGAAACCAGCGATGAGGAGTAGGGTGCCCATTACAACACAGTTTTCAATGCTGAGAATTTTTAACCATTTCTGCATTCTGGGATTGGGAGGCAAAATCCCTTCACGCACTCCTTTAGCCTTAGCAAAAAGGGCAAAGACGATAAATTGGAATCCAACCGGGATGGCTGCCGAACTAATCAAAAGGGTATGCACGTCTAAATAAATCCTGCCAATCTTTAGAGGGCCAAATTCCAGCACAAGGGTCATCA
>RFNV01000042.1 GCA_009927005.1 Pseudomonadota bacterium
TCTACCAGTCTTACCTTTTAATCTTGATCCCAATGACTTAAATGGTTTCCCTTTCTGTTCTGATTTTAATACTGCAGCTGAATCATTGTCAATATATGTATAAACATGATATTGTAATAAATGCGCATGATCTGCATTATATTTACTATTATTTTCAGTCTGATTTTCCTTATTTTTAATTATTCTAGTATTTGCTTTTACTATGTCTGCTAATTTATGTGTCAAATCATCCTCCATTGATGTACCTCCCATAAAATCTCCTTTTGCTGATGGTCTCATCTGAACTGGAGGAACTGGAAATACTTTATGTAAAAAATCCTCGGGTCTAGTTCTGCTTGGATCCATCCCTAAAATTCTACAATCCTCATCACTAATATTCTTCAATATATCATACACAATTTCTGGTGTCAATATATGTCTCAATTTTTTAACTTTCTCATTCTCATCCTTATTGTCAAGTTCTGTCTCAGCTATTATATTTATTGCATCCGATGATTTCTTTCTTTCTATTTTAATTTTTGGAATTGCAGCACCGCACCCGTATTTCACACCTTGACAATGTGTTATATTCTTCGATGTTGATCTAATATGCGCCATCCTTTCTTTTCCAACCCTCGTTTTTAATAAATCTGATATTTCACTCTCATTTTTATGAACAAGTAATTTAGAACATCTAGGGCATATGCATGTTAAAATTTTATGTACAAATGGTAAATAACCAATATGAAAAACTGTCTCTGCCAAATCAATATGTCCAAAGTGTCCGTCGCATGCCGAATTATTTAATCCGCATGTAGCACAATTTACATCTCTGCTTCCTGTACCCATACGTGGGTCAATTAGACCTCCTCTTTTAGGTTCTCCAACTCCTCCCCACAAATCTGGAAATTCTGTTCCCGGCCCTGGACCAAGCACCGATCGTCTTTTTATTTCAGGATTACTCATCGTGTCAAAATCGATGCTTTTAATCTGACTCAACGATCCATCATGTATGTAATTTTCAGCCATTATATTCAATAGCGCGATATACTTTTAAGTAAAATTAAATTAAATATCGTAACTATATTATATTCAATTTTTCTTTAACTATATTTTATTAAAACCATGCTTTTTATGATAATTTATATATGTGTTAATTGACTTCGTTGATTTGGTCTAAATAAAAATACTGTAAATACTTTAATTACAATTTTATCACTAGAAATTCACTAAACTATTAATTTTACATATCAAAACACTATATTTTGACACTTCCCAGATACTTCAATTAATTACACCATTTATTTAATACAAATAGTTTAACCAATAAAAAATTATTAATTGCAAACTTTAT
>RFNV01000372.1 GCA_009927005.1 Pseudomonadota bacterium
TCTTCACTTTTAAATCATGACAACACTAAGGTATGTGGAAAAGTATATGACAATTATACTCTTTGGTACTTGGATTCAGCAAATAATTCACAGAAGTTGTTTCTGGGTGAGCCCAATGTTGTTTCATCTTCAATTTTATCCTTAGATGAACCAATTTTAAGCAAAAGTGATTTAAATAAAATATTTTTAAATGGCAGACATGTTGAAATTACAAAAATGCTAGTTGAACAGAAAACTCAATAATTATCTAATTAGATAATAAAAAATTGAAATTTTATTTTATCTGAAAGCCTCATTTATTCAGCAAATTATTACCCCGATACAGGTTTGCTGTATTGACAATTCACCGATGGCTGACTCTGCTGCTCTGATGGCTGACTCTGCTGCTCTGATGGCTGACTCTGCTGGGCCAACTGCTGGGTCGACTGGCGGGCTTGCCACCTCTAAGTTCGTAAACAATGACCCAAAAAAGCGAGTGCCATCCCTTACTAAAAAGGTGAACAAGCGTGGACAACGGATTTCAAAGTCTACTGGTTATCTTATTGACCTCAGTGAGGAGGAAGTCAAGCAGATGGAAAATGTAGTGGAAAGTTTTTACAAAGGGTCATTGGGCAGTGAAAATCCATTGCACCCTATGACACTTGCAAATTTGTTGAGCGATGCTGGACTTAATCCTGCTAACGAAATGTACGTGGATGAATTGAAGAAATGGATTGAGTCATTTTTGAACGGTATTGGAATTTACTTGCCCGATAACTTTGAAATCAATCGTGAACGCGATGAGTGCACAGATACTATGATAATCTCAATTTTTAGTGTTACCGGAAAATCATTGCACAGATTGAATTTTAAGTTGAAACAACTACCTGACTCAGAATATAATGAAGTGAAATCGATGAAGTTTGATGAACACGTGCTAACGATGATTCAAATTTTGAATGATGTTGACCCTGCTAACCCAATTGAATTCACCTCTCTGTTTTCCCACGGTTGCAAGGCAGGCGCGGAAATCATGAAGGGAAAGGAACTCTACGTCGATGCTTTGACAAAGTGGGTAAAGGAGTTCCTACTTTCAGGTGGATATCTAACAGATTCAACTGACAAGTTTCAAATTGATTTTGTTGCTGACGAAATTTCATACAATATTAGAGTCACCGATTTCCAGCGTACCGTATATCGTTTGACTTTGGAAGATCTGGCTTATGAGAATGGGGCTTATGAGAATGGGGATGATGATGATGATGATGATGATGAGAATGGGGATGATGATGATGATGATGATGATGATGATGATGATGATGATGATGATGATGATGATGATGA
>RFNV01000041.1 GCA_009927005.1 Pseudomonadota bacterium
GGGTCTGCCAATCAATCTGGATCCACAGTTCACGACCCACATTCTCTGCATCCTCTGGTCAAAATTCATTCTGAAGAAAGCGTAGGGATGATCAAAGGATATGATATATAGAAAAAATAATGAGATATACAAACATTCGGAATTTTCAATTTTTTTATGAACTTTTACATAAATAAATAACTTACAAATTATACTTTTTAACAAAGGCACTTTTACTCATGGTTTTTATCCCTAGACTTTCAGCTTTTTGAAACTTCGAACTGGATTTGTCTGAATTGTCGGCGTAAACTAACAATGTTGTTTTTCCGGAAACTGCACTAGAAACTTTTCCCATACTTTTCGCCACTGACTTTTCCAAATTTTTATCTCTAAAATCAGTAAAAACAATAATTTGTCCCTTTAATAAACTTTTTTCTTCATCCCCACTTTCATCCCCACTTTCATCACTACTTTCAATATCATCAAATCTGCTAATGTCTTTAATTTTTGCAATTTCATCATAAAAATTCATAAAACTTTTTAGGTTGTCCGCAAATAAAGTTGCAGTCTTATCACTAAATCCGTGCACTTTTATTACATTTTCAACAATTTTACTTTTACTCCACTTTTCATTTAAAATATTTGGATATGCATCTAAAATTTCTTTTAATTTTCTTTCTCCTAAACCCCTCCCAAATTTATGGCTTGCTGACATAAATGTTACCAGATCAACTTCGTCAAATGCTCTGTCTATTTCATCATATATTTTATTAATTACTTTATCTCCCATTCCCTCAATTTTATTTAATTTATTTTTTTTAGCAGTTAAAATTTTAGGAATTGTATCAAATCCATTTTCTACTAGTTTTGTAACGAAACCTTTACTTAAAAATTTTACTCCCATTTTATTAAAAAAATTATTTATTAATTTAATTTTAACTATTTTTCCTCCTTCACCATCTAAATTCTTCAAAATAATATCAACTTCTGTTTCATTCCATTCATATTCATATTCTGTAGGCATTTTTGCCTTCACTTTTTCAACTACTTCCATTATATATGGAATAACATCCCCGCTCCTAATAATTTTTATTTTTGCGCCCGGTCCAATTTCGTTGTCTTTTATAAATTTTGCATTGTGTGCGGTAGCATATGTTACAGTTGTTCCCACTAAATCGGTTGGGGTTATTTGAACTCTTGGAACTAAATATCCGTCCATTGAAGGATCCCAAAGTACATCAACTACAGTAGCTATTGCAAACTGATCATCTGTTATCATTTTAAATGCAATTGAATGCTCTGGATATCCTGCTTTGTGTTCATATGTTTTAGAATCATCAGCGCAAACTATCCCATCAATATCATATATGGATTTATCTTTTCTCTTTTTCAAATAATTTATTAAAATATCATCACTTAATTCATCATAACTTACATACTCAACAACAGTTAGTCCAAGCCCCTTTAGTATTTTCATTTGGTCAGACTGTTTGTATCTTGGGTGCAAAATGGAATATGTTACGAGTTCTGCAATTTTTGCTACTCTATTGTCAACAGTCTTTGAGTTTACTAAACCCGCCACAGCATTTCTAGCATTTTTCATAAAATCTGATATTTTTTTAAAATTTTTCTTATTGATTACTATTTCACCTCTGATGCTGACATTACTGGGTATGAGTTTTATGGTTTCTTTGCTTAATAAATATGGAATTAAATGGCTAATATCTTGCCCCTCTTTGCCATCACCTCTTGAGTACAAAAATATTTCTCCTTTTTTAGATTTATATATTTGAGCGCTAACACCATCTATTTTATCACTTAAAATAAAGGGCCCTTTATATTTATTGCTCCATTTTTTAACATCATCTGTATATGGTTTTATTTTCTGCAAACTTCCCATCTCATACGGTAATTTAACTATTTTTTTTGTTCCTTTGATTGGTGCCCCAACTTCGTTAAGATATTCATTATTTGGATTTACCTCGTTTAATTTTTCTCTTATAGCATCGTACACATTATCTGATGCTAAAGTTTCATCACTATTATAATATGCATCTGACAATTTTCTTAATAATTTAATTAATTCATCTTCTGACATATCATCTATATTTTTTTTATAATCATCGCCATTGATTAGCTTAACTAGCGCATTTACATTTCTTCCCTTGGTCATGAGAATTATATGACCAAGTAATAATAATTATTTAATTAAGTTGTTTTAGATTCAATTTTTTATAAAATCTTTTCAAATCTTTGATTGTATATGTATTTATTTTTTTCTGATAGGCCACCATATGACTCAACTATGGTTCCATTATTTATTATTAAGTTATCTGTTTC
>RFNV01000353.1 GCA_009927005.1 Pseudomonadota bacterium
CATAGTGTTTTGGATGTTCAAATGCTATCTGAAGTAGTTGTATTTTGTTTATCTAATTGAATTAATATAAATTATTCAATATTATATTAATTTATTCACCTAATATCTTTCTTGATTATATTTTTAAAAATTTTTCTTCAAAATTGAAAAAAAATACTATTTTTTTCAATTTTTACACAAGAGTTGTGTGTTTTTTTTTATTTCGCGTAGGACTTTTAAAAATATCAAAATTCAAAAATTTTCAAAAATTAAAAAAGTAATAATATCTCCTAAAAATTATAAAAATAATTATTTTTATAATTTATATTTTTTATTAATAATAAGAGAAATTATTTTTACTATATCTATAAATAATTGCTCACAGAAAAAATGCACTAGGAGATGAGCTGGACAGGTACATAAGTACTGGTAATAGTTAGGAGGCATATGTACTTTCCAGTACTTTTTCGGTAGTACAAACTACCATAAAACTACCATAAAAATATTATAAAATTTATGAAAAGTATACGTATGATGAAATATATGTATAATAAGTGTAATTGTGAGACTTGTGACTTTAGTATTTTTAACAAACATAAATATACTAAAAACATGAGCAAAACCTTCATAAAATAAATAATCATAAATTTATGCAACCAATATGCAACCAATATGCAACCAATATGCAACCGGAATGCAACCAGTAAAAAATTGAAATATTATTTTATTGTGTATTGTATTTAATTTGAATGAATTATTTTAAATATGTCTCAACTCAAGGTCATTCTTGATCCATCACTCGTACCAAATGATTATATATCCAAAATGAAGAAATTTAATGATAAAACTTTTGGTACTTTTGATCCAAATAAATTTGACTTGACCATACGTTATTTGGAACATAATGAAAATTTAATCAAAGATCAAACTAGCAATGGATTTTTAAATGCATTCTTATTGGCATACAATACACATACTCCACTCAAAATTGGTCCTGAAGATTTTCATATTATGATTGGAATGGT
>RFNV01000088.1 GCA_009927005.1 Pseudomonadota bacterium
AAGATTAAACGAAAAAGAACTTGCTAATATACAAGATGAAAGAGCAAAACAACAAGCTGATAGAACTAATAAGCAAGAAATAAGAGATAAGGCTATTAATAAAATAAGAGAAAACAGAGACGAGGCTGAAACAAAAAATATTGAGTCTGAAATAGAAAGACAGAAAAAGAAAGAAGAATTATTAAGAACTCTTCCAATTGAACCTGCACCTGAACCACCAAAGCCACAGGTTGAAGAAGAAAAGGAAGAACCCAAACCAGCTGTTGAACAAACGGCTGCTATGAAAATAGTACCAGAACCTGTAAAAAACATACAACCCGAAGAAGAAAAGCTTGTAAACGAAGAAGAACAAGCAATGCATGAGCTTTTTAATGCTGCCAAAGGACTATCTGTAATACCAAATGAAATTAAAAATGTTGTTGCAGGTTCTAATAAACAACAGGATGATGGTGAACAAAAGAATTTAGGAGACAGTGATGAGGGTGTTTCATTTAATAAAGAAGGTTACTCACAACTCGAAAAGGCATTAAAACCAGTTCAAATGCAACTTACAGCAACACCCTATCATAAGATGTTGCAAGAAATAATAGAAAAACAAAAAGAAGGTCACGAAGAAAATAAAAAAAATAATATAATGAATCTTTTGAAACTTGCTGGTTTTGCAGTAGGTGCAATTTCATTATTCTGGCCCAAAATAAGAGATTGGTTAGAAGAAAAAACAGGCAGATCATTCCAAATATTTGAACATCTAAGAGGTTTAATGGAAGGTGTTGGTAAATTTTTTATTTTAAACAAAGGTGTAAATCCAGTATTAAGAATTATCGGACAAACTTTTACTGGTATTGGTGAACTCGTTGAAGGTGTTCTTAAAGCTGCAATTGGAGTTTTCTTTCCTATAGCAGAAAAAGGCGCAGGAGAAGCTGCTGGTAAAGCTGCGACTGGTGGAATGAAAGGTTTGTTGCCAAGAATCGCAGGTGGTATATTTGGAAAAATATTAGGAAAAACGGTTTTAAGGTCTATACCTGTTCTTGGTGGTCTTTATAGTTTTTATTTGGGATATAACAGATTTAAAGACGGTGATGCATTGGGTGGATTAATAGATATTGTTGGTGGTATTGGTAATTTTTTGGAATTATCACAATTTGCACCTATAGGTTTAGCTATAAGTTGGGGTGCATTGGCTCTTAATGCATTACTTGATGTTACTGGTGTCACTGGAAGAGATTCTAATAAAAGAATAGGAAACTTTTTTGGTAACATGATGAAAGGGATAGGCAATATGCTTATGAAATTACCGGGTATAAAGACAATAATAAACACTGCAACGGGCGCATGGGATTTAATTTCAGGTTTTATAAGCAGTGATGAACAAAAAATAATACAAGGATTTGAAAAATTTAAAGATATACCTTTCTTGGGTGATGCTGCGTCCGTATGGATTGGTTTATTAACTATGGGTGAATCAAAAGATGAAAAGGGTAATAAGCAATTTAGTACTGGAAATTTTTTTGATAAACTAAAAAATAGAATATTAAAAAAGATGTTGGGTTGGTTACCATCTTGGATAAGAGGTGATGTTGCATGGGCATTGGGTGTTGATGTAAACGTATATGATGAACCTCAATCCCAAAATGATTCAAAACCAAATGTAAAAAATAAAAATAAACGTGGTGATTCAAAAAAAGATGGGGTTGATGAAACAGGAAGCCCACAAAACATGATGCTTTCAATCATGAATTCTGATAATAAGGATGACCAAAAAGCATATTTGAAATATAGTAAGATGAAACAAGAACAACAACTTGCTATCATCAATCAAATTGAAAGTGGCAAACTTAAATCAACAAAAGATATAGTCAAATATATCGATAAAGTTGAAAAGGATTCTTTAGTAAGAACAAATGCTAAACTTCAAACAGTACCTCAAGACTATAAA
>RFNV01000324.1 GCA_009927005.1 Pseudomonadota bacterium
ATAAATCACTTTATCCAAGTGACGATCAATACGTTTGCTATTTTGATATTGAATCGATGAAACCTAAAATATTTGAATTGGATGTTGCAACAAACATGATTCACCAAACTTTAGTTGAATCGGTTGAAATGAGAATGGCATCAGACAGGCCTATTGGGTGTCTTCTTTCTGGAGGTCTAGATAGTAGTCTTGTTGCCAGTATTGCAGCAAAATATCTCAAAAAACAAAATAGTCAATTAAAATTAAAAACATTTAGTATTGGAATGGAAGGATCAACTGATGAATATTATGCTAAATTAGTATCTAAACATATTGGAAGTGATCATACACATATTCAATTCCCTGAAAAAGATTGGCTTGATGCAATTTCAGTTGTTGTGTCTGTTATTGAATCGTATGACGTCACCACTGTAAGAGCATCAACAGGACAATATTTAATTTCTAAATGGATTGCTGAGCATACTGACATTAAAGTTCTCCTAATTGGTGATGGTAGTGATGAATTGTGTGCCGGATATATGTATTTTCACAATGCACCAGATCCAGTTTCATTACACAAAGAAAATGTAAGACTAGTAAGTGATATTCATATGTATGATGTTCTGAGGGCCGATAGAGGTGTATCGTCGAATGGATTAGAAGCAAGAGTTCCATTTTTGAGTAAAAAATTTATTGAATTGTATTTGTCAATAGATCCAACTCTGAGAGTTCCAAAGTCTGAAACAGGAAAACCAATCGAAAAATGGCTACTCAGGAAATCTTTTGATCGCGATGACTATTTACCAAATGAAGTTTTATACAGAAAGAAAGAAGCTTTTAGTGATGGTGTATCATCAATGAAAAGATCTTGGTATACAGTTTTGCAAGAACATATTAATAATGAAATACCAGATGAAACTTTCGATTATGAAAGACAAAAGTATCAACACTGCATTCCTCAATCGAAAGAAGCATTGCATTTTAGATTGGAGTTTGAAAAGTATTTTGGAGATATGGCCTCAACTGCTAAAACTATCCCATATTATTGGTTGCCAAAATGGGTGGGAAATGTTACTGAGCCATCAGCTAGAGTGCTGAACGTGTATAATTAAACAATTAAACTAATTTTATTTATTAATTATTAAAATATTAAATAATCCCAACATAAAATATTATAATATAAAAAATGAACACCAAATTTAAAATAGCTATTGCATTATGTGTTATAATTATGGTTGTTGTGATAATATTGTTAATAGTTTATTCACTCAATGGTAGCGCCAGCAATCCAACACAAGGAGCCACTCAAGAAACAACACAAGAACAAAATTCAGTGCAACCATCATCTCCAATGGGAGAATCAGATTCTGAAAGTCATCAATCAAATTTAGTACCATCAACACCAAATAGTGAAGTGCTCAGTGAGACATATTCAATTCCAATGTCTCCAGTTAGCGAAGTTCATAGTGAAGTATATGGCGAGACATACAGTGAATACATACAAACAAAACCAAACAGTGAAGCATATAATTCATATATGCCAGTTAGTGAATATATACCATCAAAACCAAGTGCTGAAGTGTATAGTGAATATATACCAATAAGACAAGAAGTAGCGCCAGTTGTTCCAGTAGTGGTACCTACTCCTCCTGCACCAGCGCCAGTAGTGGCACCCAAACCAATGCCAGTAGTAACTCCAACCCCAGTAGTAGCTCCAGTTCCTGCTCCTGTACCCGCTCCTGTGCCCGTACCAGTTGTGACACCCAAACCAATGCCAGTAGTGGCACCATCTGACGGTTATACCAGAACTGCAAGTGGAACAGCTTATAAGCCAAGTACCAGACCATCGTGCTATACAACTACAGGTGCCGGAAGCTTTATGGGTATGCAATTAGAGCAAGCAATAGATGAGTGTGCAAGACAAACAAGATTAGGTGGTTTCACACAATGCATAGGAATTATGCCGACATCAAATCCTTCTCAACCTTGGACTGGATGTTTATCAACAAGAGATTCAGAAGGGCAATTAGCATATTTATTGAAAACACAATAAATAATCTACAAATAGTTATATAAAATAATATTTTAATGTTTAACTGAACATTCTTTTTCATAATCTTTTCTTTTTTTATTTAATTCTTTGACTATATCTTTTTGACTGAA
>RFNV01000040.1 GCA_009927005.1 Pseudomonadota bacterium
AAAGATAGGTTTTCACTTTTAGCGTTCAGGTACACTAGCCACCCACCGATAATTCCCCCACCAAGAAAATACGCCGACCTGATCGTGCTAATTAGGGGGGCGAGGAAATCTGCTTTCGCTTCGTCAAGTTTTGGGTTCGTTTCTCGTTCGGCTACGGCGGAGGACTTTTCGGGGAATTTGTAGTCGTGCAAAGATTTCATTTGCCCCACCGAGGCGCAAGGGTGAACGGTTATGCTTCGGTTTGCATAACGAAGAAATCTTTTATTTGAGTCGTAAATTGGATACTCTATTGTTATGTTTTGCGTAAAAGATGTATTGGGGGTAGTACAAGTATATCCCAATTCAGCTTCCTCCGATTCTTTCCTCTGTTTAGCGCACCCGGCAGGGCCTTCCTCTGCAAGTGTGACATGGTAGGGCATATTGGGATGATAGGTTGGCCAGCCAGCTTCATCGTATGTAACGCACCAATAACCGCCATCCCAATCACCCTTCTTACAATTTTTAATAAGTTCTTGAGCATTTAGAACAGGAGTCATACAATGCTCATACCACCATTGAGTGTTTAATGGCCCCGGATAGCATTTGTTTCCTTTCACTATCGTATCTGCGGGAAGCCATGTGTTCGGGCTTTGTCCTTTAACACTATCACTTTGCACCAAGGCATACGCTTCGGAAATGAGTCCACTATCTATACCACAATACATCCCGCCAAATTGAGTATCCAAGCCACGATGAATCTGATCTTCCGCACCTTTACTAGCGTAAAACTGACCACCAAAAAGAGGGATAGGCATAAAAACTATTGTCCTGAATCACCGGATTCATCTACATAAACTGGCGGGAAAATTTCCCCCGCTGGATTCGGCGCACTTGGCATTGTTGGGCGTAGGCCGACCGAGAATCTCATGTCAGGGGGAGCAAGGATTTTAACCCCAGTCATACCCATCCGGCGAATAACTTCGGCGGGAGGTTCGCCCTGACCAAAAACTTGAGCAATCGTGTTCCAAGCGATTGCGGGAGAGCCGAACAGATATAAAGAAGGTTGTGCTACTTGTCCCGTACCAAGTGGTGCGGAAATCAATCGACCCTCCGATGCTAGTTTCCCACTTGTAGCAAGCATTTGATAGCCCCCGGAAGATATTCCGCCAACAACTTTCATGGCAGGCTTAATAGCAGGCCCAACCGGGATCGGGGTCGGGAAAAATTGGGAACCAGTTTCCCCGATTGTTCCGAGTATTTCGCAACCTAGAGCAGTTTGATCGG
>RFNV01000109.1 GCA_009927005.1 Pseudomonadota bacterium
ATGTTAAATTTATTATATATGACAACAGAAACAACAAGCAATAAAACACTAATCGTAATTCTCGATCCAATCGGAAGAACAATTCTTGGTGAAAACGTCCCATCAACCACAAAGGATGTCGTCTCAATTAAGAATCCTGTTATTCTTCATATCGTACCTGCGGACAATCAAGGTAAGATGTCCGTTCAGCTTCTTCCTCTCTTCTTCAGAGAGTTTCTTGCTGATAAGACAGGTGATGTTGTATTTAATTACAATGCATCAGCTGTTGTTTCTACTGATATCGATGCGATTGATTTCAGGCTCCAAGGACAGTATGCGCAAATGTTCAATCCTAACAACCAGTTTGTAACTGGTGGTGCGTTAGCACCAGCATCACCAAACAATGGTGAAGCACCAAAGGTTGTGAATTTGTTTGACGAGAATTAATTTTTGACGCAACCACATATCCTTCCACAGCGTCAATAAAAAAACCCACAAAGGTCTTTGACTTTTGTGGGTTTCTTGTTATCATATACATATGAGTAAAAATTCAAACAAAAACGAAGCTATTGTAGAGAGTGGAGATATCCTAGATTGCTTTAAAGCAATTGATAGTCTCAATCCGAACGCAGCATTTCTTAATGAGAACAGTTTGTCGAATGTAAAAGAATGGGTAGACACGGGTTCTTATGCATTGAATGCAATTATATCTGGTTCATTATACGGTGGTATTCCAATTGGAAGGTTAACAGGTTTCGTTGGTCCTGAATCTTGTGGTAAAACACTTATTTGTAACAAGATCATGGCTAATGCACAGAAAAAAGGTATGCATGTTGCATATTTTGATACGGAAGGTGCATTGGACGAGGAAACAGCAAAGAGATTGGGTTGTGATCCATCGAAAATCAAGCATGTTCCTAGTGAAATCACAGAAAATTGCAGAAATCAAATTGTAAAGTTTCTTGATACTATAGTTGAGAAGAAATTGCAGGGAAAAGTTCTTCTTGTAATTGATTCTCTTGGTAATTTGATTACTGCACAAGAAAAAAAGAAGATTGAAGAGGGTTCTGATACACCCGATATGGGTAATCGTGCGAAAGCTCTTAAATCAATGATGAGAGCAATCACACATTCTGCTGCACAAGCAAATTGTCCTGTGATTTTCACCAATCACATTTATGATGATCCCTCGCAGCTACATCCAACAGCAATTAAGAAGCAAGCTGGTGGTTCTGGACCTCTTTATATGGCATCTGTAATTGTTCAGATGGCAAAAAAGACAGAAAAAACAGAAGATACCAAGAACAAAGACGCAAATACAGAGTCTACCTTCTTGGCAAAGGGTATTAATGCTCTCACTCTTCGTGCTTTCACTACAAAGAATCGTTTTGTTCCACCTTATCTTGAGATTGAAATGTATCTCAACTTCAGAACGGGTCTTAACAAGTATTCTGGTCTCTTGGAGATGGCAGAAGGTTATGGTGTGCTTGAAAAAGCAGGTCATAGATATGTTTTCCAAGGTGAAACTCTTGGATTCTTTAAGGATTGGAAGGATAACGAAGAGGTTTGGGATAAGATCCTACCTGTTTTGGAATCAAAACTACAGTCTGCTCTATCATTTAAGAACGAAACGGTTGCTTAATTTTAAATTAAGCTTATAATTAGTGTGATGAGTGAACAGGGGATATCCTTAGATTTGCAATATTTCGAGAAGTTGATCATATATAACTCTTTATTTGATCAAAGCTATCTCGAAGCTATTCTTGATTATATAAATCCGTCTTATTTCAAAGATAAGAATATTGCTATGATTTTTTCCATAGTAAAAAGTTATTATCTTGAACATTCAACAGTTCCAAACATTACGGAATTGAAATCCTGCCTTATTAAACAGGAACAAAAGGATGCTTTTAAGCAAGTGGTATATTCTTTTAATTCTATTGATAAAAAATATAACAAAGAAGTATTGTTAAAGAACACAGAAAGATTTCTAAAGGAAAAAGCAGTACTATCAACGGTACTAGAAACATCACTTGATGTTAATTCCGGTAAAATCGATACTACGAAGATCTTAAAATCTTTTGAAGATGCATGTTCATTGTCTTTGACAACTAGTGTTGGTATGGATTATCTCGAAGAGATTGATAAACATTGCGAAGAACTCAATCAAGTGTTTGCAACCATATCATCTGGATGGAAATGGCTTGATAAACACCTCGCTGGTGGGTTTATGGCAGAAGGTAGAGCGTTATATGTATTCTTTGGACAAACAAACGTGGGTAAATCTATATTTCTAGGCAATATTGCAACCAATATTCTCTCACAAAACAAAACTGTAATATTGATTACGCTTGAAATGCCAGAACAGGTATATGCAAAACGTATTTCGGCCCAACTTAGTAGAATTCCAGCCAATGATTTACATCTCCGTGTTGATAATCTCAAGAATAAACTCAATCAGTACAAGGTAACTAATTCAAAATCCAAATTAATCATCAAAGAGTTCCCACCACAGTCAATGTCGGTGTTACAAATCAAGAATTTCATTACAAAATTAGTCCAAAAGGGTATAAAACCGGATGCAATCATTGTGGATTATATCAATCTTATATCTCCACCAGCTAATGGTCTTAGTTCTTACGAAGCTATTAAGAAGATAACGGAAGCATTGAGAGCTATGTCCTATACTTTTAATTGTCCTATTATTTCTGCAACACAAGCAAACCGTGCTGCGGTTAATATGGTTCAACCTGACATGGGCAAGACTAGTGAATCTATGGGTCTTGCACATACAGTTGATGCGATGATATCAATTTATACAAAAGAAGGTGATTCCGAACTTGGACAGATCAATATTGGTATAGAAAAGAATAGATTTGGTCCTCGTGAAGTTTATACTCATTTAAAAATTGATTATCCAACGTTAACTCTTACGGAACCTACGGATTATGCTGTAAATTCCGAAAAGAATAACACTCCACCACCAATGACTTTAGATTTAGATAAAGATATGGATACAAACATCAAAGATACACT
>RFNV01000076.1 GCA_009927005.1 Pseudomonadota bacterium
GGGAGTTAGCAATCGAAGCAGAAAACTTTTTCCGTTCCTCAAAAACTTTTGTCACTTCGGATTTCTGGTCCTCGGTCATGTCCTCCTTAAACTCGGGCATAGTGATTCGGGTCGCATATTCTCCGAGGATAGATGCGAGCCCTTTCGCCATGTCCCGGGACATTTGGACGGTTATGGGGGCGGGTTCGTTGGGTTTGATTATTTGGCTCATGGACTCTCCTTTAGAAACGAACTTTCTTGGTTTTTTTAAGCAAGCGAAGCCCCGCAATCATCCCCCGATAATAACCAATATCTTCCGACATACTGCAACTGGGCTCTTTCGAGCCTTCGCTATTATAGTGATACTGTTGAGCTTTCTTTAATTGTTCTTTAGCGAATTTTCTTAATTCAGGTTTTGTCATTTTTGAATCCTTTCAGAAAGGGGGTTAGAGTCAACTGATTTTTTGGCTTGCTGGACAAGATGAGCCTGCCAATGCAAATCCCAAGCCTCGTTTAGAGCTTCCGGTGAAATGTAAAAGCGAGAACTCATTTTAGCTTCTTTTCCATATCCATAATGATTTTAGTGACTTCATCGAAGGTAACAGTAGCTTGGTCACACCGACCTTGCTCATAGTTAGTAACATTCGGATTTGCCTTCTTAAACGGCCTCATTTCGTTGTCCATATTACGATTGATTGTTTTCTGGATTTTCGTCAAAGCCTCAAGAACAACATCGAACGGAGTTTTGCGTGTCATATTATTTCACCTCCTCAGGCAAGGGCTTGGAGACAAAAACCAACTGCCTATATAGATCAAAAGCTAGGTCGTGTCTCATAATGTTCAAAACAATGCTTTCGGCAGTAATGAATCCACAAGCGGTCAATTTCGCAACACCTTCTTCAAGAGTAATAATTTTAGTCGAACCATCCTTTAACTTTCTCTTGAAAGCCAATTCAAATACTCCCCAAGAGCCATCTTTTTTCTTCGATGTATAGAGAATTTTTTTCTTAATATCAGAATCAAACTTCTTACGCTCGTCAGCTTTTTGTATCAAATCGCCCATAAGGGTTTCAGCATCGGGTTTTACCTCGCCCCACGAATACTTGCGAATAGGGAGGTGTTTAGTAGCGTATTCATTCAAAACAGAGCCCAAATCCCCCAAGGCAAAGCCCTTTTGGGTATTGAAGGAATCTGGTCCACCATGACCATCGTTTTCAGCCCACCCAGCTAGTTTGCCATCTATCCAGACCTCACAAGCGTAACAATTAGTTTCTTGGCTCATCCATTTGCAGATTTTGAGTTTTTTTAGTTCGATTTGCATATATTGGGTTCTTTCTTTGGTTGGTTGTTTAGTTTCTTTCCTACCTCTATCTATGCCATCA
>RFNV01000039.1 GCA_009927005.1 Pseudomonadota bacterium
ACGATAACGTTAATAATTCGTACCACTTGGGCTCCATAGCCCGATCTTTCTTTGTATATTTTCCTAAGTTTTCAAAATGTTTATTTTTCAATTTTTTTGATAAACATAGAATTATATACACTAATATACTAATAATATATGTTTATATCTTTTCATTATGATTCTTTATAATAAACAAAATTTAATGAGTGTTATATGCGACAAACACAATATGTTCCTTTATTGAGCTATGTATTAAGCTATGTATTAAACTATGTGTTAAGCCATCTATTAGGATCAACAAATGAATAGCTAAGCCCTGACAATATAATGAGTTAGTGATGTTTTAAATCCATTGAATGATGAAGAGGATGCCCTTGTGTAGGCCCCAAAGTTTTTAACGTATACTCTATCTCCTACGGCTAGTTTTGGCAACATGATATCTCTTGTTATAACGTCTATTGAGTCACAGGAGCATCCGAATATAGTTGATTTATATGTTTTTTCAGTCCTTTCATTATAGGGTAGTATTTCGGGTTTCGCGTGATCAAAAGGAATACAGTTAAATGAGCCATATAGGGTATCATTAATTGTATATGTAAATTCCTTTTGATTGTTTGCAGGGTTTATAGTTGACTTAATTCCTATTATTGTTGTTATTAAAGTGTGGGAACTGGTATTTATGTATCTTCCGGGTTCCCCAATGATTTTTATGTTGTCAATGATATCCCCAAAATATTTGTCAATTGCATTGTTAATTTCATCAGCTATGTTTTTAAATGTGACAGGACCATCATCTGTTCCTGGCATCCCTCCTCCTATGTCCAGTATATTCATGTCAAATTTATATTCTTTTGCCATATTAAATACTTCTCTCGCGTCTCTAATAGCCATATCAAATTGTCCTTTTACTTTACAATTAGACCCTTGATGGAAGCTTACACCGACAATATCTAGTTCGTCCAGATGAGCAAGTGCTAGCAAATCTTTTGCTTCTACCAATGTACAACCAAATTTAGTACTAAATCGGCATTCAGAACCAGCATCATCTACTTTAATTCTAATGATACATTTTGCATCAGGGTGAAATACTTTAATTTTATCCAGTTCACATCTCGAGTCGAAAGTTAAGTAGTCCACATCTTTTTGTCTAGCAAATTGCAATTCGTCAATATCTTTGCACGGGTTGGCGTATAATATTTTATCGTTCGGTACATTCATGGATTTTGCAAGGATAATTTCATTTCTACTTGCACAA
>RFNV01000183.1 GCA_009927005.1 Pseudomonadota bacterium
TATTGAACCTTAAGACACCAAGCAAGATTCGCACAATATCGAGACAGCTCAGCATAATATTCATAAAGATCAAACTCATCAGACTCACAATAGTTTTTCTCCTCATTGAGTTCCCTATAACGTACCTTCAGCTTACGTATACTCTCCTCGAGCTCACGAAGCTCTTGTCCCAGTTTCTTATAATGATTTTTTAGCTTTATAATATTCTCATCGTTCTTATCAGAATCACTTTGAACATTCTTTAGTTCCGACTCGTGAGACTTGATTCTTGTATTAAGAGTTCCCCTGTCGGTAGTAATGCAACCAATCATATTCGAAATTTCATCGCTTGATGGATCATTGGTAGAAGCATCTTGAATAATAATAAGGGAACGAGCAACACCCCATTGATCATTTGATTTGATTTTTTGCAGGATTGCAGCAGGGTCCTTGCCTGCCATTCTTTGGTCTTGAAAGTAAATAGGCAAAGTGTACTGTAAAGTTTAGTTTTATGGTGTTTCCAGTCATTCCATATTTTCAATTTTTTATTATGTAACCAGTCGTGGCGCTAATTATGAGCTCAATAAAATAAAAAAATGATAAATTTTTATGTAATTAGCTCACTCCGGCAATCCTCGACCTCAGAGTTTTGCGCGTCTAATGCCTTTTCTTGTTGGTGGCAAAGGTCGACCTGTGTCGTTGAATAAAAAAAAGAAATGGGAATGGATGGCTACTGCGAGCCCGAGGGAGCTTGGTCGATCTCCTCAATCAGAGCGCGGAGCCTATTCCGCTCGGTCCGAAGATCCCGCAGAACCTTGTCGACGTCGCGCCTGTCGCTGGTCTGACTCGAGATCAAGACGTCGTGAATGGACTCTTCGCAGTTCGTCAGTTCGTTAGTCAGGACGCTCCGGTCCACTGGACGAACTGGTGGCGCTGACGGGATGACCTGTGGCGCTGGAGGGATGACCTGTGGCGCTGGATTGGCCGGTGGCGGAGTAGACCGCATGAGTTCTCGAGCAAGCCGGGCAGACAGATCACCCATCTCATCATCAAGATCTGAGTTTGCCCTCGCTAGCGCCCTCAGACGATCTTCAAGCCGGAGACAGTGCACGTTCAGTTGATCAAGCTCCCGCCGAGCCTTGTCAAGCTCCCACTGAGTCTCGTCAATTTCGTCGCCGACTGTCCCCTGTCGCTGGTTGCATCGCTCGAGCTGACGCTGAAGGTCTGAAATCGCAAGATGGGTGTCCAGATCGCGCTGAAGCAAAGCGAGAGGCCCTGCTATCAAAGCTGGAATGGGTGCGCCAGTCAGTCTGGCCAATTTTTCAATGAGATCAAACTGGGGAGGACGACTGCAAGCCATTTCTTGAACTCGATCGGGATGACGTCAAGTGATTCATATGGTTTGACAAATGGGTTTTTCAGTCATTTTATATTTTCAATTTTTTATTATGTAGCTAGTTCATCAAATGAAACAATGAGAATAAAAAAATGAAGATGTTCACTGAACCTGGAGACTTTTTGGGAGCTGGTCGCGCATAGCCACCCGCTGAGCTACGATGTCTCGGATAACCATAGCGGACTCAGGGGTTTCTTCTTGCATATTTTCTAGGACAGAAAATATCATGTCGTCGTGTTCCACCAAATTCGCCATGCGAGCTGTCTGGTCCATTTTATCGAAAGCTCGCGCTGGAAGCTTGGGCAACTTCTCGCGCATAGTTAACCGCACACTTAGAGCTCCCCGGAGAATCTCAGTGTACGCGGGGTTATGGATATTTCTATTTTTTATAAGCAAAAATACCACGTCAGTTTGGTTTATCAGCTCTGCCAATTGGCGGGTAAGTGCACGCTCGCCTGACTGGTCAACTTGATCGATGGCTGGCTCTGGCGTTAAAAGATACTGTAACTCTCTCTGCACTCGAGCGAGTTCACTCGACAGGTGGTCAACTGCACCGACGAATTCCAAATTTTGCGTGTTATATGCGCTCACGCGATCATTTAACTGGGAAATGCGGTCATTCAACTTGCGAATCTTCTCCTTGTACTCGTCAATCTCATTCTGGCACTTGTCAATTTCCTCTTCGCACTCCCTACGATCATGTTCAACTACTTCTCGTCCTTCTCTGCACGTCACGATTTGTCTCTCGATAGAATTGATATTGTACAAACATTCCAGCGCAGGCTGAAGTACACTGAAAGCTCGATACATTTCAGCCTGCGCCGGCGCACCAGTCATTTTCTCGAACATTTGAAAAAGATC
>RFNV01000141.1 GCA_009927005.1 Pseudomonadota bacterium
GGCTGCACTAACTTTATTTTCAAATAACGAGGGAAAAAATGGCTCAGAAAAATCCGACCAACGAACGCATGTTTCACTTGTCACTTAATGTAAGTAATCTTGACCATTCAGTTGAGTTTTATACCAAAGCTTTGGGGATTGCTCCGGTTAAAAGACATGCTGACTACGCAAAGTTTGAACTGAACAATCCACCATTAGTGCTGTCTCTGGAGCCAGGTCTTTCCGAATCACAGGAAAAGCTGAATCATTTAGGTATTCGAGTTTCTGACGGAGAAGCATTAAGAACATTTGCGGAATCGGCCCACTCTAGCGGGCTCGAACCTCAATATATTCAAGGAGTCGAATGTTGCTACTCCCGTCAAACAAAACTGTGTCTCAACGATCCCGATGGAAACTTGGTCGAGTTTTACGTCCTAGAAGCAGACCTCGAAAATGATTCAAAAAAACAACAAATAGATCAAAGAAGTGTCACTTCACAAACTCAGACAACAAATCAAGTGTGGGATCATATGTTGGGAACGCCGTTTCAAAATCCCATCCCTGTTCAATCGAAAAGTTTAGATGAGGTTCGCCTAAGAGGAACTTTTAACATAAAAATTGCCCCAGAGGACTCTGCCAAAATACTTTCCGAAGTTAAGAGAGCATTGACCCCGGGAGGACAACTCATGCTTCACTTGTTAGTAAGTGACGTTCCAATTCATACAACACTTCCTCGACTCCCGGGACCTGCTGCTTTGGTTGAACACACTCCCACAGAGTCGGAGATTATCAAAGCTTTGGAAGAAGCCGGATTTAATCAAATCGAATTAAAAAGACTGAGCCATTCACCCGTTTTCCAGTTTGCGGGAGCTAAAATGCGCGAGCTAATGATCACCGCAAACACCTGTAGAGTTGAGGCCACACAATCGAACCAAATTGTAGTTTATCGAGGGCCGTTTAAAGAGCTGACAGATGATACCGGCGTTCGATACCCCCGAGGGAAAAGAGTCTCAGTATCCCCAAGTACATTTGCCCAACTAAACGTGCCGAATTTAAGGGATTCTTTTGTTTTTCTAAATGAAAATAATACTACTAGCTGCTCTGTTGAAACAACGACATCACACAGAGAAACAACGATTTAAAACTGAAAGGGACATAATGAAGAAAATTATCTTAGTCACCCAATTTCTATCTGCAATTGCGTTATCCATGCCGGGAATTTCTGATGGGGTCTACCGAGGAAAAGGCAGAATGAAAACCCCTCAGGGATTAGACAGCACGTACGATGCCAGCTTAACAGTAAAAGAAAATGAGATGGTTGCTTACTATAATTATGGGGGCGGCAAAGAGGTGTCCTACTCCGCAAAACTGAAGTTTACATCAAAAATGGAGTTCGAAATTTTAGAAGACGATAAAAGTATCGGAACCGGATACTGCGAAAATGGAATGTGCCATTTGGATGTTCCTGGGCATAACGCTGAGGAAACTATCTTTTTTGAAAATGGATCTCTTCTGCGTCTTGGTTCCATGAAACATGGTGACACAAAACTAATCTATACTGAGAAACTTTCTTTAATGCCCCACTTAGAAGCACTGTCAGAAAAAGTTGTCTTAGAGTGCGAGGGATTTGAACACAGCGATACCGTGAAAGTTCGAGTTTTAAAAAATGACAAAGCAGAAGCGCGGCTCATTGAGATCAGCAAAACGGGGGCTGAGTTATCAAGAGTTCTCAAAGCAGAAGAAATATCAGCCGAGACGTTTTCTATATCTCCTATTTATGACATCTCAAGGACTCTCAAGAAAAAAGAGGGTCAATGGATTCTAGCCTACGGATGTGGAGAAGAACGACCGATTTCATGTCAGGAATTTTAAGGAGCGCCTATGACACAATTTAAATTTTCTCTTTGGTCTTTAGTGGCAGTTTTAGTCTTTTTAACAGCTACACCGTTAACGGCTGCTCCCAGTTACAGTCAAACTGAGCAAAGCCACAGAACGAGGCGCACCGCCGGGATCTTATTTGGATTAAATGATCCAGTACCTGCCGTGGCAGGAATTAATATAGCCTTTAATTTTACCGATTTTTTCAGGCTTACTGAAGGAGTTGGGAGATTCAATAGTGATTACAATTGGGGCGGGTATGTTTTCAAAACAAAATCGGTAACCTACGGTGGAGGTGCCAGATTATTGGTGCCGGGATGGAATTTATCCCCAATTGTAGGTCTAAGCTGGGCAACTATCGCTACCGAAGGGTTTCAAGACGACCACCATCTTTACGCCGTTGCTGGTGCCGAGTGGCAGTTAGATTTAGGATTAAATATTGGAGCCGGTTACGAACGTTCGTTTGATAGCAAGATCGGCGGGCTCCCCTACCTCAACATCGGATGGTTTTTATGACCTTAAGAGATTGGTTCAGAAATTTTTTTATCTGACCCTGCTGTTTTAATGACTAGCAACAAGCGCCCGAGGAACAATCGTTATCTTTAGCTGCCGACTGTTCTGGTGCGCAGTCAAAAATTCCGAGATGGGTGGTTTTATCCCCCACGACTTTGAAATGGTTTTTACACCAAGTCTTGGAAATCATATCCGCTGTGTTTCCACATACCAACATGGGTTGGCCGCTGTAAAAAAGATGGTGGTCATCTAACTTAAAGGAATGGGGATAGCCTTCGATAGTCCCTTGATAATAAGCCACTTGACCGTAATCTTCACAGCGGTCTTCTAGGTCCAATTTGAAAGCTCTAAATGTGATCGATTCAAACCCGACCATAGCTATCTTTCTTTGAACTTCAGGACTGACCAAGTCGACAGGGCCCGATGAAAGCACTCGGAAGTCCTGACAGCCAAGTTTAGCTAGAAGCCTTCTAAAGTCCTCTTTGTACATGGCTCCTCCCAAACACTCTCCGAGCAGTACTGGATCTTCCGTCAGAGGTTCGGGAATTCTTCGGTTAGCAAAGACATCACTAAAATAGAGTTCCCCTCCCGGCTTTAAGACCCTAAAAATTTCAGAAAATACTCGCTCTTTGTTGGGAGAAAGATTGGTTACACAATTGGAAACTACTAAATCGATGGAAGGGTAGGAACTACAGCCACGCATTTCTGGACTT
>RFNV01000038.1 GCA_009927005.1 Pseudomonadota bacterium
TTCATATTTTTATATATTACAGGTTTTTTTATGTTTGTCAAATTTATTCTGTTGGATAAGTAATTATTACTATGAAATTTGATAATCTTGTAAAGCAAATGCTATCTGAAGGAGCACACCTTGGCAATCCCCCTGAAGCAAAAAAAATAAGAACACCTGATGATGCACAACCATTTGTTGTTGATGCATTTAGACAATTGATGAATTATGATTATGATCAGTATCAGGAGTTCAGTGAGTTCCAAAAAATTTCAGAAAATACAAAGCTTGGCAAGTTGATGAATCTTATCCGTTATGTCTTTGAGGAATTTCCAAAGACACATACATGGTTGGTACTGAACAGTATTCAAAGGCTGACATTATCAGAGACATCTTATTAAAGACTGTTCATCTTGGTGTCAAAGATAAAAGATGGACAGCAAAAACATTAGATCGTGATGGGTACGATTCAGTTACAGGTAGACATTACAATGTTGGTGACTTAGCATATTTCCCTGTTAATGCATTGAAACAAACAGTTAATGATGTTAATGGTAATGAGATAGATAGAAACGAAAGACTTTCGGGTGCAGACTACAGACTTTCTATTATTCTTGATACAGAACAAATTAAACTTTATGGTGGCGTAGAACTCTTCCATCAGCTTTACAAATCATTCTTTCCGATGGTTGGTCTTAGATTACAACCATATAGAAGAACATCCGAAGATAGAGAAGAAGGTGATGAAAGAAACATTATAATCTATTGGTGGGGTGAAAATTACTTGCCATATAGAACTTCACTTAAAGTAAATAACGAAGGTAAGATCGTTAAGGTTGGTAGAATCATAGATAGAGAATTAAGAAACGATGTGGGTGCGGCTTTCTGGAGAACCGACCAACAATTCAAACAGAGAAAGGCAAGACCTCTATCATTAATTGGACCTCAAGGTGCTTATGATGGTAATATAGTCAAAGACAAAACACCAGAAGAACTTTCTGAAATCATGGAAAGTAATAACTTTGATTCCGTCATCGAAGAAACACAAAACCTTTCTGACTTGGACGAGCCAACACTTGAACAATTGTATCAGAAACAACAAAATTATGTAGGGTTGTCTCCAGAAGAAAAAATGAATGTTTATAAAGAACAATTCGAAGAATACAAAAAAGCATGGCAAGCAAGAGGAACAAGTAGAAGACCATTGAGATTCCAAGTTGGTCAGATTGGATTCCCATACTTCAACAATATACAAGAGAACGATGGTGAGTATATTCCTGTATTGCTTACTGCTAAAGACAAATTCAAGTGGTTATATCCTGAAAACGAATTTCCAGATCTTTACACAGAGAGATGATATTGTATGTCAAAATACAGTCTAAAGCAATATATCGAAGAGGCTGATGATGGTAATTTTATAGATAATAAAAAATTCTTGGATGCCGCTAAAGATTTAAAGTGGTCGTGTTTTCCAAATTTAGTTAAAAATGAAATTAATGTTTTTCCTAAACCTGAATTTGTAGATTTTTTTATTGATGATAAAAAATATAGTGTAAATGTAGGTATTTTCTATACTTTAAAGTTTAACGAAAATAACACACAATTAAAATATATTAAATATGAATCTATCAATACTTTTATAATATTGATTTGGGGAAAGGGTAAATATGGTGTTTATTCTAATAGATTAGGTTTATATAATGCTATTAATTATAATTCTATTGAATTTGGTAGCGAGAAGAGAAAGGAACTTAGTGTAGATTACGAAAAAAGCGATTTGGACGAACACATGATAGATGCTTTCGCTAGTCATTTTATAAACGAAGGAATAGAAAAAATCAAAGAGCTTGTAAAAAAAGTTTCACCAAACTTTGATCTTAATCTTTTAGAAGAAAGTTTTGAAGAAGGCATGGAAGTAAAAGGAATTTTAAGAGTTTCAACGATTGCGAATGGATTTAGACCACCAGCAAAAAAATTAGGTCAGAACTTATATGAACTTTCTGATTTAACAATAAAAGTTGAACGTAGGCCTATAAAAATAGACGATGAAACATACATTTATGGTGGAACTATAGTTGTTTCTATGGTTATAGAAATTAAAAATTTAGCTGATTTAAACAAATACATTCGTTTAAAACCTAGTGAAATGAGAGATTTTTGTAATAAATATGTACATCTCTGTGGGGTGATACATAATTGGGGAACTACTTTACCAACTTTTGATGGATATCTAATGCCTGATGAAATCAAAATTCATGAAATAAGAATAACCCAAATATCATCATCTAATATATATAAAATTGTTGATGATTCATATAATCCTCCTACATACCAACCTGCATACAAATCCGGTAGTTATGAAAGAGAAACATTTACAAGGTCTGATTTGATAGATCCGTCTCTTGCTGAAGCATTAACAAGTCATATGACAGAAGAAGGATTAAATCAATTTAAAGATAAGATTTCTGATATATTAACAGATAAACAATATGATATTGTACCAGAGGAGTTAAAGAAATGAAGTCGTTCAAACAATATTTAAGGGAGGCTAGTTACAGTGATCTCCTGCATCAATTTTTCGAAAAATATAATTACAAAACTCTTGGTGGAGTTAATTCAAAGTATGCACCCTTTGATATTAGACTTTTTGATGATTGGTTTGCAACATACGGATATATAATAAGAACGGAAGGTATAGAGAAAACATATGTGATTGATGGTGTTAATTATACAATAAATTATATACCCGAATGTGTTTTATGGTTAACACATAATAATCATAGAAATGAATTGCAACATATAAAGTTAGAAGCTTTAAGTCATTTTTCTATGTTAAGTTTTTTTATTACCGAATATACTAAAGATGGATCACGATTAAAAAATCTAAATGGTGCTTTTTATTATAATAAAGTCAAAGATTATAAGATGAAAAACAATGCAAAGAATTTATTTTCAACACATGAAAACGATAA
>RFNV01000225.1 GCA_009927005.1 Pseudomonadota bacterium
AAGATAAATGTCGGCCTAATAAATGTAATTTTGAATGTGGATTAATATGTCCAGTGAACAGACAAAAAAAAGAGTGTGTTAGAATTATAGATATAGAAGACACCACCGTTAAAAAAAAGATAGCTTCAATAGTTGAAGATGCATGTATTGGTTGTGGCTTATGTGCTAAACCAGTAGGAGGATGCCCTTTTGGTGCTGTCTCAATTGTAAATGTTCCAACTGAATTATCAAATGATATTATTAATAGGTATGGGAGAAATGGTTTTAGGTTATACAGAATGCCAGTATTAAAACAAGGAAAAGTTTTGGGATTCATTGGGCAAAATGGTATTGGAAAAACTACTATTGTGCAAATTTTAACAGGAAAAATAAAACCAAATTTTGAAGATTTTGATAATACTTACTCAACTGATTCAATCATTAACAAATTTAAAGGTAGTGAAATGCATAAGTACATGACAAAATTATATAACAATGAATTGAAAATTAGTGTGAAGCCTCAACACGTTGAATCATTAATATCATTTGTTAAGTCGAAAGGTTTTGATTACACAGTCAAAGAATATTTAAATTTAAGATCATTGAATAAATCAAGATTAGATAAAATTATTGAAGATTTAGAACTTAGTTCAATTCTTGAATCAAAAATTATTTTTCTTAGCGGAGGAGAATTGCAAAGATTGTTGTGTGCAATTACATTGGCAAGTGATGCTGATGTATATATATTTGATGAGCCCACTAATTACTTAGATGTCAGACAAAGATTAAATATTGCTAAATTGATAAGAGAACTGATAGATAATGATAAATATATTGCAGTTATAGAACATGATTTATCGATACTTGACTTCATAAGTGATTACATATGTATACTATATGGTGTTCCAGGGGCCTACGGTATAGTATCACATCCGCTAAGCACATCAAACGGAATCAATATTTATTTTGATGGTTACATTCCGGGGGAAAATATGAGATTTAGACAAAGTGAATATAGCATAACACTAAACACATCAGAAAATACAGATATAGTGTACGATACCAGTAAAATTCAATATAATGGAGGGAAAATTGTATATCCAAACTATGAATTACACATTGAATCTGGAAATATTCCGAGGGAAGGATCAATAAATATTATTATGGGAA
>RFNV01000177.1 GCA_009927005.1 Pseudomonadota bacterium
CCCTGATCTCGCGGTGACTGACGTATGGGTGCACTATCGCCTCCGTCCCTTTCAGTACGGCGCGGTGTCATGGAGCGCGGCAACTCCCTATGCCGCCGGGGACATCGTGCGGTTCACGGACGGCCACTGCTACGAGGCACGGATCGCCCATTCCGCTGTCACCCCTCCCACGGGAACACACTGGAAACAGATCCCGGTCCCCCAGATCCTCGCCGAGTACCTCAAGCTCTCGGTCGCCAGCGACGCCCTCCGCGAGGATGGCCAGCTCGACAAGGCCAACAACGAGGAATACCGCGCCGAGGGCCACCTCATCCGCGAAAGCGACAAGATCGGCCTCCAGATCGGAGGGATGGGAGGAAGGTGGACAGCACGGGTGGGATGAAAGCAAAAAGCTAAAAGCTAAAAGCTAAAAGCGAAAACCTGAGTCTCCCCATTCCCATTTCCACTTTCCCATTTCCACTTTTTCCCTCCCCTTCAGCCTTCAGCCTGCCTCCCTTTTCATCATTCATCATTCATCCTTCATAATTTTCCCCCCTCCTAACTCCCAACTCCTAACTCCCAGCTTCCAGTCATGAGAACCAAAACATCCGGCACCCCCACTCCGCTCACTCCGGTCCTCGGGACCATCACCACGGGAGGGACGGCACAGACTGTCTTTGCCGCTAATCCCCTCCGCTCCTACCTGCTGATCCAGAATACGAGCCCGAACCTCATGATGCTCACCCTGACCGGCAGCACCCCGAGCGCCACGGTCGGCATCGCCCTCCCTCAGTATGCCGGGTACGAGGCGACCAGCGCAGTCCCCAACGGGCCGATCCAGATCTGGTGCGCCACGACCGGCAGCACCTTCCACGCAGTCCAGGGAAGCTAGGGGAGCAGAAAGCTGAAAGCTGAAAGCTGAAAGCTGAAAGCTGAAACCTGAAAGACTGAAGGCCCCCCCGAAAAACCTGAAAGCTGAAACCTGAAACCTGAAAGGCTGAAGGCAAAGTCCCCTAACTCCTAGCTACTAGCTTCCAACTCCTAATCTCCCCATGGGCCTCTTCAACACTTACACCAGGACGGTCTTCAATACCGCCCAAGGTCTCACCCTCCTGCCCCCCGCTAATGGAGGCCCGTCCCTGCTTCGGGATTGGACGACCTACCAGACATTGGATCACTTGGTTGGCCCTCCGATTGAGTTCTCGCGTGGGAGTACGGCGACGTTTGTGGGGAGCAACGGCCTGATCCAGAGCGCGGCGAACAACGTGCCGAGGTTCGACTACGACCCGATCACCTTGGCCTGCCGTGGATTGCTGATCGAAGAGAGCAGGACGAATTTGGTGACTAGATCGCAAGAGTTCGACAATTCGGTGTGGGCAAGGGCAAACATGACGGTTTCCGCTAACGCAACAACCGCGCCAGATGGAACGAATACGGCGGATAAACAAATTCTAGGAACTACAGCCGGACTTGGCATCTGGATGCAAACACCATACGCAGCCACCTCCGGAGTTGCGTACACTTGCTCGGTATATGCCAAAAAAGCAGAATACAACAACGTAGTCCTGTATGATGGGACAAACGGCCAAAACAAGGGCGTCATGTTTGACCTGACGACAGGGGCATTTGTTAAGAACCTCTTCAATGCCCCCGATTCGTATTCCTCGACCAATGTAGGAAATGGGTGGTGGAGACTGACCATAACCTCCGTATCTCCAGCTACTACTACTGGGTCATTCTTCATTTTTGCAACACCGACATCTACCCAGAACAACGCTCTCA
>RFNV01000186.1 GCA_009927005.1 Pseudomonadota bacterium
CCGTTGGGCATCCGTGATATTCACTGGAATTCCCCTTCTCCTGGGCATTTGGCTTTACTTCAACTTTGATAGAACTACTGCAGCTGTCCAATTCGTTGAACGAGTTTCCTGGATCAAGGCTTTCAACATTGAATATTACATGGGGATAGATGGACTAAGCGTACCGATGGTTTTGCTGACCGTTCTTTTGTCCTTTCTCTGTGTGTTTGCTTCTTGGGGAATCGAAAAGGGCGTAAAAGGATACTACGCCATGTTCTTGTTCTTAGAAGCCGGGATGATGGGTGTTTTCTGTGCTCTGGATTTTTTCCTCTTCTTCATTTTCTGGGAAGTCATGCTTCTTCCCATGTACTTCCTTATTGGTATTTGGGGAGGTAAAGACAAAGTATACGCAGCTATCAAGTTCTTCCTTTATACCCTAGCTGGTTCCGTGCTGATGCTCCTTGCAATGCTTGCAATGTACTACTACTCCGAGCCGCACACTTTTGATCTCTTGGCTCTTGCACAGAACCACACTCAGTTCCTAGGAAAGACGGTCACTCTTTTCGGAACTACTTTTGCTCTGGATAAGATTCTGTGGATCGGTCTCTTTATTGGGTTTGCTATTAAAGTTCCGATTTGGCCTTTCCATACGTGGTTGCCTTGGGCGCACGTGGAAGCCCCAACGGCGGTTTCTGTCATCCTAGCAGGCGTCTTGTTGAAGATGGGAACGTACGGGCTTCTTCGAATGAACTACCCCATTTTCCCAGAAGCAACTGCTTGGGCATCGACTGCCATGATGATTCTTGGGGTCATCAACATTATTTACGGTGCTTTCTGTGCTATGGCCCAGAAGGATTTGAAAAAGCTAGTGGCCTACTCATCAGTGTCCCACATGGGATACGTCATCATGGGAATGGCTAGCTTTACCACAGCAGGAGTCAATGGAGCGGTAATGCAGATGTTTAATCACGGAACATCCACAGCAATGCTCTTTCTTTTGGTGGGCGTCGCTTACGACAGAGTCCATCACCGATGGATTATCAAACCAGATGGTTCCAAAGGATTTGGGGGGATTGCTTCGGTCGTTCCTGTCTATACCGGAATGATGGCCATTGCTTTGTTTGCTTCTTTGGGACTTCCCGGGTTATCCGGCTTTATCAGCGAGGCTCTCGTATTTTTGGGAACTTTCTCCAATCCAAAATACCAAACTTATGTAGTGATCGGTTCTTTAGGGATTTTGTTGGGAGCCGCTTATTTATTGTGGATGTTCATGCGAGTCTTCTTGGGTCCTTTGAATGAAGAGCACAAGGACATGACCGACATGAACTGGAGAGAGCGGCTAACCTTGTTCCCGCTCTGTGTATTAGTCATCGTTTTGGGAGTTTACCCCATGCCGGTGCTTAACCTGATGGGACCAACCCTAGCCAAACTTTTAAGCGCATTGGGGGTAGCATAACGTGACTCCGGAAATGCTGATTAGCTTAAAGGCGTTTGCTCCCGAGCTCACTTTGGTGGGCTTTCTGTCTCTCTTGTTTTTACTTGATGGTTTTGTCCCAAAACTTCGAGAAAACCGTTTCCCACTGATTTGGGTCATCATCTCATGTATAGCGGCAGGGCTTGTGACTGCGACTGGAAAAGGCCTTTCGGGCGATTTCTTTTCCGGTTTGGTCACGGAGACGGGACTAGTCGCTTTTTTCCGGTATTTCTTCTTTTTTGCCTGCGGTGTGACTGCCTACGTGACTTTAGGCTCCACAGAAATTGAAGAGCGGGGTCGTTCAGAATTTTCCCTTCTTATCCTTTGCATGACTTTTGGAATGAGCCTCATGGTTTTAGCAAACCACTTCCTCATGCTCTATATCGGCATCGAGACGGTCTCGATTATTTCCTTTGTACTAGCGGGCTTTGCGCGCGAAAGTTCTCGTTCTAACGAAGCTTCCTTCAAGTATTTGGTTTATGGGGCGGTTTCCTCTGGACTCATGATCTACGGAATCAGCTTGGTGTACGGATATACAGGTGCTCTCAGCTATCCTGCCATTGCTGAAGCGCTCATTAAAAACAATGGGACGCATCCCTTTGTATTTTATTTAGCTCTCGTCATGATCTATGCAGGTTTTGCTTACAAAATTTCCTCCTTTCCGTTTCACTTTTGGACTCCCGACGTTTACGAAGGTTCGCCGACTCCAGTAGCCACCTTCTTTTCAGTGGGACCTAAAGCAGCTGGATTTGGTGCTCTTTTGCACTTTGTTCTGACGGCTCTTTCCCAGAAACAAGAAGGCGGAGTTTTTGCTCCAATAGCAGGGATTCAGTTGGCCCCAGTAATGGCAATGATTTCCGCTGCCACTATGGTGGTAGGAAACTTAAGTGCGATTGCTCAAACCAATGTGAAGAGAATGCTCGCTTTCTCGAGTATCGCTCATGTGGGCTATGTCCTGATGGGTTTTGTTGTCATGACCCCAGCCGCTTTCTCCTCCATCATTTTTTATCTCATTGCTTATTGTGCAATGAACTTGGGTGCTTTTTGGATCGTGGGAATTGTAACCGACGAAAAGAAAGGTTCTGACTTGAGTCACTTCAAGGGAATGGGCTGGCGAAACCCGATCACTGGCGTTTGCATGGCCATTTTCCTCTTCTCTTTGACTGGGATTCCTCTCTTTTCGGGCTTCATTGGGAAGTTTCTCATTTTTGGAAATCTCATCCAAAGCCAGTCTTACCTGTGGCTAGCCCTGTTGGGCGTATTAAATAGCGTGGTCTCTTTGTACTACTACACTAAGATCCTCAGAGCCATGTGGCTGGAAAAACCAGAAGGGTCCGATTCAGCAGAGCTTCGACTTCCTCTTTCTCAAGTCATTGGCTTGGTCGGTTTAGCGCTCCCGACAGTCATTTTAGGTTTATTCTTTTCACCTGTTTTGGAAATGGCACAGCGTTGGATTGCTCAGTAAATGGAAACTTTACTCCCATTAGCTATTCTTCTGGTTGTTACTCTTCTTCTTTGCGCAGCGATTTTAATTGTCACTCAAGTTTTGGGACCTAAAAACCCAGTTCCTTCGCGATTAGAATCCTATGAGTGCGGAATCAAACCCGAGAGCGGTTCCCACGTTCCCTTTAAAAGCAGTTTTTATCTCATAGCTGTTCTATTTCTTTTATTTGACGTAGAGGCGGCCTTTTTTCTGCCTTGGGCCCTGGTGTATAGAGATTCTTTGGCAGAGGGACCAGCTCTCCTGTGGGCTCTCTTAGTTTATTTGGGGCTGATGGCCGTGGGACTTTTTTATATTTTGCAAAAAAAGATACTGAAACTGAACTGATATGACCGCTCTGGATTTTGTTATTGCTGCTCTCAAAGCCATTGTAATTTTAGTGGCTGTTATTCAAGTGGTTCCAGTCATGATTTATGTGGAGCGCAAAGTAGCAGCTTTGATTCAAGACAGACCTGGCCCAAATCGGGTGGGGCCTTTTGGATTATTACAACCAGTTGCAGATGCTTTGAAGTTCCTTCTTAAAGAAGATCCCATTCCCCTTTATACCCATCGACTTCTTTATACGTTGGCTCCTTTTCTGTCTCTGATTCCTGCCTGTTTGGTCATCGCCGCACTTCCGATAGCAGATAAAGCGATTTTATTTGGAAAAGAAATTACGGTTCAGATAGCAGATCTGGATGTTTCGTTAATCTATGTGCTCGCCATTGGCTCTTTGGGGGTCTACGGAATTCTCTTTGGCGGCTGGGCCTCCAATAATAAGTTTTCCCTCATCGGGGCTTTAAGATCCGCATCTCAAATGGTCAGTTACGAATTGCCTCTAGGGCTTGCGGCAGTTGGAGCCGTCATGATTTTTGGAACCTTCTCATTGCGAGAAATGGTTGTTCAACAAGACGGAACACTTTTAGGGGTACTCCCTAATTGGGGAATTTTCTATCAGCCTATCGGGTTTCTCATTTTCCTTATCGCTTCCTTTGCAGAGACGAATCGCCTTCCTTTTGATCTTCCCGAATCAGAAGCTGAATTAGTGGCTGGATTTCATACTGAGTATGGAAGCATGAAGTTTGCGACGTTTTTCATGGCCGAATACATGAATCTAGCGACGATGTCTGGACTCATGACGGTCATTTATTTTGGTGGGTGGCACTTGCCGTGGGTGACGGACGCGCAACTGTTAGAGTGGGTAGGATCCCAAAATGTGCTCTGCTTGATTCAAGTGTTTACTTATATATTCAAAGTTTCTGTTTTTATGTTTTTGTATGTGCTGATCCGTTGGACCTTGCCCCGGTTTCGCTTCGATCAACTCTTGGCCCTCTCCTGGGGAAGCCTCATTCCGATTGGCCTTCTGAACATCGTTGTGAGCGCGGTTCTTATGTACTTCTTGGGGGGTAAATAATGAAAGAAGCTGTTTTTACTTTCTTTTCATTGTTTACGCTTCTGACAGCTGCCGGAGTCATTCTGTCACGAAATGTCATCTATAGTGCCTTCAACTTGGTTCTTTGTTTTTTCGGGCTGGCTACTTTGTATCTCCTCTGGGGGGCTACTTTTATTTCCATGATCCAAATTTTGATTTATGCGGGAGCGATTGTTGTTTTGTTTGTCTTTGTGGTGATGCTACTTAACTTTGAGAAACCCACTGAACAGAAAACTCGACTGCCCATTATTATTTTGGCTAGCGCAGGGGTTTGGACGTTAGCGCTCATTCTTCTACGTGTTCTTTCAAAGAGCCTGGGGGAAATTCCTGTTTTAGAAACAACTACCCGCGCGTCAGTTAGGACAGTTTCTAAATTGCTGTTCTCTCAGTATTTGTGGCCCTTTGAGGTTTTAACCGTTTTTCTCCTAGCGCTCATTGTGGGTATTTTTGTTTTGGCACGGCCTGAGGGGGAGGAAGCGAAATGATCCTGGCAGAGAAACTCACTTCCATGGCTTATTGGAGTCACTTTGTGAGCGTGGCATTGTTTGCTTTAGGGTTGCTCGGTTTTCTTACGAGAAGAAATGCGCTCATTGTACTCATGAGTCTTGAACTCATGTTGAATGCGGTCAATTTGTTACTGGTTCAGATTGCGATGCGGACAGGAACCTCCGAGGGAATTGTGTTGGTTGTTTTTGTGATCACGGTTGCTGCTGCTGAAGTCGCTGTTGGCTTGGGAATTATCCTAAATCTTTATCGGATGAAGAAGACGGTAGATTTGGGTTCATTTAGGAATTTATCGGGTTAACTATGCAGAGCATTTTCCTACTAATGATGGTTGCTCCCTTGATCGGGAGCGTGACGAACGGTCTGATACTGCGTTCTAGCGAGGCCAAGCGTGCGGGCACTTTGGCTACCGTTTGTGCGTTTGTGTCGTTTTTCTGCGCGGTTCTCCTATTTTTCCAAGTTTCTTCGGGGGCAGGGGAGCCCGTTGAAATGTCCTGGCCATGGATTCAGATTGGCAATTTGAATATCGAATGGGGATTTCGATTTGATCGGCTTACCTCTGTTATGGGATTAGTCATCACGGGTGTTGGGAGCTTGATTCACCTTTATTCCATTGGTTACATGTCCCATGAAAAGGGAAGTTACCGCTACTTTTCTTATTTAAACCTTTTCGTTTTTCTCATGTTGGTTCTAGTAAGTGCTGGTAACCTCGCTGCTTTATTTGTTGGATGGGAAGGAGTAGGGCTTTGTTCCTACTTACTCATCGGTTATTGGTTTGAAGATCCTGAAAAAGCCAAAGCCGGAATGAAAGCATTTCTGGTCAATCGAATTGGGGACGCTGGATTCTTAATTGGGATGTTCTTCTGTTATCAGCTTTTTGGAACGTTAGATTTCCAAAAAATTAATGCCGCTATTGATGCTCAATCAGGTTTCAATATTCAGCTGATGAACATTGCTGCTTTCTTTTTGTTTGTGGGAGCGACTGGAAAGTCGGCTCAAGTGCCACTCTATGTTTGGCTGCCAGATGCCATGGCAGGCCCCACTCCGGTTTCTGCTCTCATTCACGCAGCCACCATGGTTACTTCTGGAATTTATCTCATTGTGCGATTGGAGCCACTCTTTGTAACTACGACAGACGCTAATACGGTTATCGCTTTGATCGGATTAAGTACGGCTCTTTTAGCTGCGTTCATTGCGACCAGCCAGAAAGATATTAAGAAAGTCTTAGCTTATTCCACCGTCAGTCAGTTGGGACTTATGGTTTTGGCTCTGGGATGCAGAGCCTATGTCGCTGCTTTGTTCCATCTAGTAACTCACGCTTTTTTCAAAGCGCTTTTGTTTTTGGGATCAGGAAGTGTCATTCATGCGCTCGATGGGGAGCAGGACATCAGCAAAATGGGGGGACTTCGAAAAAGCCTCCCGATTACTTCGCTGACTTTCTTGGTGGGCACTATCGCCATCGCTGGGATTCCCCCGCTCGCAGGTTTTTTTAGCAAAGATACTATCCTCCATGCGGCTTTGGTTTTGGATTTTCGTCTTTGGATGGGCGGAGCTGTGGTGGCCACTCTTACAGCCTTTTATATGTTCCGGCTTTATAGTCTGACTTTTTTGGGAAGCTATCGAGGCCATGCCCATCCCCACGAGAGTCCTTGGATGATGACTGTGCCGCTGATGATTTTAGCGGGTGCCAGTTTGGTTGCAGGCTTTTTGGGAGTTCCCCACGAGTTTCACTGGATCCCAAACTTTCTGGAGGAGTATTTAAAACCGATTATTCCCCCTTACGAGTTCGAAGGAACGTTAGCCATTTCTTCTCATCAAGCGATGTTGATCACAACTGGTTTAGCCTTTTTATCGAGTGCAGCAGCTCTGGTTATTTTTTCGAGAGCAAAATCTACAGATACGAAGAGCTTATTGCTTCGTCCCTTTAAAACGGTATTTGAAAATCGCTTTTGGGTAGATGAGCTTTATGGAGTCTTGTTTGTACGACCTTTCCAGGCCTTATCTCGGTTTCTTGCAGGAATCGTGGATCCAAAAGTGATCGATGGGGGAATCCTGTTGGCGTCTCGTGCCACAAAACGTCTCGGGGGAGTGGTTGTCCTTATTCAGAATGGAAGCATTCAGTGGTATCTGTTCCTGATGATGGTTGGGGTAGTCGGCGGAATGGTTTGGCTTCTCCGAGGGAGAGTGATCTAATGATGTCGGCCATTTTAATGAGTCTCTGCGTGTTGCCTCTCATCGGAGCGCTTCTCATTTTCTTGGGGCCTGAGAAAATGGCGAGAAAAACCGCTTTAACGGTGAGCCTTCTTTGCCTTGCTCTCAATATTCCGCTCTACTTTGGTTTTGATGGAGATCAATCACAGGTATTTCAAGGCGTTGTATCTATTCCCTGGGTGCCTGCTCTGGGAATTCGATTTGCATTGGGAATTGATGGTCTGAGCTTTCCCTTGGTTCTCTTAACTCAGCTCATGTTACCTATCGCTATTGTAGCTAGTTGGAGTGAGGAGAGAAGTCCTAAGCCTTTCATGGCGTGCTTTCTCATTTTGAGTTCGTTCATGACGGGAACTTTTTTGGCAACTGACCTGTTTCTTTTTTATGTTTTCTGGGAGGCAATGCTCATCCCCATGATTTTGTTAATTGGCGTTTGGGGAAGTCAGGAACGAATCTACGCAGCTTTGAAATTTTTTCTGTTCACTTTTGCTGGAAGCCTTCTGATGCTCTTGGCGGTTTTGACTCTTTTCATTTCCTATAAGACTCAGACAGGAGTCATGAATGCAGATATCGCTGAGCTGACCAAAATAGTGTTTTCCAAAGAGCCGATTTTTTGGGGACTCAATATCCAAGAGCTTGTCTTTTGGGGATTTACCTTAGCGTTCTTAGTCAAAGTACCCTTATTCCCATTGCACACTTGGTTACCAGATGCTCACGTTCAAGCACCGACCGGAGGCAGTATTCTTCTAGCCGCAGTACTGCTCAAAATGGGGACTTACGGGCTCTTGAGGTTTTCTATTCCCTTTGGTGGGGAAAGTTTCGCTCGTTTTGCTCCTGTGCTGGCAGTCTTAAGCCTTGTTGGGATTTTGTATGGGGCTTTTGTGGCATTTCAACAGCAGGACATGAAAAAGTTGGTTGCTTACTCGTCCGTGAGCCATTTGGGATTAGTGGTCTTGGGAATCTGCACTCAGAATGTCGATGGGTTAACAGGTTCTGTTATTCAAAATATCAATCATGGTCTAAGTACCGGAGCTTTATTTTTCCTGGTGGGTTTTCTCTACGATCAACGGCATTCACGACTTTTCTCTGATTATGGTGGTTTAGCTGCCGTTATCCCTTGGTATTCCTTCTTTTTAGTTCTCGTCGCTTGTTCCAGTATGGCTGTTCCGGGACTAAATGGTTTTGTGGGGGAAATGCTGATCTTATTGGGGACTTTTGAAGTAAACCCTTGGTGGGCTGGTGTTGGAGTTTTAGGAGTTATCTTTGGCGCTCTCTACACGCTTACCCTTCTTAAGAAAATACTCTTCGGTCCTGTTACGACTAGCGAAAATCATTCCCTTAGAGATCTTGCTTGGGGGCAAACGTTACCGCTCATCATTCTTGCGCTATTTATGCTTTGGATAGGTCTGGCTCCAGGATTTTTGATCAATAAAATGAAGCCGACCCTTGAAAATTATTGGAAGAAGCCCCAGTCGGCTTATGCAATGAGTGGGAAAGCAAAATGATTATTAACGAGTTTTTAGTTCCCGTATCTCCCGTTTTGAGTCTGATGGTTTCGGCTGTGTTTTTGATTGTTTTGGAAACAGTTTTTAAGGGTGAAAGAGGACAAGTTGGGAAGCTGTTACTTGCTCTCGCTGGGCCGCTGGTTTCTATTTTTTTAGTGTCTCTTGTAATTCCTGTTTCCGTCGTAGATTCATTGGCCACTGATAATTCTCAGCTCCCGAGTTGGCTGATGGAATTTAAAAACTCTTACCAGCTCGACCGTCTGAGCGGGGCTCTGTTTTTGGCAATCAACTTTTTCGTGCTCCTAACGATTGTTTTTGTCGAATCTTTTTTAAAAGGGGTTAAGGAAAAAACAGAAGTGTTTTCGCTTCTTTTGTTTGCAGCTGCGGGCATGATGCTTTTGGTTTCGTCTGGAAATTTATTGATGCTCTTTATGGCGTTGGAGTTGATGTCTTTGCCAACCTACATTTTAGTTGGATTGAGAAAAAATGATCTTCGGTCTTCCGAGGCAGCTTTAAAATATTTCCTTTATGGATCCTTTGCAACAGTCCTTCTCGTGTTTGCCATCGCATTACTCTACGGGCAATTTGGGACGCTCCAGCTCAGCGCCATTTCAGGTCTTTTCAAATCGCAGATACCTACGGGAGTGGCTACCGTGGCAGCTTTTGGGCTTTTGTTAGCCGCTATTGGATTTAAAGTCGGAATGGCTCCGTATCATTTGTGGGTTCCAGATGCTTACCAGGGTGCTCCAACACCGATAACTGGGTTCATGGGCAGCGCCATTAAACTTGCTGGGTTTGGTTTGGCGATCCGAGTTTTTGGGCAAACCCTCCTGCCTTTGGTTCAGGAATGGGCTACTCCGCTTTCTTATTTTGCAGTCGTTACGATTTTTGTTGGTAATTTGGCAGCCCTTCGGCAAACAGATCTTAAACGACTCTTTGCCTACTCGAGTATTTCCCACGCCGGATACCTTTTTCTGGGGGTTGTCTCATTGGGAGGAGGCCCACAGGCGCTAGAACCTCTCCAATACTATTTGTGGATTTACGGCCTTCTGTTCTTGGGGACTTTTGGGCTCTTGGCATTGGTCGAAATGCATAAAAAGAATTTGGATTTTGATCGCTTGAATGGTCTTGGATTTCAAAGGCCGGTTTTAGGTTTTTGTTTCCTCTTGTTTTTATTGTCTGCAGCTGGGATTCCTCCTACTGCTGGATTTTTTTCTAAATATTTTATTTTGATCCAAGCTTTTCAATCAGGCCAACGTCTCTCTGTGGTCTTAGCGGCTCTGAGTAGCTTGATCGGTGTGTTTTATTATTTAAAGGTCATCTCTCATTTATATATGAAACCAGCGGGGGCAGCAGAGACAGGCGTTCCTCGTGCTCCCAAGGCAGCGTTCCTAGGAATTTTGCTCTGCGGTTTAGGGATGATCTATTTTTCCTTAGTTCCTGCCTTCTAACAGGTTGCAACCTGCAATCAAGAGTCTTTCAAAAAGAGTTGAAATAGTACTCGCTTTCTTTTTTCTCCCTCAGCAAAAGCGGCACGGTGTCTGCAACCCCCATGAGCAGAAAAGGAGATAAGTATGAATACACGACTGTCTTTATGGCGCCCCGAAAGATCAATCTCATTTCGAGATCTCAATAACCTACAACGACGTTTTGATCGTCTCTGGGAAGATGTGTTTGTCCCGGCTACCAGCGAAGCACAGACCGTTGTGGACTATGTACCCCCCTGTGATCTTGAAGAAACCGATTCACACTATGTGGTGAGTCTGGATGTCCCTGGAATGAGTAAAGAAAATTTACATGTTGAGGTGTCAGGCGAGAATCTCATTATCACGGGCAGCCGGAAAGAGGAGCGAATAACCAAAAAAGGTGAGCCTCAAATTTCTGAGCGCTATCAGGGAAAATTTTTTCGAAGCATGAGCTTTCCAGGCCTTACAGAGGAATCCAAGATCGAAGCTGTTTATAAGGATGGCGTCCTCCGTGTCGCCATTCCAAAGGCCCCTCAAGCCAAAAAGAAAGCTATCGAAATCGCAGATGAAAAAAGTAGTTTCTGGTCGAAGCTGCTTGGTCGAGTTGAAGAAAAAAGAGCAGAAAAAGCTGCTTAAGGAGAGCCCCATGAAAAAAATGTCACTTGCTATTGGAATGTCGTTTCTGGCCCAGGCCGCGTTCTGCATGGATGGAAGCGTGGAGATTCTGGGAAGGGGAACGGTGGAAAAGGCACCTGAGTTTGTCGAAATGCAAGTTCGAGTGACTTCACTATGTTACGAAAAACCGCTCATGGCCCAGGAAGACAACGCAAAGCTCGCTGAAAAAATTCTCGGAGTGATGAAGGCTTATGTTCGAACAGAAAAAGATAAGCTCTTAGCAAGCGGGGGCCATACTGTACGACAAACCGAATATACGTCGGACAGTGACGGTCGATCTAAAATCTTGTGTGAGCAGAAATGGCGCACTAGTAATGTGCTCACTTTACAAACCGAGGACATGGATTCAGCGGCTAAGATTCAGGAAAAAATTCTTGAAACCTTAACCGAAGAGGAAGGAATGCATCCGGGCGAGACGCAACAGACTTATGCTGAGTTAGAACAACCAGCTTTCGCTGTCTATCCTGAAACCTACTCTGCAATGAAAAAAGAAGCGCAAGCCAAAGCTTGGGGGGATGCTGTGGGGCAGTTCAAGGGATTCCTCGAACAATGTAAGCTTCAGAACGCCAAATTGGCCAAGATCAGCGAGCCCGAATACTTTGGGTTAGCTAAATCATCGCCGCTCAATGAAGAAGTAGGAGCTCCGATTATCCCCGACTCAATATCGGTAAGTGCTAATTGGAAGTTTGTGTGGACGTTTGATCCAACCGCTTGCTTTCGTTAGAGTCGGTGTTTCAAGCTGAACTTTTCCTGAGGGCTCATTCGATAGAGAGCCCTCAGGTTTTTTAAAAAATCCGCAAATGATTCGGTAGAATTAAATTGAAGCCGATTTTTTACAATGAATTCTCTCGCTAGCTGGTTTGCAGAGTGATAACGCTCCTGTTCCAGGGGTGTTAATTGATCAGAAAGTGAAAAGCTTTCAAAGAGTTTGCTGTAAACTGATTCAAAGTCTTTGAGCATCAGATGAAACATCAAAAACTTATCGATCTCACCATGAAACTCAAGTTCTAACTGGCTTACCTGCCGGTCTTTTTCAGCATGGAATACAAAGTATCGAAAGTGACTAATTTCTTCGGCAGCAACCGAGAATGCTTGAATTTGCTCATGACTCCAAGAAAAGAAACCATCTAAATTGAGAGTCCTCAGCGTAGATTGGACTTTAGCACTAAATGCAATTGCAACTTCAATGTCTGCATTTTCATAAGAAGGGGTTCTAATCAAGAGGGCCCCTGGTTGCTTGATGCTCGTGTGATCTGAAATATACTCAGTTGCATTGTGTTTAATATCTATTTCGTAGATTGAACCTAGGGCCGCATCAATTTTTGAAATGAGAGACTTCAAAGAGCCTCCTGGGTTCATTGTTTGACTGATTTTGAGTGAACTACTGGTTGAATTCCGTGTTCATTTAAAATTTTTCGCAGCCGATCGCTTCCGGTAGCCATCCAACGATCATAGAGGCGCAGGATGTCCTTATTCGATTGCAGGCCGCTTCGCTCACTCATTTCGCCTAAGACATTTGAGAAGGGTTGGAATTTACCGGACAGTTCTCGGTAAACGCCCTTACTTTGTTTATTGTTTTCTAGAAAGGATAAGGTTTCGTAGGCAGTGCCACCCATTCCAAAATAGTATTCAATGTCTACTAATTTGGACTGGAGACTTTCACCGAAATATCCCGAAATCACCAAACAAAGATCTCCAATTCTTTGCAAAACTGCCATTTGTTGTTCTTTAGGGGATTGGGTGTACTGAACGTAGAGATCAAAGAGTAACGTATCTTCGTACTGGCCTGCGGGATTTACCTTAAAAAAATTCTCAGACGAGATGGTTTTAACGAGCAAGTCGACTAAGTAGTCAAAACTGGAGGGGTTGGCTGAAACGCCATGATTTTGCATCGTGAGTTTTAGCTCTGAAGCAAAAAACTCCCTAGCATCAGAAACAGTCGCAGGTTTTAACCGATCCATCAGACCTCCCTTAGTTAGGAAGTTTGAGTTCTCACGGCTGTCCTACAAGATGCGTTAAAGGTTGCGCAGATATCTAATTCTACCATTATCTCAACGAACTCAGCAAGTTATCGGCTTTCTTGACAAGGCGCATGAGTATTTTTGGGAGGGGTGGCGTAAGAAATTGAAATTCTTGTAAAAATAGGTCACTTTACTGTCTGGATTTTTGACATGAAACTCGCAAAACTCGGAGTTCAAGTTCGCATGAGCCTTGTGGGGCTTGTGTTTTGGGCCATAGGCCTTGCCCCCTATCTGGCGGCATCTGAGTCCCCCAGATGGGTTTCTACAAGTCCTCAACTAACCGAGCTTCTTTTTCAGTTAGATTTAGGTGACGGGCTGGTCGGTACCACAGAGCAGAGTTTCTACCCGGAAGCGGCAAAGAGAATTAGACGGGTAGGGCAACTCTTTGATGCCAATTTGGAAGCTATCGTGGCTTGTAGCCCGAGTTTGGTTTTATGGGATAGCTCCTCTTTTCATCCCATGGTGGATTCTCGTTTAGTTTCCTTAGGCATTCCCACTTCCAAACTCTCTCTCGATCATGTGGAGGATGTTTTAAACACTGCTCACTTTCTTGTTCAGAAATATAAAGCTGGAAAAAAAACAGATGATCTTATCCGGGCAGAGATTGAATGGGATGAACTAAAAAAACCGAAGCGACACTTTTCATTTCTAGCCTTGGCCTGGGGGGATCCCCCAATTGTCTTTGGTAAAAATACTTTTTTGTTTAGTTTAATAGAAGCAATGGGAGGAAAAGGAGTTTTGCCCTACTTCTGGAACCAAAATTATTTAAAAGTTTCCGAAGAATGGATGATGGCTCAAAGACCTGAAATGCTTGTTTACTTAAAGCATGATGAAGCTAGTGCTACCTTCATGACTCAACAATGTGAAAAGTGGTGGCCCAAAAACAAGCCGCGTTGTGTGGGAATTTCCGCAGAAAAATTTGCCCGTGCTAGTTTAACACCCTTGTTACTTGTGTCTGAGCTTCAATCTGTTTTGGGGCTTGAGAAATGAATCGAAAATATTTCTTATTTGTAGCTATTTGTTTGTGGGCGGTGGCATTGGTTCCCTGGTCAGGTGCTGAGCCCATTTCAATTTTGGGAATCGGTAATCCGAAGTCTCTGAGCTATCGTATTTTTTGGGAGCTGAGAATCCCAAGACTCTTAGTTACTCTATCGCTGGGAGGGATCTTAGCCTCTATAGGAAGCGCCTATCAAAGCATTTTTAGAAACCCTCTTTGTGAACCCTATATTTTGGGTGTTTCCTCGGCTGTTTTATTGGGAGTGGTCATTGCCGAAACCTTCTTTCATCAAAAAGTCGGTACGCCAATCAGTTTCCTTTTTGGTTTGGGTTTGGCCATGGTTCTTATTTTTCTTTTGATAGTTTTTACTTCAAGTGCCAAAGCCTCCTCAGATCGAGTGATTTTATTTGGGCTGGGAGCTAATTTTGTTTTATCTGCAGCTCTTTTTTTATTGCTGTCAGTTCAAACACAAAGTGTTGGGGGAGGAACTCTTAAATGGTTTTTTGGCTTTCTCCCCTGGTTAGAGATGACCAAATCGGTTTTGTTTTTCGTGAGCAGCCTCCTGTTCTTAAGCATACTCATCGCGTTCTCTAGGCCGATTGATGCTTTACGGTTGGGGGATTCAGTCGCAAGAACTTTGGGTGTTTCGCCAACGATTTCGAGGAACGCCTACTTGGTTTTCACCTCACTTGTTGTTGCCACGACTGTTTCGGTCTCGGGGACTATTGGATTTGTGGGACTGGTTATTCCCCAGGTTTGCCGAATTGTTTTTCGGCCCGCTTCCATGCGGTTGTTGCTTGCTCAATCTTTTTTCCTTGGGGCAGTTTTTCTCTCCGTTGCAGACGGAATTTCTCGAAGTATCTTACCGCCGTTTGAGTTTCCGGTGGGTGTGATTACAACGCTCATTGGTGGTCCCCTATTCTTGATTACACTATGGAAAAAATCATGACTGCGCCCGGAATTCGAATAAAAGACTTGATGATTGGTTTCTCTAGGCGTTCTCCCTTCAACAACAGAGCGTGGGAGCTAGAAATCGGCAAGGGAGAACTGGTCGGGGTGATTGGACCGAACGGAAGTGGTAAGACCAGCTTTTTAAGAGCTTTGATGGGGGATGACACGTTCTTGTCTGGCCAGATCTTGATAGACGGTGAAATCGGTTCGGTCGAGTCTTGGAGCAGTAAAAAGCTTTCTGAAGTTTTCTCCTACTTGCCTCAGGAATCGTCCTTTGATTTCCTTCAGGAAACCGAAGCTTTTTTGAAGCTAGCTTTTTTACCTCATTTGGGGCTATTCGGGCGGTTTTCTAACGAGGAGGATTCAGAGCTTGCTTCGTTCGCGCGAGAATTCGAGTTGAGTCCCTATTTGAAAAAGAGACTCCAGGATTTAAGTTCTGGAGAGCGACAAAGAGTTTTCTTGGGAAGAGCCCTGCTGCAGCCATCCCACGTAGTTCTTCTAGATGAGCCCACCAATCATTTAGACCCAAATGTCTGCGAAAAAACCTGGATGTTTTTAAAAAATAAAAAGAAGAAGAAGACAGTACTGGTAGCCACTCATGATCTCGCTCAAGTGGAGCGGCACTGCGACAGGGTGATTGTTCTTTCAGGAAATGAGTTGTTGTTTTCCGGCACAACAACTGAGTATCAATCCCGAGAAATCAAACGTTTAGTTTTTCCTTTTATTTGCTAGCCGCGGTGTTGATTAGCTCTTGCGGAGTCATTTCAAGCTCACTCGTTGGGATCGTGCTGACTTGTTCACTGGACAAGTCACGACGGGATTTTTCAGCTAAATTGAGTTTTACTCCGCTTATAGAGCCCTTAATTTCATGAGCTAAAATGTTGCCAGATAAGTCTGCAATGTGACCGGTAGTTGCTTTTGAAAAATCTCGATACGATTGAGCAGCTTTTTTCAGCATTTCGTTATAAGCCTCGATTTGGTCTTTTGGAGTTTCATAAATTGTTCTTTCACTCCCGTTTTCACTAATAACTACGGGGCTCGCTACTTCTTCTTGAGTGAGGTTAGCCTCGGCTGGTTTTGTAATACTGGAAGCATCCTTTTTTAGGTCATCAACCAGTTCAATACTCGCCCTGATTCTCCATTGGTCGACTTGTTCTGAGTTTGGATCGCCGCTAGTAATTTGACCATCTTTGACTTCAGGATTTACCGTGCGAACTGATTCGGACATCATCTGACGGCAGAGTTGCACTCGTTGCTCTAAATCCATATTGCGTGTTGTCTCATTAAGTGGGCCTTGATCTCTTAGTTTCTCGTCTGTTTCTTCGGAGTTTTGAGTGCTCATGATAACGTTACAATCCGTTAAGTTAACTCCGCCTGGGATCTCAATCCCCACTGCATTTCTTCGAAGGCCACCGAGAAGGCCTACTAAATTGTTTCGGTAAGCCATAGTTAAACTTCCGGCCATTGCTCTCAAAGAATCCAAGTTCGGCATCGTTTCTTTGGGCTCGTCTTTATCTAAAGCTTGAACCATCAAGTCTCCGGCAGCATCTTTTCCAATTTTTTCGAGTTCCTGTTTCACATCTTCTTTGAGTTCAAATTTAGAGAGGGCTTTTCGATTGAGACGGCCTTGTTCATCCTTAACAGATTGTCCTGACTTCGCTTGGATATTCCAAATCGCCCATTGATTCTCGCTCTTGTTTTCTCGCATTCCCGCGTAAAGCGAAGCAATTTTTCCTTCAAGTACGGATTTCTCATCGCCAAACCCGTGTTGAGAGACATAAGGATCTAGCCATTTTTTACAAGTTTCTGCATCTAACCATTCTTCACAAACATCCCAAGTATAACTGTGATAAGTCGTGGTGCTGCCGAAGGGATTACCATCGTTTTTATTAACCTCTTGTCCCTTACCTGAAGCTGAACGGGTTTGAGCCACTCGGAGGTTGGGATTGTCCATGACTCGATTGATCTTCTCAGCCAAAGCTTTATTTGGATTTTTGGAGCTGGGAGAGCTGCTCATTAGACCGAACCCACCCAAGATGGTGGCTCCGATGACCAGAGCAGTTGTCGAACTGAATTTACCCCCATTAGCCATTTCTTTCCCCTTGGGGATTAGGTAAAGCAAGAGGCAGACCACGACCTAAGTATTCAATCTTACTGAGTGGCCGATATCAGGATTTTCCTGGTTTTGGGGTGTATTCAAAAAGTATTCAAAAAAAAGGTAATCATTCCAAGCTATTTAAGTTGTCTAAGAAGAAGACAGTGTCAAAGGGCCTATTGTATACAAATCGGTCGATTTCTTGATTAAGTCCCGGCCTTGGCGTAACCTTTCTAATTCATTCACAGGAGATTTTTATGAGCGATAACAAAAATCAGATCTTAGCCCAGCTGGATAAAATTTTAGAAGCTGAGTTATCAGGCGTTGTCCGTTACCTTCACTATAGCTTTATGATTTTTGGTCCAAATCGTATTCCAATAACTGGTTGGTTCCGTAACCATGCGAATGAAGGAATTACGCATGCAGTTTCTATTGGCGAAAAAATAACTGCTTTGGGCGGGCATCCTTCTTTGAAAGTGAAGCCAGTTCCTGAAAGCAACAAGCACACTGTGATGGACATTCTAGAAGAGTCTCTTGAGTTTGAAAGAGAAGGGCTTCGGTTGTATCACGAATTATTGGGAATGGTTGGAAATGATGTGGCTTTAGAGGAAATGGTGCGTGGATTGATTCTCGATGAAACCACTCACATCGAGGAAGTCGAGAAAATGATTCGCGGCTCTAAGTGATGCTGCGCAGCGGCTAGCCAAGCCTCAAGCGGCCCGGTACTCACTTACCCCATGCTTTCAACGAGTCATCCGGGTGCCTTGACCCCATTAATGCAGCAATATATGGGGATCAAAAAAGACTATCCGGACTCGGTCGTTTTTTTCAGGCTGGGTGATTTTTACGAAATGTTTTTTGAAGATGCGGTGACTGCAGCACCCATCTTGGAAGTACAACTGACTTCCCGAGATAAGTCCTCAGAGAATCCCATTCCGATGTGTGGGATTCCCTATCATGCCGCTAGCAATTACATCCAAAAACTCATCCAAAAAGGTCTTAAAGTCGCCATTTGCGAGCAGACCGAAGTACCAGTTTCAGGAAAAGCAGGAAAAACTATTATCAAAAGGGAAGTGGCCCGGGTCGTGACCCCAGCACTTGTTGGGGATCCGGATCTCGTTTCTGATAACAATCAAAATCTTCTTTTAACTATTCACGCGCTTACTGAAAATGAATTTGAACTAGCTATTTTGGACCTTTTGGGAGGAGAGCTTCGGCTGGGACATGTTTCCGACCTAGACGGCCTTGTCGACTGGGTTCTCCGATTAAATCCAAAAGAGTTTCTGATTCATGATTCGGAGCGAGATTCGGATTGGTTTTTGGCAATCAAATCTCGATTTCCAAAAGTTTCAGTTACTTTTCGATCGGAAATATTTTCCAGCGGTGCTTTAGCAGCCTCAAGAGCCTATCTTCGAGAGACCATCAAAAGAGAAACCCCGCTATCCTTTCTAGAGCCATTATCGCTCGAGGACAGTGACCGACTGTTTTTGGATGCTACCGCGCTCAGCGCTCTCGAAGTCATTCAATCTCACTCGGCTTCTGGAGAAAGCAGCAGCCTTCTGTCCGTTTTGGATTGTTGCGTGACTCCGATGGGACGTCGAAGTCTGAAGGATTGGCTCAGTCGGCCCCTCTTACATATCTCGGCCATTGTCCAGCGACACGAGTCAGTAGAGTTTTTGGTTAATACTCCAACGATTTTCGAAGCTTTAAGAAAAGAGTTAACAGAAATTAGAGATCTCGAGCGCCTGACTTCTAAGACAGTGTTGGGGTTATCAATGCCCCGAGACTTGGTTGCTATTCGAGAAAACCTAAAACATTTGCCGGCTATAAAAGGTGCTTTAAGAAAGTCACAAGCTCCTTTGTTAAGAGAGTTTGAGAGTCAGCTGAATGCCCTCTCAGATTTGGTTCAATTACTGGAGGCAAGCTTAAAAGAAGAAGTTCCTGCGACCTTAAGAGATGGAAATATTTTTAAGGATTCATACCGAGCAGAAATTAAGGAATTGAGATCCCTTTCTCAGAATGCCAAAAGCATGATTGCCTCCATTGAGACAAGAGAAAGAGAATCCAGTGGAATTTCAAGCCTCAAAATTAAGTTCAGTAAGGTCTTTGGATATACGTTTGAGGTTACTTCTACCCACTTAAAGAAAGTGCCTCCTCATTTTATACGGAAACAAACCATTGCTAATGGTGAACGATTTATCACGGAAGAATTAAAAGAATTTGAAGAAAAAGTAATGACCGCCGAAGTCCGCTTGAAAGCCATTGAAGAAGAACTTTTCTTGGAGCTTCGTGGAAAGGTAGCTGAGCAAAGCTCTGCTCTCATGAAAAATGCAAAAATTTTAGGGGCGCTAGATTGTCTTCTGAGTTTTGCCAAAGTCTCACGGGAAAGAGGTTACTACCGTCCGATGCTTCACACGGGCTGGGACTTATCGATAAAAGAAGGGCGACACCCAGTGGTGGAGACTAAGGTCGAGCGAGGAAAATTTATCCCGAACGACATCATCTTTAACGAAGACACGTGCCGCACCCTTTTAATTACCGGTCCAAACATGGCTGGGAAATCCACTATCATGCGCCAAGTGGCTTTAATTTCTATTATGGCGCAAGCCGGTTGTTTTGTGCCTGCCAGTCGGGCGCAGCTACCAATTTTAGATGCCATTTTTACGCGAGTGGGAAGTTCGGATGATCTGGCAAGAGGTCAATCTACTTTCATGGTGGAGATGAGTGAGGTTGCCCGGATTCTGGAAAAAGCTACCTCCAAAAGCCTTTTGGTTATTGATGAAATAGGCCGAGGGACGAGTACTTATGATGGTTTGTCGTTAGCTTGGGCTCTTTTGGAAAATATCCATACCCATTTGCGAGCGAAAACTCTGTTTGCAACGCATTTTCACGAACTAACAGTTCTTGAAAAAAATCATCCTTCTTTGCGAAATGCGAATGTGCTTGTGAAAAAATTAGATCAGGAAATTATTTTTCTGCATCAGTTAGATTTTGGTTCTTGCAATCGAAGTTACGGAATCGAGGTGGCTCGTTTAGCGGGTCTCCCAGCTCCCATTTTAGAAAGAGCGCACGAACTTTTAGAGTCATTAGAAAATGAGAAGCAGAGTGTTAAATCTTTTCAGTCAATTCTTGGAAAAAAACACATTTCAAAATCCTCGGAAAGTCGCTCCCCGCTTGAATCCTAACAAAATCCTAAAAAGTGCATTGACAAGAATAGGTGCCGTAAATAAAACCTTCAAATTGCGATTTTAGACCATAAGAAGTAGCTTGCGTACCCCTTGCGAAACAATCCACAGCCTGTGGATTTCTCTAGGCCTTCCAGCTCTCCTAAAGGAAAAAAGTGTATCGAAGCTTGGTTTCCCGTATCAAATAAGGTATGAAACTTGCTCATAAAAATGGCTTATGCAGAGCTCAAACTGAAGGAAGAGTGAGTTTGAAGAACCCCTATAAATCTTTCCACAGCTTCTGTGAGGAATTCAGGAAAAACATTCACGTTGTCCTGGTGCGTCCAGAGTATGGCGGGAATATCGGTTCTACCGCTCGAGCCCTAGAAAACATGGGCATTTTGGGCGATTTCCGTATTGTGGCGAATAAAGACCAAGTCGAATGGTCCGAAGTAAGAAAAATGGCCAAGCACGCGTTTTCAAGGGCGAGCGAGGCTAGGTTTTTTGAAACCCTTTCAGATGCCCTCATTATTGATAAGGACCGGAAAAAATTGGTTTTGGGAGCTTCCGCGCGCGTTGGGTCTGCTAGCCGTCCCCACCCGTTAAGGGTCAGACCGGCTCTGGAAAAAGCCATTCGAAAGCTCAAATCGGGTGAGATTAATGATTTGTTTTTAGTGTTTGGTCCGGAAAGTGATGGACTTAGCAATGAGGATATTGAGTGTTGCGATTGGCTAGTGACGATTCCCAGTCACGCCAACTATCGATCCTTAAACTTGGCCCAATCGGTTTTGGTTTTTGCTCATGAGACGAATGAAAATCTTCAGGAGCCGTGGGCGGAATTTGAATCGGATAAGCCCACTCAAAAAGAAAAATTAGTACAACATTTACTTCAGTTGGCAGAGGATAGTGGTTTTGTTTTACCAGGTGACCCTTTAAAAATGCGTCCAAGGCTAGAAGAAATATTTGGGCAGATCCCCAACCACATCCCCCAAGCTTCTACTTTGCATGGATTGATCGACCAGGTCAGCCGGAGCATGAAAAAAGGTGAGCCCGATATCAAAGGAAGGTATAAGGTTTTCTTAGGGGGGCCCTCAGGAGGTAAAGATGGAATCGAACCAAAATGAAGATAGAGAAAATACGAATCCCGGCAACACGGAATCGGATAACGACGCCCTTCTCGAAGCCCAAAAACAGGCTGAAGAGGCTAAAAAAGAAGTCCTCTATGTGAAGGCGGAGTTTGAAAATTATCGGAAAAGAATTCTCAAAGAACAAGAACAGGCAATTAAGTTTGCTAATAAAAATCTGATTTCTGAATTGGTTACGATAATTGATTATTTTGACCGAGCTATTCAACACTCCAAGGTCTTAAAGGCCAAAGAAGATCCTGAAGTATCTAATTTTGTAAGTGGGGTTGAAATGAGCCAACACGAGTTCATTCAACTTTTGAATCGATTCGGAGTAGAATTTATTGGAAAAGTGGGTGAGTCATTTGATCCTGAAAAGCACGAAGCGGTAGGGAGTCGAGAAGTCGATAAATCCCAAGTGGATACTGTTTTGGAAGTTTTTCAAAGAGGAAGTATCTTAAGTGGTCGCTTGATCACTCCGGCAAAAGTGGTAGTCGGCAAAGAAAAAGCTAATTAAAAAGCAATCGGGGCTATGGCAAAACGTGATTATTATGAAGTTTTGGGTGTAAGTCGTAATGCTTCTGAAGAGGAGCTGAAAAAGGCTTATCGCAAAGTAGCCATTCAGTACCACCCAGATAAAAATCCGGGAAACAAAGAGGCCGAGGAAAAGTTTAAAGAGGCCAATGAAGCGTATCAAATCCTGAGTGATCCCAAGCGCAAAGCTGCCTATGACCAGTTCGGACATGCTGGGTTAGGAGGGCAGGGGTTTGGATTTGATCCAGGTTTTGGTGCCGGTTCGTTCTCGGATATTTTCGATAATATTTTTGGAGATATTTTTGGTGGTGGTGGGCGGGCTGCATCTGGTATCGATCTTCGCTATACCTTAGAGATTGAGTTTGAAGAGGCAGCAAAAGGAACCGAGAAAAAAATTACATTTGAAAAAGAATTTTCCTGTGAAACCTGCAGTGGTTCGGGAGCAAAGCCAGGAACAAAACCAAAAACATGTGGAACTTGTCGAGGTACGGGACAAGTCCGTCTGAACCAGGGATTCTTTACTCTGGCCCGAACTTGCAGCTCATGTTCGGGAGCAGGCGTTATTATTGAAGAACGATGTAAACCCTGCAGAGGAAAGGGCAAAGTAAAAAAGCCTCACAGCGTTGTTGTGAACATACCGGCAGGAATTGATAGTGAGCAACGACTGCGGCTTCGCGGGGAGGGAGAAAGCACGGGTCCATCCGGAATGGTCGGTGATTTATATGTGCTGATTCGAGTCAAAGATCATCCTTTATTCAAAAGAGAGGATGAGCATGTTATTTTAGATATGCCGATTACTTTTACTCAGGCGGTTCTGGGTTCTGATTTAGAAGTGCCGACGCTTCACGGTAGTGTTGAAATAACGATTCCTACAGGAACGCAGCCAGGCGAAACGCTTAGACTAAAAGGAAAAGGTATCAAGCGTTTGAATGGCTCGGGCTACGGAGACCAGTATGTTCGACTCCATATTGAGGTTCCTAAGAATCTGACGAGCCGGCAAAAGGAACTCTTGAAAGAATTTGATAAAGAGGGACGTTCGGAATCCTATCCTGGAGTTGCGAACTTTCTTCAACGATTCAAAGAGGTTTTTAAGTGAAACTGAACCTAACCAAGCTAGTCATCGGATTTTGTTTGGTGGGATGTGCAGTTAAGCCGGCAAAAACAGAAATCACTGGGCTAAAAGTAGAGCCAGCCGTTTCTGTTTTTATTGAGCCAGAGACCAAGTCGCTTTTTCTTCAAGCTGAAAAAGACCTTCAAAACCGAAATTACAGTGCGGCCCTTTCCAAATTCCAAACGGTTAGAAGTCGTTGGCCCAAAAGTAAAGCTGCAGAACTTTCTCAATATCGAATTGCTTCGGTTTATTACACCAAAGGTGAGTATTCGAAAGCGGGACTTGAGTTCGAAACCTTCACAAAGAAATACCCACTCTCAAACTTTTCATTTGATGCGCACTACAATCTGGGCGCTTGCCAGTATCAGTTAGGACAGTACGACAAATCTCAATTGACTCTGAATAAGCTTAAACGAGAGGAAATTCGAAGACAGGGAAATAAAAGAGCAATTACTTTCTATCAACTTCAGGCTTTAAATGCCACGGCTCAATCAGATGATCGAGGGGCAGTGCTTGCCTATTCGAACCAGCTTGCATTGGTTTCCGATGAAGTAGGTAAATCTATCCTAGAGGAGAAGATTGAAAAGCACTTGCAAAAAATAAGCGATGCTGGACAGCTCCAAGAGATAGTGGCAAATGGGCCAGAACTTTTTAGTAGAAACCGAGCGGCTAAAAGATTAGGTGCGCTGACGTCAAAAGACCCATCTAAAGAAGGTGAAGACTTGACCAAGGTGCGCATCGCAGAAGTTACTGTTCCTCCAATGGATCTCGGGGTAGGAACCAAAGGCTCTCGGAACAATATTGGTGTTATTCTTCCGTTGAAAGGGCGACTAGCGCCCTATGGACGAAAAGCTCTTGAAGGAATTCTGCTCGCCTCCCGAATGTTTCAGGCCTCATCGGGAGAGGGGTTTAATATTTTTGTCGAGGATTCTGGTTCAAGTCCTGCCATGGCTCAGGCCGCCCTCGAGACTCTAGTTCAAGATAAAAACGTAATTGCTGTCATTGGCCCCCTCAATTTCAAAGAGGGACTAGCCGTTGCCGAGAAGGCTCAAAGCTTGGGAGTTGTTAATATTTCCTTAGCTTCGAAGGCGGGTGTGTCTAGTCAGGGCCCTTATATTTTTCAAAATGCCCTTACTCCCAAAGTACAGTTGGAAAATCTTGTGCGTTTTTCAGTCGCTGACAAGGGGTTACGTCGCTTTGCAATTTTAAGTCCTTCCAATGCCTTTGGCCGGGATATGACGAACGAGTTCTGGGATCAGATAGAGAGCCGAGGAGGAAAAGTGGTTGGAGTTGAATTTTATGATCCCACCGAAACTGATTTCCAAGATTCCATTAAGTCCTTGGTAGGTTTAAAAGACCAAAGATTTAGGCGAAATGAGTGGACTGCCCTTCAGGATTACACCAAGGAGATGAAAGCCAAAACTGGTAAAGAGCCTAAAATAAAACTTAAACCGATCATCGATTTTGATGCCGTTTTTCTTCCCGACTCCCCGAAAACCGTTGCTTCGATTGCTGCAAGTCTTGCATATTTGGATGTGGGAGAATTGCCGCTGTTGGGAATTACCGAATGGAATTCCGATCAATTATATAAGCGCGGGGGACGGTTCGTTGAAAAAGCGGTTTTTCCGGGAGTCATGAATCCCGTGACTCGAAGCTCCGCTCAAAGAGACTTCATGCGAAATTATCAAGAAGCTTTTGGCACCCAGGCAGACCTATTAGCCGCCCAAGGTTTTGAGGCCATGGAAATTATTTCAGTGAGTCTGCAGAAGAGCCAATCGAGCAATAGAGCGGATTTAGCAAAGCAAATCAATGCCCTTCAGAATCTGGAAGCCCCCATTGGGATAACTAGTTTCGATGCAAATCGGATAGCGCAAAGAAACATTCCTCTTTATATGCTCGATAAGTTTGGAAACTTTGTGGAGCAATAAATCCACTGACGCATGTGGGTTATTGCAGGTTTTTACAAACTGTTAGAATTAAATTCATCTTTAGAAACTTTCCTTACTTAAGCGTTTTACCGAACAATTAGTCAGTATTTGGAATTCGGGCTTCTCCGAAGGAGTGCGACATGGCTTTAAAAAAGAATGAATTGAAAAAGTTTGCGATGGCTCTCAAGGAAGAAAAAGCCCGTATCTTGAATCAGCTTGATAAGACCAAGAAGAATGATCTCACTCTACAAACTGAGGATCTACCGGACGAGGTAGACCTTGCTTCTTCCGAACTCAATCAAAGCATGAGCTTGCGGATTAGAGACCGAGAGCGCGAATTGGTTTTGAGAATCGAAGAAGCGCTGAGCAAAATCGAAGATGGAACTTTTGGTTTATGTGAAATGTGTGAAGAGCCAATCGATATTAAACGGCTCGAAGCCCAGCCTGTTGCAGAGATGTGCATTCGATGCAAAGAACAAGAAGAAATCCAAAGAAAAATCTACGCTTAGCATCTAACACACCTTGAAATCTCTATTGTTTCAAGGCTTTCTCCCGAGTCCCAATTTCCCACAAAAATAAAAAAAAGCAGCTCAAGACTTCCCCCCATTGCTCCGATCAGTTCACTAGTAAAACTAGGTGTTTTAGGTAGAAGCTAACGGGGGATCCATCTATGCCAAACGATTTCTCAGAGAATGAAGAAATCTCAATACCCGATCAACTGCCCTTACTTCCAGTAAGAGACGTCATTGTATATCCATACATGATATTGCCGTTATTTGTTGGTCGAGACGCATCCATTCGCGCGGTGAACGAAGCGCTTGCGAAGGATCGCCTGATTTTCCTTGCGGCACAAAAGGAAATAGCTGACGAAAATCCAACCCCTGAAAATATTTATCCGGTTGGAACCATTGCCATGATCATGCGCATGCGAAAGCTGCCTGATGGTCGGGTAAAAATTCTAGTACAAGGTTTAATGAAGGGAACTGCGGTTGATTACACGCAAGAAAAACCCTTCTTTGTTGCTAAAGTAAAACAAATTAAAGAAAAAGTCGCCTCCCGAGAGCAAGTGGAAGTCGAAGCCGTGATGAGAACGGTAAGGGAGCAGCTTGAAAAAGTAATTTCCATGGGGCGTGTTCTCTCTCCAGATATTTTGATGGTCGTAGAAGACATCGCTGACGCTGGTCGACTCGCCGATCTCGTGGCTTCAAACCTCGGTTTGAAAGTCGCAGATGCGCAAGAACTTTTAGAAGTTTTCGATCCAGTTGATCGTCTCAAAAAAGTAAACGAGATTCTCATTAAAGAGCTTGAGATTTTGGCAATGCAGGCTCGTATTCGCTCTCAGGCTCGAGATGAAATGACCAAGAGCCAAAGAGAATACTTTTTACGTGAGCAGATTCGAGCTATCAAAACAGAGTTGGGAGATACCGAATCGAAGTCTGAGGAAATATCTGAGCTTCGTGCAAAAATCGAAGCTGCAAATATGCCCGAAGAAGTTTATCAGGAAGCTATCAAGCAAGCGGGTCGCCTCGAAAGAATGCATCAAGATGCTAGCGAAGCAACCATTGTGAGAACTTATCTGGATTGGCTCGTTGATATACCGTGGAGCAAAACCACTCAAGACAATCTTGATTTAAATATTGCACAAAAAGTGTTGGATGAAGATCACTTTGGGCTCAAAAAAATCAAAGAGCGTATTTTAGAGTTTCTCGCAGTTCGAAAACTTAAGCCAGGTGGCAAAGGCCCGATCTTGTGTTTCCTGGGACCTCCGGGGGTCGGAAAAACGAGTCTTGGAAAATCCATAGCTAAAGCAATGGGCAGACGTTTCGTGCGCATCTCTCTTGGGGGCGTACGGGATGAAGCTGATATTCGCGGACATCGCCGAACCTATGTAGGAGCGATGCCAGGACGAATTGTTCAAGGCTTAAAGCAAGCTGGTTCAAACAACCCCATCTTCATGCTCGACGAAATTGATAAGTTGGGTGCAGATTTCCGAGGCGATCCAGCTGCCGCTTTGCTCGAGGTTCTTGATCCAGAGCAGAACTTTAGTTTTAGGGACCACTATCTCAATTTGCCCTTTGATCTATCGAACGTCATGTTTATCGCAACTGCGAACATGATCGATACGGTCCCAGCAGCTTTGAGAGATCGTATGGAAGTCATTACTCTAGCTGGTTACAGTGAGGAGGAAAAACTGAGCATCGCGAAGCGCTTCCTCATCGGTAAGCAGACAGAAGAGAACGGTTTGACTCCCAGTCAATTAGAGTTCACTGATGAAGCCATCGAAAGAGTGGTTGAACAGTACACTCAGGAATCGGGATTAAGAAATCTCGAGCGAAACATTGCAGCTATTTGTCGAAAAGTAGCAAAACGTTTCGCGACTGAGGAAGTTAAAGGCGATAAAGTTGTTGTGAATGGAAATTCGATTCCAAAGTATTTGGGACCGCCCAGAAACTTAAAGGAAGAAGAACGCGAACGAGACGAAGTTGGTGTTGTAACCGGCCTAGCGTGGACTCAATTCGGTGGAGATATTCTAAACATCGAAGTGACCATGATGAAAAAGATGGGCGGTGGTGTCATCCTGACGGGTTCGCTTGGAGATGTAATGAAAGAGTCTGCACACACAGCTCTTAGTTATATCCGCAGCAAGGCTTCGATGTATGGCATCGACGAGAAAGTCTTTAGCCGCTATGAAATACACGTCCACGTCCCGCAAGGAGCCATTCCAAAAGATGGACCTTCAGCGGGTGTGACCTTGGCAACGGCTATCCTAAGTCTTCTAACCGGAAATCCTGTTAGAAAAGATGTAGCGATGACTGGTGAAGTTACTCTGAGAGGAAAAGTTCTTCCGATCGGAGGAGTGAAAGAAAAAACGCTCGCTGCTTTAAGACACGGAATCAAAGAAATCATCATTCCTTATCGCAATCACAAGGATTTGGATGATGTTCCGAAAGAGCTGCGAAAACGTTGTAAGTTCCAGTTGGCTAAAGAAGTGAACGAAGTTTTTGCTGAAGCCTTGGTCCATGACCCTCTTGAATGGGGTAAGCAGTTAAGGGACCAACGCGAAAATGCGGAGAAAAACTCTTCGGGTTCTTCGGGGCGCTCGGGAAAGAACGTGGAAAGAGCGGCTTAAGAAAGCCTGTCTTAAAAATAAAAAATCAATAAAATCAATCACTTGTTTCGGTGGCTCCAGACCCTGAAACAAGTGATTTTTTTTTCCTTCTAGGGGCAATAATTGTCCATTGCGCGTTTTATCCACAGGAGTAGATTAGAAATAGGATGAGACATTCTAGAATCATTCAAATAGGAGCGGCCCTTTTTCATTTTTCGGCAGCTCTCATTGCTGCTTCACCGAGTCTGGCAGCTTGGAGTGGAGCGGTCACCGGCAATGAATCGGTGAGCGTCCTTGTAAAAATGGATAAGCCATTAAACTTATCTGAGTTGAAAGGACTGTCTTCTGAGCCCCACCAGCGAAGTATGCAAATTGCACAAGCTTTGGAAGTTCATTTAAATAAAGAGGTTGAGAAACAAGCTCCTTGGTTGAAAAAGGGGCCCGCAGAAGGGGTGGAAGAAGTAACTCCCCTTTGGCTAGTCGGGGCTCTTCGAGTTCGCGCTAAACCGAGCGCGATTGAAAAACTACTCATCGTCAAAGGTGCTTCTTCCCTGACGATCGAGAAAGCCAAACCCATTCATAACAAGTTTGATAGCTACGTTACCCGTCGGTCAGCAGATTTTCGCGGAAGAGTGGAGCCTGAAGAAATTGGTTGGGGAGTACGAAAAATTGGTGCTCCCGAAGCTTGGAAATTGGGTGCAGACGGAGAAGGGGTAGTCGTTGCAGTTTTAGATAGTGGCGTGAATGTTAATCACCCCGATCTTCAAGGAAACGTTTGGACAAATGCTGGTGAAACCGGTGTAGATGCCAATGGCTACGATCGGGCAACTAATGGCGTTGACGATGACCAGAACGGTTATATCGATGACGTTCATGGTTGGAATTTCGAAGAAAACTCAGCTGATATCTCAGATTACCTGGGGCACGGTACCCAAGCAGCGGGAATTATTGCTGGGCAAGGGGCTGGAGGCACTCACACAGGAGTGGCTCCCAAAGCTAAGATCATGGCTCTCAGGTCTTGTTGCATGCTGGGCGGAGAAGTGGCCGAATCAGCCATTTGGGAGTCGGTCCAATACGCTATGAAGCAGGGAGCTCGCGTCGTGAGTATGTCTGTGAGCCTTAAGCATTGGGGCAAACCTAATTACCTCCATTGGAGACGGGCTTCCGAGGTTTTAAACACAGCTGGGATTGTTCATGTTAATTCTGCTGGTAATCGAGGGCATGGTAACGAGCCCTACAATATTGGGGCACCTGGGTCCAATCCCCCTGCCTGGTTGCATCCTCACCAATCACAAGAGAGTTCGGGGTTATCTTCAATGATTACTGTGGGAGCTGTGGACTTTGAAGATCACTTGCGCCCCTATTCAAGTGTCGGTCCCGTAACTTGGGAACAAGTGTCGGGATACCAGGACTTTCCCTACGATAAAGGCCAAAAGAAGGGTCTTATTAAACCCGATTTGTGCGCTCCCAGTGAAACTCCAAGCTTATCGATGGACGGTGTAAATTACACACTCTCCTTTGGCGGAACTTCATCTTCTACTCCGCATGTTGCAGGAGCGGTTGCTTTGCTCTTATCCCAAAATCCCAAAATGACAGTGGCACAAGTTACCGAAAGTCTTCAAATGTCGGCTGTTCCGATTGATGGCGAATTTACCAATCGGTGTGGAGCAGGTCGGTTAGATGTTCTCTCGGCTGTCGAATACGCCCGTCGTAGCTTTAAATAAAGTCCATCCAAACACTTCCTTAACCCCCGCTTTGTAGAGACTGCTTCTGCAAGCTTCCATGGTGCTTCCTGTGGTGAAGACGTCATCAATCAAACAAATGCGCTTTGGCACGGGCCGTTTAGTGTCCCATTGAAAGGCATCAATCAAATTCATTTCTCTCTCCGAACGAGAGAGGGTGCTTTGTGCCTTTGTTTCCCGCTTTTTAATAAATGCCTTGGTCTCGACTTTTAATAAAAATCTCTTTCCCAACTCTGCTGCTAACCACTCTGATTGGTTAAAGCCTCGTTCAAAAAACCTTAATGGGGAAAGTGGCACTGGTACGAGAACTAGTTTTGAATCTCTTAGGTTTGGAAGAGTTTTGGGTAGAAACGGACGAAGCAATCTTAATCGTTCAAAATGGTGTTGGTATTTTATCGAGTGAATGAGAAGTTTTGCTGGCTCAGTGAAAAAATAAGTAGAACCAACCCAGGAGCCTTCATTTAGACAGCCTACTTTGGGCCAATCAGAGCACTTTGGACAAAGACTGATTTTCATTACTCGCTTCCCACAAATGGGGCAACTGGGTTCAAACAAAAAACAAAAAGCCCTTTCTAAAAATCGAACATTCAAACGAGATTCTCCGGGGAGCGTAGGGACCAAGCTTCTTCTAAATCGTTCCGGCAAATAATTTCTCGTCTGTCGAGTAACGCCGCTGTTAAGGCGACTCGAAGGCTGTTTTCAATTCGCCTGAAACTTGCACGGGTCGTAGTTTCCCACTTAGAAACGAGCTGAGAGGAGGATCCATCCAAATGAGCTTTGAGCCTCGTTAAGCTGGTCCCTGTGAGGTTTAACTCTTTCAGCCGGCACCGAGCGTTCTCGATTGAAAGACGAGTGGCGTGCCATCTGTTCCCTCGCTCAGCACTCTGATTCCAAGAAGTCTCAAGCCAAAGATACAAGGGAAAACGATCCAAAATCGGCCCAGAAATTTTCTTACGGTAATTTCTAATGGCTTCTGGTGAACACGAGCAGCGCTCATGATGAGAGTTTGAATAACCACAGGGACAGGGATTCATAGCTGCGATGAGCGAAAAGCGGGCGGGCAAACAAATGCTTTTGGAAATTCGATGGAGATGAATTTCACCGTTTTGAAGAGGCTCTCGCAATCCCTCGATCACATCTCGGCGGAACTCAGGTAGCTCATCTAAAAAGAGAAGTCCTCGGTGAGCCAGTGATAACTCTCCCGGGAGAACTTGACTGCACCCTCCTCCGAGAAAAGCAGCAGCAGAAATCGAATGGTGTGGAGAGCGAAAAGGAGGAATCCGATTTCCCTCTCTCTGTTCTCCCAAAAAGCTGTACACTCGACTTACTTCGACCAGCTCCTTATCATTCAAATCTGGTAATAGGGACGCTGCCGAATGCGAGAGCAGGGTTTTACCGGAGCCCGGTGGGCCTTCCAAAAGAAGAGGATGAAAACCAGCTAAAGCAATGGCCAGAACTCGTTTTGCATAGCCATGTCCTACTACTTCATCCAGATTGGGAAACCCGGAGGAATGGACTTCGGCTTTGGGGTTGTCCGTTTCGGGAAGATGAACTAGGGGCTCATCATAGAAGCAGAAGCGAATTGCTTCGTTTAGATTTTGAAAGTGAAGAATCTTATCACTTTTAAAAAGGGTAGATTCAATTTGATTGGCGAATGGCACCAAAATCTTTTCGACCTGACTTTCCCTAATAAGGGCTTCCACCAATGGAATAAAATGGGAGACAGGCCTTAACTCTCCCCCTAAGGTCAGCTCTCCCAAAAAAGCAAATTTCTCAATTTTTCTTGCGGGAAAGAAACCATCAGCAGTAAGAACTCCCATCGCGATCGCAAAATCGAAGTGACTGCCCGTTTTTTTTGTTTCTGCGGGTGAGAGATGAATCAATATTTTTTTGGAAGGGGTATCAAAACCCAGGTGATTGAGACTCGCCTTAACTCGATCGCGACTTTCTTGAATGACTGTGCCTGGTAGCCCAGTGATTTGAATTTGAGGCAGAGAATTCTGTTTTGATGCCTCCAGAACAACTGTTTTTCCTTCGAACCCATCAATACAAGAACTAAATGTTTTACTGATCATCCCCAAGTGGCTTTGCAGAAAAGAGACCAGCTACAGCAGCTAAGAAAAAAAAGTATGGATCGGAAAGAGAGCAGAAAATGATTTGTGGGTCCAGAAAGAAAACTAAAAGAGGTTGAAAACTTCTATCGCACCAAAAATCAAGAACAGTAATTGAATTCCTTTGAGTAGTGGAGGAGCACAGGCTTCTGCCAGCCCACTAAAAACTGGGGAAATAAGAGGCGCTGCAGTGGCCAGATCACCATAGGGAGTGGTTATCAAAAGCGCCAAGAGAAGAGTAATCGGCAAAAGTCTATGAATCAGGGTCGAAAAAACAAAAAGACAAATGAGTGAGCCGATGACAAGAATGAGAAGAGCGATTGTTTGTCCTAAATAGGTGGCGGTTAAAGTCCATGATAGGCCCGACTGAATGTCTACCGAAGAAATCAAATTAAAAAGAGCAGAACCACCGATAATAGCTCCAATATTCTGATAGAGGTCCCATCGGTAATAAATCGCTCCCGCCAAGGGAAGTAATACATAAATGAGCTTTCTTGCTAAGGCATCTGAGGAGGCATAGCGATTTTGCCCAATCAAGATCAGGAGCAGAAAAGGGATAATAAACAGTGCAAAGGGTTTCGTGATCGCTAAAACGGCGAGACAAAGTCCGGTGATTAACCAACGGTCATCATTTCCAGATCGCAAAACAAGCACAGTTAATAAGCAACTAAGAGACAAAGAAGAACCAAAACTGAGCTCGTAGGAAGTCAGCCAGACAATCACTAGGATGCAAGTATTCACAGCAACATCTGGAAGGGCCAAAGAGTTAACAAATAGATTAAGTTCCCAAAGAAATAGAACCAAAAAAAGATTCGAAAGAATTAAAACTAAAACCTCTGCCCGTATTCCGGTGCCTTTCTGAATGAGACGACCTATCCCGATGAACGGATCCGTGCTGGGACTATTGGTGTCCATGATCTGGGTCGCCTCAGCTGATTGAGCGACGCGCCCTAAAAAATTTTCCCAGAGGACTGAAGTCGTATGCGGTTGATCAGATAAAGTGAAGTGAATGGCGCCTAAGGCAACTACTAAGATAAAAAAGCGGTGCGTAATCAGGCTGAGGGAAATTCTCCACATGGGGTTTACTATATTTCACCCAACCGGGATTTGACGAGAGCTAAAGCAACTAGGCAGGCAGTTTCTGCACGAAGGCGATTAGGGCCCAGTCCTAAAAAAAATGGTTGAAGCTCTTCAAATGATTTTCGTTCGGCATCACTCCATCCCCCTTCGGGCCCAATCAAAACATCCGCTGCAGAGGAGAGATTGAGATCTGCTTTCGATTTTCGGAGCGCTTCATCGCAAACCACCAAAGCGCGCTCGCTGTTTCGCTCTTTTAGCCAGGCCGATAAAGAGACCGGCTTAAAAATTTTAGGGAACCAAAGTTCCTGAGATTGTTTGCAGGCTTCTACCACAATTTTCTGCCAGCGGTCTTCATTCCATGATTCAGGGTGAAGCGAATGATCTGTGACGAGTGGTTGGAACGAAGCGACCCCCAGTTCGGTGCATTTTCTAAAAATCAGCTCCAGGGCGCTCGGTTTTGTAAGCCCAAAAGCCATCTGGACTTGGGAGGATTGTTTTTGAGTTCCAATGGACTTTACTTCAATCATCGTTTTTTGGGGATTTGCTTCTACGATGGTCCCCTCGGCCAAGCATCCTTGGCCATTAATTAATGAAACACTGTCCCCCTCGCGCAAACGGAGTACTCGGGCACAGTGAGCTGATTGCTCAAAATCCAGATTGAGTACGGCGCCTACAGCTAGAATTTCAGGTGATAAAAAACGAGGATTGTTTGACATGGCGGTTAGTCACTACTCTGTTTCTGCCGGATTGTTTTGCTTCGTACAGCGCTTTGTCGGCTCCATTAATAAGGGCATCAGCACTTTCTCCAGACTCTGGAAACTCACAGAGACCCACGCTGATCGTGAGATAGCCTGCTCTTTGCTGGCCTTGAAAGGAATGATTTTCCACGGCAGCTCGAAGCCGCTCACAAATTTCTACTCCGGAAGCCAGTTTTGTTTCTGGCATCATGATAATGAACTCTTCGCCACCATATCGGGCAAGCGAATCACTCTTTCTTAAGTTACCGAGAAAAAGCTGGGCAATCTTTTTGAGGGCTTCATCTCCCAAAACGTGACCTTCTGTATCGTTGAAGTGTTTAAAATGGTCGACATCAATCATGGAAACGACCATTGAGTGTTTATAACGGGAGGAGCGATCAATTTCTTCGAGAAGTTTCTTAGAAAAAGCTCTTCGATTCATGATCTTTGTCAGAGGATCAGTCATTGCCAACTCCGAGAGCTTCTCGTTGGCTAATTTAAGTTCGAGAGTTCGTTTCTCTACCAAGGACTCCAAGTTTTTATTAACAGCTTCTAATTCCGAAATTAATCTTTGGTTTTGACTCAAGATATCATGGTGGTCGACTGCTTGCTGAAGAGTAACGAGGAGCTCCTGGTTTTCCCAAGGCTTTGTAATATAGCGAAAAATTTCAGCTCGATTGATGGATTCTAGGATTTCTCCCGTTTCGGTATGAGCAGTTAAAATGACTCTAGTTGTCAGGGGTTTTTTCTTGGCTACCTGGGCCAAAAGTTCAGTTCCCTTCATATCCGGCATACGTTGATCAGAGACGATCACTGCAAAATCTGAGTTTTCGATAGCCTTAAGAGCCTCTTGGCTGTTGGAAACAGTAATGCACTCGAATTTACTGTGAAGGGTACGCTCGATTGCTTTTAAATTTTCGGGTTCATCGTCAACAACCAGAATACGGGCTAGGCGTGGTGCATTCACGGGTTCTATTTCCCTTTAAATACAGAAGATAGGGGTTCCAAACCCAGGAAGGCCGTTCTGGGTTTGGAACTTAAGCCCCATCTTCCAAAAAGATAAGAATGCAACGGCGATACCAATTGGTAAAGGCGCAGCTTTGCATAAATGATAAAAAAAATGGCTATTTTTAGATCAAAACGTGATGACAAATTTCCGCTCTGGTACACTAGAAGGTCATGAGATCCATCTTTTTAGGCCTGATTTTTACTTCATTTTTGGGGAAGTCGGTCGTTTTAGCAACGGGAGCGGAAACACGTATTCAACCAGATTCGGTAGCGATTCGGGAGAGACTCTCTCGTGCGGTAGACCAAGTGCTTCCTCCCAAAAAAGTTAAAGACTTAAAGTATGGAGTCATTGTCGGTTCGGTTGGAAGTGGAGAAATTTTATTTGAAAAAGGAGCTGACAACTTAGTGGTTCCAGCTTCGGTGAGTAAAATTTTTACGAGTTATTCAGCTCTTAAAAAATTAAAACCCAACTTTGTTTTTAAAACATCGCTCTATTACAGCGGGATGGTCAAAGAAGGAAAGCTTTCGGGGGACCTCTACGTTAAGGGAGGCGGAGATCCCAGTCTTGTGTCTGAGCGAATGTGGATGTTGGTGAATGAGTTTCGTCGAAAAGGTATCAAACAAATTATGGGGAAGATAATTATCGATTCTTCCTATTTTGATGCCGAGAAAAATCCTGATAGTCGCCCCAAGTACCTAAAGGATCAGGCCTATAATGCCCCAGTGGGTGCATTTTCATTTAACTTCAACACCACTACGGTTTTTGTGAACCCGGGAGATGCACCTGGAATGTCCCCGAAAGTTTATACGGATCCCGAAAACTCCTATATCGATGTGGTTAATCAAGCAACGACTGGGAATGCAGACAGCAACAATACGATTCAAGTAAGCCGAACTGATTATGTGAAGGGAGACATTGGCGACACAGTTCTGTTGCGAGGTTCTATTCCGATGGACGCAAAAGAAATGCGATTTTTTCGGAACATTGTTAATCCCGCTCTTTATGCAGGTCACATGTTAGAAACTTTTTTAGAGCAGCGTGGAATTCGCGTCGACGGCAGTGTCGAGGAAGGAACAGTTCCCTCAAATGCCAAACTTGTTTTAGAGTTTGAGTCCCAACCGCTCTGGCAAATTGTCTGGGGGCTAAATAAATTCAGTAACAATTTTGTTGCAGATCAGATCATGAAAAAATTGGGAGCTGAGATGTGGGGGGCTCCAGGCACGCTTCAAAAGGGACTTGCTACAGTACAAGATGTTCTAGAGGATATGGGCATTCCCAAAAATTCTTATACGATTGCTGATGGCAGCGGACTGACTCGTTCCACTCAGGTAACTCCCCGACAAATCTTAAAGGTTTTGATTGCGGCTCACCGAGATTTTGGAATTTACCCAGAATTTTTATCAAGCCTTGGGGTTGCAGGGGAGGACGGAACACTCAGAAATCGGTTGCCGAGTTCCTCTGGCCTGGGGGTTCTCAGGGGAAAAACGGGATCTTTAGATGGAGTTGCAAGCCTTGCTGGGTATGTGCCCTCTCGAGATGGTGAGCTTCTGGCCTTTGCAGTTATATTAAATGATCCCAAAGTTCAACATGGCCGAATGACTGGTTGGGTGGATCAAATTGCTAGGGCAATCCGAGACATCACTCGAAAATAATCGTTTAGAAAATGAGGTTTTTCTGTGCGTTCTGGGTTAGATGAATTTCTGAAAGAAAAATGGAAGAAGTATCGTTCTGGGCGTTGGGGAGTTCTCTGTAATCAGGCTTCTGTCGACAAGCACCTCATTCATATTCGAGACATCTTAAAAGAAAAAAATGGGATTTCACTCGGGGCATTTTTGGGGCCGCAACATGGAATCCGCGGAGAGAAACAGGACAACATGAAGGAGTCCTCGGATTTTCTTGATCCTGATCTGAACATTCCTGTTTTTAGTCTTTATTCTCACACCCGAGTCCCAACCCCTGAGATGATGCAAGCTTTCGATGTATTGATTGTTGATCTTCAAGATATTGGCACCCGCATCTACACTTTCATGTATACGATGGAAAATTGCATGCGAGAGGCCAAAAAGTTCGGGAAGAAAGTGGTTGTTTTAGATCGCCCCAATCCGATTGGAGGAATCAATGTCGAAGGCAATGTTCTCGATATGAACTATCGTTCGTTTGTGGGACAGCTTCCTATTTGCACCCGGCATGGAATGACCATGGGTGAGCTTGCGGTTCTTTTTAATGAGGCCTTCGAGATTGGGTGTGACTTGGATGTCATTCCTTTAAAAGGATGGAAGAGAAAATACCTTGCTTGTGATTGGGATAGAGCTTGGATTCCGCCCTCGCCAAATATTCCTGTTTGGGAGTCTGCTCTTACCTTTCCAGGAACTGTCCATTTCGAGGGAACCAATATTTCAGAAGGGCGTGGAACGACGAAACCCTTTGAATGGATAGGGGCTCCCTTTGTGGATGCAGATAAGCTCGCCCAGGAAATGAACCAGAAAAAGCTAAAGGGATTTTATTTCAGACCCATTTATTTTCAGCCCACCTACCAAAAGCATCAAGACCAGGTCTGTGGTGGAGTTCAGATCCACATGAGCCATCTCGGTAAATTAAATGCATTTGAAATGGGCGCTCATCTTTTGGCAGCCTTTTGGAAACTCTATCCAGATAAATGCGAATGGAAAAAACCACCGTACGAGTACGTGGAAGACAAGCTTCCAATCGATGTAATTGCAGGCACCGATGCTTTTCGTCATGCTATCGAATCGGGTTCGGTGAAGCCCTTTTTGGAGAAATCAAATGAGGAATTAGCTGCATTTAGAAAATTGAGGAAGAATTATCTCCTTTATGCCTAATCAAAGGAAGCCAAATGGATTTACTCTCATTGGAGCCATAGCAGCTGCTTTGGTCTTGGCTATTGCTGCCACTTTTATTGGAAAAAATCTGTATTACCTCATCCGTTCTCGACTCCGAACAGAAGCAAAAGTTTCCATCGTTGATAATGAGACCACACTTGCCGAGTTGATTGCCGCAAAGCTTTTTACCATGACCAGTTCCAACGCCTGTGAGCTTGCGAACTTTGTAACCACCTTTAATACAAACCCACCTACCTTTCCAGGAGGCTCAGTTACTTTGCGGATTGAAAAACCAACCCTCAATGAGTTTAGTCTTACGGCAACTCCAGCTGGCTTCCAAGCCGACTTAAAAACGGCAATCAGCGCCTGTGCGACTAAGCCGAAATTGCCTATTAAAAATACGGCTACTCCCTCGACTGGAACCTTTCTGTTTTGCGCAAAAGTAAAAAATCCGGTGGCGGCTCAAAATCGAAGAAATCAGACAGGCTTCTTGGACTCTCAGGCGGCCTTTGCAGAAATTCGAGTAGATCTTACCAGTGAAGAAGTTTCACAAGAGGAAAAAATGCTGGGGGACGCTCTTCCCTGTGATAAATGGCTTCCACCAAACGCAACAAATACCGAAGTTCGCCAATTTAAAATGAGCTATCGAGTTTTCTGGAAAAGGGCTAATGATAATTCGGATCGGGGATATTTAACTAAAATGGGTTCTAAGATAATCAACGTATCCGAGTTACAGACAAACTGAAGCAAGATAAAATGAAAAGAAGTAAAACGAATTCAGCATTTACTCTTGTCGAAATGATGGTGGCTACTGCCATTACTTCATTGGTAGCTTTGGCGTCGATTACGCTAAAAAATGCTGAGTACGAAGCCCAAACAACTAACGATCGATTAAATAGCGCTTCTCTGATGGGTCGAGAATTCCTCGATCAACGATCAAAGGTTTTTGTGGCGGCTTGGGATGATGTGGATTCGAATAAAAACCTAAAACTTTTTGACTTTACGGACACCGATGTAGCAACTGATAGTCTGACCTTAAGTGATGTTTACTCAACAGATCAGGTCCAACCACCTACTCCCACTCAAAGCTTTCCGGGAACAAACATTAAAAGCTATCGTTCGATTCAAATACCCACCGAGGGCTGTTTTGGCAGCTTTATCGAGACCATCACTACCGAATGTGTGCTACCAAGCCCCTCGCTGGTCTCGGTTGATTGGTCCACTTTGGCAGCAGCAGATTTGGCGGACTTGAGAGCGTGTGCCCCGCAACCAGATTCCGCTGGGCTTGAAAAGGATCTCCTCTGTCCGCTCAAAAAGACACCTCGGATTAAAGTGATTCGCTCTGGGACCATCAAAAGTAACGACACTAAGTTTAAGTCGGTGATTTATTTTCCATCGGGCGATAATTCGGGATCAGATGGCAGTCCTGTAGGAGCAGTTTTGTGTATTAGTAATAATGGTACAAAAACAAACTATCGGGATATTAATTTAAAAGTTCTCACTTTGGTTCGAACAGCAAATAATAAAATTAAGTTAATACGCCAGGAAGCAAATTTTCCGAGGCCTAAGAAATTGGCCTCAAGTAGATCCGTTCGGCCGGCCCCCGTGGGTTGCGACCGTTGTGCGTCCGGAAGAGCGAGATGTCCGTAATCGATTGGAGAGCAGTTGAAAACTGAACACATAAAACCGTGGCAGTGGTTGACGGATCTTTTAATAGCCGAAGAGCGAGGCATTTCTGATCGCCAAATTGGGCTTGAGGTGGAAAGAATTGCTATCTGGAAAGATGGCTCACCTTTCCGCTACCAAGAGGACCCCAAAACAGGAAAACCAGGTGCCGAAAAACTTTTGAACCAACTCCATGAGGCTTATGGATGGAAACTAGTTGAGAGCTTGCCTTCGCGACCGATTGGTTTAGAGACACCACATGGGAAAATTTCACTGGAGCCAGGCAGTCAACTTGAGTGCGCGGTTTTGCCTCAGAAAAACTTAGTCGAAGTAGCTAATCACTTAGAAGAATACGATCGACAAGTCGATAAGGTCGTCCAAGCGTGGGAGGGTTTGATTTTCCTCGGAATTGCCGTAAATCCGGTGCATCGAAATGATGAAATAGATGTGATCCCCTCTCCTCGATATCACATTATGACCGATGTTTTGGGAAAAACGGGTCGTTATGGAACGACCATGATGAGAAGAACCAGTTCTGTTCAAATTAACTTGGATTATACGAGTGAAGCCGAGGCCATCGAGATGCTTAGAGTAGCTCTTCTCGTTGCTCCAATTTCAACTGCATTATTTGCTAATTCACCCTTCCTAGAAGGAAAGCCCACCGGGTTTCTTTCCGCTCGAGCAGAAATATGGAGGAATACGGATCCAGCTCGAACGGGCTTATTAGAAGAAGCTTTTGAAACGGGATTTAATTTTGATCGATATTCGGCTTATTTGTGGAAAATGCCACTGATGTTTGTCCAAAATGCCCAAGGGGACTATATAAATGCGCAAGGGTGTTCCTTAGCAGATATTGCCGGAGGAAAGCTCCCTGGGGTCGAAATAAATCCTACAAATATGCGTTGGTCGATCCAGCAGTGTTTCACAGAAGCGAGATTGAAACCCGGTTATGTTGAAGTCCGTTCCGTGGATGGTCAGCTTCCTCAATACCGCCTGGCCTCTGCTGCATTTTGGATGGGCCTGCTCTACGAACCTCAGGCTCGAAAAGTAGCCTTTGAACTTCTCGGAAAACTAAGTGCTGCCGACAGGGAAGGGCTTTGGAATGAAACTAGCCGGAATGCACTTAAAACAGAGTATAGAGGGCTGAAGATTAGAGAAGTCGCCCAGAAATTAGTTTTCGCGAGTTTAGAGGGTTTGAAAAAACGCGGCTACGGTGAGGAAGCTTATTTGACCCCTCTTGTGGAAAATGTGAAGCTTGGTTTATGTCCAGCGGATCGGATTCTAGAAAAATTTAAAACCGACTGGAACGGAAATGTTTTAGGAATTGTGAAAGGCGAAGCATGATTGAAATTTACTTAGCTGAAAGGTGTCCCTTCTGCGTGAAAGTCCGGATGTATATGGAGCAAAAGGGGATACCGTATGTTTTAAAACCGGTCTTACTTGGGTCGGCTACAACGGAAATAAAAGATGAATTGAAACGATTAGGGGGAAAAGCCCAAGTCCCCTTTTTGGTCGATCCTGAGAGAAATATTAAGATGTATGAGAGCGATGATATTATCGCTTACGTCGAAGAGCACTACGCTCGATAGTATCTATTACGTCACTTGCAAGGTTCTTTCCGGTTAATTTTTCAAAGGATAAAAATCCAGTAGGCGAAGTTACGTTGATTTCAGACACCTTAGAACCAATCAGATCGACCCCAGCAAAAAGGATTCCCGTTTTCTTCAAAAACCGAGCAACTCGGTCGGCAACAGAAAGTTGTGCTCTCGAGAGTGGACGGCTTTCAGCAGAACCGCCTTGGGCCAAATTGGCTATAAACCCACCCTTAGGGGGAACACGAACAAACTGTCCTTTAAGTTTTCCATCAATGATCAAAAGGCGCCTATCTTCTTGAAGTACTTCTTCTAAAAAGGGCTGAACAACCACGCCTTCCCACTTCTCTGGTTGACCAAGGCCTCTCGTAATAAATTCTTCGCGCTTAACCTGCGAAATATTTCTGCCCCCATGACCAAGAAAAGGCTTAGAAATAATGAGTGGAGTTTTAAGGTTTTGTACAAAAGCGGCTGCGCTCGGCCCGCTTCCCAGATGAGTTGGGATGAGATCTCCATTTTTTAAAAAGCCCTCTGCAAACCCCTCGAGAGGAAGAAGTTTTTCATGATAACGAACCAACAGAGAAGGTTTATTAACAAAGAAAACTTTCTTTTCCACTAAAGCTAAAATCCAACAAAGCCTGACATAATCCTCGTTAAACGGGGGGTCTTTTCGTATGAATCCCACGTGAAAACCTTCGGCTGGTAGGATTTCGATCTCTCCGAGGTTTGGGAATCCATCAGGTCGAAATGAAAGAAAGGGCCGAGCCCTTAACATGACTCTTCCGTTCACGTACTCAACCTCTGATTCCGTTAACCAATGAGCTCGGTGTCCCCGTTTGGTGGCTTCTCTCAAAAGAGCTAAAGACGAATCAGATTGTGGACGAAGATTTTCGATGGGGTCAGCTACAAAGAAAATGCGAAGTTTCATTTGGCTTCTGCTCCTCCCTCATCTCGAGGATCAAATACGGCTTCAAGATTTCCTGCCTTGTCTCTAAAGACCGCTTGAACTAAAGCGGTCCTGTCGGTTTCCACAACAGAGTGCCCGATTTGTTTTAGGGCTTCTAGAGTTTCTTTTTCGAACCCTCTTTCAACGCTCAATTCATCAGGAATCCATTGGTGATGAATTCGAGGGGCAAAAACAGCTGACTTCAGTCCTCTTTCGGGATTTTCTAAAACGCCAAGAAGGACTTGAAACACATGAGAGGTAATTCGGGATCCGCCCGCAGCACCAATTGCCAAGATATTCCGGTTGTTTTCCAAAACCAGAGTGGGGGTCATACTGGATGCCGGTCTTTTCAGAGGCTCAATGGAATTAGCTTTGCCCCCAACGAGGCCAAAAAGGTTCGGCGTTCCGGCTTGGATACTAAAATCATCCATTTCATCATTGAGAAAGATTCCGGTTCCCGGAACTGCAATGCGACTTCCAAAGTGATCATTGATCGTTAGGGTCATTGAGGCCCCATTTCCCTCCTCATCCAGAATGCTGATATGGGTGGTGTGGCGGTCTCTAAGCTTCGAAATATCTGTGGGGATTATTTCAGCCGCGGGAGTTGCTTTTTCGAGACTAATTGATTTACGACGTGAAATTCCGTAGGCCCTTCCCAAAATGGGCTTTAGGTTGAAAGGGGTGAAATCAGGATCTCCGATAACTTGAGATCGGTCTGCATAAGCCCGCTTCATAATTTCAGCCAGCAAATGTAGCTGCTGACCAGGATCTTTCGATTTGGTGGATTCCGCAGTTAACATCTGCAGCATTTCAATCGTTAAAATTCCCCCGGCACTTGGCGGTGGGGGGAGAAGTAATAGCTTTTTCCCCCACCTAAAAGTAAGGGGCTTTCGAATTTTAGGTTGGTAAGACGCTAAATCTGAAAGCGTGACGATCCCCCCCAGATTTTTTATGTGTTCAGCAATTTGGGTCGCAGTCTTTCCTGTTTTTAATTCGGTTTGCGGATTAAGAGAGACCCGCTCTAAAGTATCTGCTAGATCCGACTGTATCAAAAGATCACCATGACCCAGCGGTCGATCATCTCGCGATAAAAGATTTTTTACGTAGCTCTGTTGAAACAACAGTTTCTTTTCTTCTCGAATAGCTTTGGCCAGAGAGGGGTAAACCGGAAATCCATTTCGGGCCAAACGAATGGCAGGCTCTAAGATTTTCCTCCAAGAAAGTTTTCCCCAGCGTTGGTGGATAAAGTAAAGGCCAGGGACAAAACCAGGAGTGGCGACCGACAAAATGCCATAGCGACTCAAGTCTGGCTGAGATTTACCTAACGCATCTAGATACATATCCTTTTTTGCCCGTTGCGGAGCAGTTTCTCTGAAATCGACAAAAACTTGTTGGGGGCTTTTCCCACCGAGTGACAAAAGAAGAAAACCGCCTCCTCCCAGGCCCAGAGAATGGGGTCTTTCCACAGCAATGGTAAAAGCAGTAGCGACTGCGACATCAACTAGATTGCCCCCCAGCTCTCTTATTTCCTTACCGGCCTTTGAAGAAAAAGTTCCACCCGAGGCAATTGCAATTTGAGTCCCTGAAGCTTGGCAGCATTCAGGTTGGCGTTCCCACTCAGAAAAATTGATGTGAGGAAAGGGAGAAGAGGAACAAGAGACAAGAGTTGCGATAATCAGAAAATGAAAAAAATGTCTCATGATTTCCCCAACCTTATCTAGACCTAAGTCTGGGGTCAAAGGAAGAAATTTGGTACAATCGCAGACCGATGAAAATCTCACTCGTTCAAATCCAATCCACCGAAAATTTGGATGGCAACTTAAAAAAAATGAAGAGCTTTGTGGAGAGATCAAAAGAACAGGGTGCAAGCCTTGTGGTTTTTCCTGAGATGGCTTACTTCACTGCAAAAAGAGAGGGAATAAATCAAATCATTCCTCGGTATTCTGAACTCATCCAGCTTTTCCAATCTTGGGCTAAGGAATTTAAGATTGGCCTAGTGCCTGGAACCTTAAGAGAGCCAGTGGTCGGAGATCCAAAACGATATTTTAATACACTCTTATTGATCGGTTCCGATGGCCAAATAAAAGCCAAGTATCAAAAGATTTTTCGGTTCAAAGCGAATCTTCCACACCACAGTTACGATGAAGGTCGTTTTTGTGAAGCGGGACATCAAGTCATTATTTGCGAATACGAGGGCTGGACTTTCGGATTTGCGATTTGCTATGACCTTCGATTTCCCGAGCTCTTTAGAAGTCTTCGAAAAAAAGGGGCTCGAGTTTTTATTCTCCCATCGGCATTCACAGTCCCGACGGGTGAAGCCCACTGGGAAGTCTTGCTAAGAACTCGCGCGATTGAAAATCAGGCTTATGTGATTGCTCCCGACCAAACCCTAAACTCCGGTGAGGGGCTGACCCAATTTGGACACTCTGTAGCGATTGACCCATGGGGACAAATCCTGAGTTGCCACAAAACAGAAGAGGGCATGAGTGTGATTGAGCTTTCTCGTGAGCGGATTAATTTGGTCGAATCCCAAATTGCCTTGTGGGAGAGCCGAAATGAGGTTCTCTTTCCGATCGCCTAACCCCATGTTACCATTAGATTATTGAGGTGAACCATGACAGCTTTTCTCTGGACTTTGGTCTTTCTTTCCGGTGCGGGATTTTTCGGTTTTCAGATCTGGGGTCGGCTGAAAGTCCTTTTAAAAGCCCGACGGGATGACGGCCGTGATTATAGCCGAAAAACATGGGGTCCTCGCCTTAAGAACACTCTGGTTTACGGATTCGGACAATTCAAATTTCTAAAGGGTGACCAACCCGCCGGTATTTTACATATCTTTATCTTCTGGGGCTTCATTACTCTTGGCTTGCAAGTAGTCACCATGTTTGTACGCGGCTGGATGCCAGACTTCATTTTACCTGGCCTACATGCGGACCAGCTAGGAAAGTTCTATGCGCTCACGAAAGATATTTTTCAGGTCTTGGTTCTCATTAGTGTTGTAATCTTCATGGTTCGCTGGGGGATTACGAAACCTCGACGGCTCTATGGAATTTTGCCGGCCGAACAAAAACTCAACTCCAAGCCGCATTGGGAACCCTTTTTGATTCTCAGTTTCATTGGGGGAATCATGCTCTCAAGCTTTGTGTACGATGCTGGGCGAGCGATTCTGACTTGGAATCTTCCTGAAACACAAACTGAGATGGCTTGGTCACCTTTCACTCGCCTCTTTGTGAGCTGGATTGGTCTAGAAAACACTGAGCGAGCCGCTTTGTTTTCGAACGTGGGTTGGTGGATCCACAATGGAATTATTATCATCTTTATGAATTTGCTTCCTAGTTCGAAGCACTTTCATATCATCACCGGCATGCTGAATGTCTTTTTTGGACGCATAGAGCCTCTGGGAAGGCTTCCTAAAAAAGATTACTCAGCTGATGGAGCTATTTTTGGTCGCTCCCAAATAAATCAGTTTTCGTGGAAGCAAGTGTTGGACATGTATACTTGCACTGAGTGTGGTCGATGCTCTTCGGTGTGTCCCGCCGCTGCTACTGGAAAATCTTTAGCGCCAAGACAGTTCTTGCTCAACCTTCGAGATACTCTGTATGAAAATCAATCGAAGATAAATGCAGGACAGACAGAGTTTGATACAGTTGTGGGAGAGGGAAAGCCTGTCATTGATGATGTGATTTGGTCTTGTGTCACTTGCCGAGCATGTGAAGAGGCTTGTCCGGTGAATATCGAATATGTGGATAAAATTGTCGACATTCGACAGCATCTCGTCCAAGAAGCTTCTCGATTTCCGGGCGAGTTGAATCGTGCTTTTCAAGGACTCGAAAGAAACTCAAATCCCTGGGGAATTAGCTCGGCCGAAAGATTTGCGTGGGCTGAGGGGCTTAATGTGCCAACCCTATCCGAAAATCAAAAAGCCGAGTACCTGTACTATGTTGGGTGTGGGGGCTGCTTTGACAATAACCATAAGAAATCTGCTCAAGCCCTGACTAAGATCTTAAAAGAAGCAAACGTCAGTTATGCAGTTTTGGGAAGCGAAGAAACGTGTAATGGTGAAACAGCGCGGAGACTTGGAAATGAATATTTATT
>RFNV01000154.1 GCA_009927005.1 Pseudomonadota bacterium
TCAAAACGCCCCCAAAAAATAAATGCCAGTGAACTCTGCACTTTTTGCTCAATCCTTAACTCAGTGGACTCAAGGTACTTGGTTTGCCTCCGTTCCAATCTGGGTCTGGGCTCTTGTTTCTGCGCTTTTGATTATTTACATGTTGGCTCTTCCTTTTGGAGGCCTTGCCACTTACGTGGAAAGAAAAATTGCTGCTGATATTCAAGATCGCATTGGTCCCAACCGAGTAGGTCCTTTGGGTATTTTTCAGTTTGCAGCTGATGCCATAAAGATGATCTCCAAAGAAGACTACGTGCCACCTGCAGGGGACAAGTTTCTCTTTAATATAGCTCCAGTTCTTGTGGTGGTTGGGTCTTGCGCCGGCTTTGTCGCCCTACCTTTAGGTCAGTACCTGGTGGCCGGGGATATCAATATTGGTGTTTTTTACATCATGGCGGTGACCACGATTATTGCTCCTGGAATTTTGTTGGGTTCTTGGGCATCAGAAAATAAATGGTCACTTCTTGGGGGCTTAAGATCAGCTGCTCAAATCGTGAGTTACGAAATTCCAGTTGCTCTTTCTATTGTTCCCATCGTCTTAATCAGCGGCAGCCTTCAGATAGGTGAGATTGTAAAGCAGCAAGGGTGGAACGAGCATTTTTGGAATGTGTTCCACAACCCGTTCACTTTGATTTCTTTCTTTATTTTGTTTGTGGGCGGTCTTGCTGAAACAAACCGTATTCCTTTCGATTTGCCTGAAGCCGAATCTGAACTGGTATCCGGCTTTAATACGGAGTTCTCGGGAATGCGTTTTGGTCTCTACGCTCTGGGTGAATTCGTAGACGTTTTCGTTATGTGTGCTTTGGTCACTTCTCTTTACTTAGGGGGATGGCAACTGCCCTTTTTAGAGCTAGATAAATTTTGGATTACGCTTCCTTCGGGATTGATTGCGCTCATTCATGTGACCTTTTTCTTAGGCAAAACTTTCTTACTCGTTTTTGTGGTGATGTGGCTCCGCTGGACTTTGCCCCGCTTACGAGTGGATCAGTTGATGGGCCTTTGTTGGAAGGGCATGGTACCCATCGCCTTATTCAATATTTTAGGAACAGCTATTTGGATGTGGGCTTTCAAAGGCCACTCTATGTTTCAAGTGGTTTCGGGACTTTTCTCCAGTGGAGGCGGTTCCCATTAAAGTGGAAATGATGTCATGACTAATGGAATGAAATTGATACTTCTCATCGCGGAACTTCTGACGGTGGGGTCTGCTCTAATTGTGGCTATCAACCCAAACATTCTTTATTCGGCAGTTTTTCTGCTGTTTGCTTTTTTGGGAGTTGCAGTCATGTACCTTTTCGCAGGGGCTGACTTTTTAGCTGGCGTTCAAGTCGTGGTTTATGTGGGTGGCGTTACCATTTTGATTTTGTTCGCCATCATGTTGACCCAATGGCTCTACCGCTTAAAGCTCAAAGATATTGGTAGTAAATTTGTAATTCCCGGAGTGGTTTTAGCTTTGGGCCTCGTTCCTTTTCTTCATCGAGGACTAACAGAACTGGGAAAAATGGTTCAAGCAGCTCCCCCCGAAAAAATGGCCGAGTTTGCTGCTTCACCTAAGACTGCTGTTATCGGGAAGGCTCTTTTGACCAACTATGTACTGCCGTTTGAAGCCATTACGATTTTATTACTGGGCGCTTTAGTTGGCGCCGTTTGGTTAGCGAGACCCAAAGCATGAACTTACTTGATTTTTCAAACAGTATTGAAGGTTACCTTTTAGTCAGTTCAATTCTTTTGACGCTGGGAATTTTTTCGGTTCTTACAAGAAAAAATGCCATTGGAATTCTTCTCGGGGTTGAACTCATTCTCAATGCCGCCGGAATAAATTTTGTCGCCTTCAGTAAATTTCATTCGGCTGCGATTGATGGCCAGATGGTTACTTTATTTATTATTTTAATCGCGGCAGCTGAAGCAGCCGTGGCTTTGGCGGTTATTTTAAGATTTTATCGTTTGAAACAGACAATTGATGCTGATGAAGCATCGCTGCTTCGAAATTAGAGGAGATTATGGCTCAGTCTTGTCTTTGGATAGTAGCTTTACCGCTGACAGCGTTTGTGATCCAAGCGCTTGTCGGAAAGCGGCTCCCTCGCCAGGGGGATTGGGTTTCAGTTCTTGCTATTCTCGGTTCTTTCGCTCTCGCAACACCGATTTTCCTAAAGCTGTTAGCTACGGGAAGTGTTCATGAAACTTTGCAGTTCAATTGGATGGTCATGCCCGGAGTGGACGCAGTTGCGAATAGTCCTATTCTAAACAAAGCAGTCACTCTGACCGTAGGCGTTTTAGTAAATAACCTCACAGCCATCATGTTGTTCATGGTGACCCTGTGCGCTTCTCTTATTCATATATTCTCCACTGGCTATATGCATGGAGAGAGCCGATATCACTTATTCTTTGCCTATATTTCTCTCTTCACTGCGGGAATGTTGGGCTTAGTGATTTCCGATAATCTCTTAACCCTGTTTATGTGTTGGGAAGTTATGGGCCTTTGCTCATACCTTTTGATTGGTTTCTACTATCAAAAACTATCGGCCAACAACGCCAGCATCAAAGCATTCATGACCACTCGGGTGGGGGATGTGCTGTTCTTCTTGGGAATCTGCGGTCTTTATTACGTTTTTGGCACCAGCAACTTAAGCCAGATTTATGAAGGGATCAAAACGGGAGTGGGTAGTGATGTAACACTCTTAGGGATTCCTGCTCTCGCTTTTATTGGTTTCATGCTCATGATGGGAACCATTGGGAAGTCAGCTCAATTCCCTCTACAGGTTTGGCTCCCGGATGCGATGGAAGGTCCGACTCCAGTATCAGCCCTTATTCACGCGGCTACCATGGTGGCTGCAGGGGTCTTCTTGTTGGTCAGAACTTATCCAGTTCTGGAAGCAGCAAAGGTTGTGTTGCCAGTTGTTGCTACGGTTGGCGCTTTAACCGCTTTTCTTGCAGCTTGTATCGCTTTGGTTCAAGTCGACATCAAAAAAGTACTCGCTTATTCCACTATCTCCCAACTAGGTTTCATGGTTTTAGGAATGGGAGTAGGGTCCTTTGCTCCGGGCTTCATGCATGTGATTACCCATGCTTGTTTTAAAGCTTGTCTCTTCTTGGCTTCGGGATCAGTGATTCACTCAGTTCACACTCAAGACATGCGCGAAATGGGCGGCTTGAGATCGAAAATGCCAATTACTTTCTTAACGATGTTTATCGCAACGCTTGCGATTGCAGGGGTTCCCGGATTCAGCGGGTTTGTGAGTAAAGATAGAATTCTGGGCGATGCATTAGCTTATGGAATGACCCATCCGACTCAGATGTGGATACCCATTCTTGGATTCATCACTGCTGGTCTAACAGCGTTTTACATGTTCAGGCTTATCTTCATGACTTTCTTCGGACATGCTCGGGACGAACACAAGCATCACCACGCTCATGAATCTCCCATCACAATGACTTTCCCTCTCATGGTATTGGCAGCGCTTTCTTTTGCTGTGGTGTTTGCTGGACCTACGGGGATTCATTCAGTGGATGCTAACTTATTACCCGTACACTGGTTTGATCACGCACTCGATCATGTAAAAACCGAAATGGGAGTTCAAGGTTTGCATGCAAGTGAAGAAGTCGAACACCATGCTCATAGCCTTGCGATGGTGATTTCCTTGATCGTAGCGGGTCTTGGTATTTTCCTCTCCGCGCTGACCTATCTAAAGAAAGTGATTTCAGCTGCTGCTTTTGAAAAAGCACTCAAGCCAGTTCATACGCTTTTATGGAACAAATATTACTTCGATGATCTCTATATCAAAGTGATCATCCAGAAGTTGTTCTTACCGCTTACCGTTTTAATGGCGAAATTTGACGACAAAGTGGTCGACCGTATTTTTGTGGATGGTTGGGCAAATGTAGCTATGGTCCTCAAGTCTATTACCGGCAAATTTGATGACCTAGTTGTAGACAAAATAGCCGTGGATGGTTCTGGAACTGT
>RFNV01000352.1 GCA_009927005.1 Pseudomonadota bacterium
TTTCCCTCTTCAAAAAAGCGGTAAGAAAAAAAGGCCCCCAGTGTAACAAAAGCGCCACTCATGTTTTCAATGAGGGGCCGGCTGTAGATCAAAGGGAGTATGAAATAAAAAGAACTTAAAACCAGAGCAATGGTCTTTTCTCGATCGGTTTTAAAAAAACGGGGAGCACAGTAAGTGTGAGCAAAAAAGACAAGAGCCCCTAGGATCATCAGAACAAAACGAAGTTGGGAAAGCGGTTGAAGAAGGCCAAGAGAAAGCCCGAGTTTACTCAGAGCTAGAAGAAACAAAGATTGAAAGGGAAGTCGGATGCCAGAAGTGTCAGCATTTTCTTGAAAACTCAGATTTTGAGCAGGGATAAACCGGGCAAACCCTTCCGAATAATCGTCAAGAGCAATGATGCCTTGATTAAAATAACCGACACTAAGAGTGAGAAGGAGGCCAAGCCCCCAAATCAGGTGAATTCGGTTGGTTCTCGTTCTCACCCGTGTCCCCCCATCAGGAACGGTTGGCCATCATCGACAGGTTTTTGAAATCCTTGCCTTCCAAAAAATTCTAGAGCGAGATCTCGAAGTTCATCGACATCATTTGTTTGGAAAATACTTCCCCTAAAAGCAGAACTGTAGGGATATCCAGCTGCATACCACCCCATAAATTTCTTCAAAGAAAGAAAAGCGCGATCTCTATCTTTCTTTTCGATGGCTAGTTGAAAATGTTCGTGAATCAACTGGACGAGATCGTAATTTGAAGTTCCTTCAGTTTCTAAAATATCTTGAAAAACCCAAGGGTTTTTTAAAGCACCTCGCCCAATCATCACTGCGTGAGAATACCCATCTTCAATTCTTTTTTTGGCTTGAGCGGAGGTGAGGATGTCGCCATTTCCAATAATAGGGATGGAGCTTGAGATGGCTACTTCTCGAATCAATTCCCAATCGGCAAGACCAGAATATCCTTGTGCTCTTGTTCTACCGTGAATGGCAACCCAGCTCACTCCACACTGAGCGGCCACTTTAACCACTTCTTTTACATTTCGATTTTGCTCATCCCAACCGGTTCTTACTTTTATCGTGAGTGGAATCCGAAGGCTTGCTTTTAAGGCGCTTAAGAGTTCCCCCATTTTATCTGGTGTTTTAAGCCAAGCCGATCCACTTCCATCGCAGACCACTTTTTTTACGGGACAACCAAAATTGATGTCTACAAAGTCAGCGCCTTCTTCCTGGATAATTTTTGCAGCTTCCGCCATGGTATCGATGTTAGATCCAAAGATCTGAATTCCGACAGGTCGTTCTCGCTCATCAAATTGCATCATCGATCGAGTGCGGGGGCCCCCTCGAACCAGTCCTTCGGCAGAGAGGAGTTCGGAAATAACTACCTGGCTTCCCATTTTTCTCATAAGGAGACGAAAAACGGTGTCGGTAATTCCTGCCATGGGCGCCAGCACATAGCGGACGTCTCCAAAGCGATCTTTAAAGGTTTGAATGGGGGTTAGCACGTGGGGAGACTACACCAAAGGGCAGGCAGAGATCCACACCTAAAAGACTTTAAAAATCAATGCCTTACAGGCTCTTTCGATCGTAGTCGTCAATTGCATATTTCCAAACAGGAAGACCGCAATACCGATCCCCCTCGGGACAGTACGGAGTAATGCCCGCTCGAAGACGTAAGTAACAGGGGGCTCGTAAATGCTCAGCCAGGATAGGCGCTACTTCTTTCACTTGTTGAATCTCATCGATGGTGGCTCGGAAAATCTCTTCTTGAGCATTGTAACAGCTGCGCATTTTCCACTTGTGTTGATGAGCTTGTAAGTCGCCACTTGAAACCATTCGGATAGAAGTGCTGTTAGGAAGCAGGTAAAAGGCCGACTCTGCGCTTTCCCCCATCTCAATCATTTGTGAAACTGCCGCAAATGAATCGGTCATCGATTGATTATAAATATTCAAAGCCTCTTCAGACTGCGTGATGCCGTAAGGAGTAATAAAGTCGGGCTTTCCTGTGAAGTGTGTGGCCATGATTGGCCGGCTCGACATCACCATTCGGTGTCGTTGATCTTGAGAGTCTGCAGTGTGGCTGATTTTCTTTTTAAAAGTAAAGTGGACATGATGAAAAATTTGAGAAAGCCTGTCGAATGTTCCTGCGTTAAGGGAGTCGGCAAGAAGCGGATTCATTTTGGGATCTAACAGCAACTCAAGAGCTTTAGCGGTACTCAATTCTTTCTCAGTTTTTCCTGTTGCGGTTCTCAAGGCCTCCGCTAGAACTTTTTCAGTCCCTTGGGTGAATTGAACGAGTTTGGACGTTCTTTTTCCGAGATCTCTATCAAACTCTTGGATAAAGTCTGAGGCGCTCTCAAGGCAGAACTTTCCTTTTTGATTCTGCATCAAAGAAAACTCTAGAGTCTTTTCTAAAGGCACGGGATCCTGAATTTCCTTTTCAAACAGAGGATCGGAAGCTTTGACGGCATCTAACATTTTTTGAACGACTACTTTTTGTTCCTCTGGAGTCTCAAACTCCTGACATAATCGCCAATATCTTAGAAGGGTCAGCGCACTTACCGTATGGTACAGGTACGCAGTGGTTCCTACTCCCAGCGCGTATCTTGCCACTTCATAAAGCCGCTTTTCCACTTGAGGATCCCATTTGTCTGAATATTTTTTTCGGGACTTAAATCGCTCGTAATAATCCGTTCGAATGGGTGGACGTAGCACTTCAATCAACTTCTCGTAAGTTGCCATTTGAGTCCGAATAGTTTTTTCGTAGAGCGCCTGGGCTTTTTGGGAGAGGGGAGGGACGACAAAACTCGAGGACTTTACTTTTACATAGCGTTGACTGACTTGTTCAGAATTATAGAACGGATGGCTGTGCAAAAAGCTCCAAATGAATTGTCGAGAAACTCCGCTCAAAGCAAATACAAAATGAGCATGTTGTCTCGTAGTCAAATGACCTGCTTCCAGTGTCGAGGACGCAATTCTATCTCGAAGCGCGATCGCTTTTTCATCTTTTGAAATGTCTTCCGGGTAAATGACTCCTTTTCCCGAATAACAAGTACGAGCGGAAGCAACCGAGAGCTCATAAGGGTTTTGAACCGTTCCCACCAACTCAACTTTGATATTATTAAAAGTGCTTAGCGTTTCCATTAGGCATTCTCTTCTTCTTGAATTTGTTCTTTCGGATGTGTTTTCTGGTAAGCAGTTCTGAGTCGTTCGACATCTACTTGGGTATACTTCTGGGTGGTTACCAACGACTGATGCCCAAGGAGTTCCTGAATTTCCCTTAACCCTGCGCCTCGCGAAAGCAAGTGAGTGGCACACGAGTGCCGTAATGTATGAGGTGTCACCTTCGCTCCCAAAGGTCCCAAAATTTCAATCGCAAACTCCCGCAAGTTTCTCTGGATACTGCGGACAGAAAGTGCCTCGCCTTCTTTATTAAGAAAAAGAGGCGTCTGAGGCCCTCGCTTTTGATGGGTCGGCATCGATTCAATGTAATTTAAAAGAGCTTTTTGACAATGCCGACCAATCGGAACAACCCGTTCTTTATTTCCTTTTCCAAGAACTAAAATGGTTCCATTACGAAAATCTATTTTTTCATGCGTCAATGAGGCAAGTTCTGAGACGCGTATTCCAGTCGAGTAGAGAAGTTCAGCAATTCCTCTCATTCTCTTTTCTCGTAAAGTATCTGAAGAAATACCCTCGATCAGCTTGATCACATCTTCTGGCTTTAAGACGAACGGCAACCGCTCACCTTGTTTGGGAAGCGAGATAAGCTTGGCAATATTAGATTCTAAAACACCTTCCCGGTGAAGATATTTAAGAAAACCTTTAATAACAGAGAGCCGTCTTCCTACAGTAGCTCTGGAATACTTTTGCATCTCTTCGCTCAAATATTCTCGAAGCAATTTAAAATCGGAGAAACAGTCTAAACTGAAAGAACCCACTGAGTGATCAAAGAGGAATTTAAACCAACTCCTCAGATCAATTTCATAGTTTAGGATCGTGTAGTGGCTGGCACTTTTTTCGGACTTGAGGTGTTCCAAATATCCTTGCAGAAGCTGATTTACTTTGGGTTCCGCCATTCGACTGATATTTCACAACGATAAAGCCCTTGGCAATGAAGTATTTTTATAGCGACTAATGCGGAGCGCAAAATTCGAGTTCTGAACCGAATCAGGATACAATTAGACTTATGGTCACCCGGAATTTCATTTTAGTTTTGAGCCTGTGCCTTTTCCCTCACTCTCTTGGGCGGGAGCAAAATTGGGGGGGGGCTGAAGCCGGCCGAAGTTGAAAATATTGTTCAAAAAGTTGGGTTTGGTTCTGTGAGTCGACTCATGAGATCTGCCGAGACCTATCCGATTTGGGCAGGCATCAAAGTAGGATTAGAGCTACCCATCACCCCTGCAGGGGGAATTGGAGATTATGGTGATGGACAAGGAACCATCGGCGGAGTTCTTTTGGGGCCTCGCCTTTATCTGTGTAAAGGGTTGGCAGATGGGTTTGAAATAACCTTTAATTTTTTTCAACCTCGGATGCTAAACACGCCCGGTACTTTTGGAGCCATTCTTAAATATAATTTTGTAACCGAGGAAAAAAACTGGGCAACTTCCTCTGTTTATGTTGGATACACAAGCGTTTCTTCTTTTAACTCCTCGAAGTCCTCAGAACTAAATCCGGTAGTTGCTTATAATGGAACTGATATCGAGGTTGGGGCTTACGCGAGTCGGGACTATGTTAAATTGAAGCCCTACGCGGGTCTAGGAGTTTTACTCGCGCATGGAGAAATTGATCCTGAGCTCGTAGTGAGTCAGGCTTCCGCTTGGCAGGGCACCATTCATTTATTTGTGGGATCTGAATTTGAATGGCCGATGAATTTTACTGCTCAACTCGACTTTATGAATTTAGCCATGATGGGATCCATGGCCTTCACCTTCAAGTTCTAGTTCTTTAAGCTTTCAATTAAGGCAGTTGTAGAAAAACCAGGGGCTAGGGGCAGGCATTTTACTTTCCCGCCATTTCTTTCAACCACAACTCTTTCGGGAAGCTCCTCAGGTTTATAGTCTCCCCCCTTCACGTGTAGCGAAGGTTTAATAAGATCCAAAATTTGATTGGGAGTATCTTCGTCAAAAACCACTACGTAATCAACCGATTCAAGAGCTGCTAATTGTCGGGCTCGAACCATTTCCTTATTAATGGGTCTTGAGGGACCTTTAAGCTTTTGAACGGAGCGGTCACTGTTTACTGCACAGATGAGAACGTCACCTAGTTCCCGAGCTTTTTCCAGATACTGCAGGTGTCCCCAATGAAGAATATCAAAGCAACCATTTGTAGAGACAATCGTCTTTCCTGATTTCTTTAAAGCCTGACAGACAGAGCCTAGCTGATCCGGTTGAATGACTTTACTTTGAATGCTTCGCATAAGCTAAAGTGCTAACTTAAGTACAAATTACTTCCTGAGAGGGCGTCCACTAAGTTTCTATCGTTCTTTCTGAACATAAGAAACAGAGAGGGAAAAATGGGGGCATAAAAAGCGAAGCTCCAAAGAATTCGCATCAGTTTTCGCAACCCATAGTTCTCATCTTTTTGGTTTCCATAGGAAATTCGAATTCCCCAAACCCACATGCCAAAAGTCATATTAAAGATTCCCAAGCTGATGGCGAGATAGCCCAGCCAAATAGCTGCAAACTCAAGAATCGCAAAACGAAAAAATAAAGGATCTGAAAAACCCTTAAAAACCCCCGATGACAATCCGGTTTCAAACCCTGAAAAGACATTCGAAGTAATCACGAGAGCAATCACCCATAAGGTTTGAACAAAAACCTGATCTAAAAACAAAGAAGCGGCTCGTTTAACCAAAGAAACTGATGGGAGTGGAGGAGGCGCCATCGTTTCAGTAGGCGCAGCACTGAGGAGCGGAGATAAATCTTGTTTTGGAATGGGTGGGTGTACCGGAGTTGGGGCCACAGGAGCGGGCGGGGTTGCAACCCGTCTGGGTGTGTGAACCTCTGCTTTCGGCTTTGGACTCGTAACGGGTTCAGCACCAACTTTTTTTTGCAAGGGGCTTTCCAGACCCAGTCCATGGGTAATTGGCCGAACACCTTCAAGTTTTTTCTCTTGTTCGTCTTCGAGAAGTTCGCCCAAAAAAGCTTGAAAATCCTTGATCGTTTCCAAATTCATGCCCCAATCATAGCTTTGACCGAGAAGGTGCGCAATGCCTTAGTCAGCTAGGAGTGCACTGAGTTTTTGAACTTCTCGTAACTGATATTCCAGGCTGGAGTCTTCAGCTGCAAAAACTAACTTTTGGTCAGGGGTAATTGAGTAAAGCTTTGGATGACTTTGGATGAGCTTAACTAATTTTTCAGCGCTGGCAGGGGTGCTGGGTGCAAACTGCAATGAAGTTCGTTTGGGACCACAACTCATTTTAAGAACATGGAGGCGTTTCAAATGTAACTTCAAAGCCATTAAACCCAAAAGGTTCACTACTTCCTTGGGAGGTAACCCAAACCGATCGCGGATTTCACTCTCAATTTCTGAAAGAGCTTCTTCTGACTCAATAGCAGATAAACGTCTATAAAGTAGGACTCGTTCGCCAATGTCTGGAAGATAATTTTCGGGGAAATACGCAGCTAGTTTCAAAGTGATTTCGGGCTCTATTTGGAGACGCTTCTCTTGGCCCCTCAACTCTCTAATCGCTTCGTCTAAGAGTTCCATGTAGAGATCAATTCCAATAGCGGTGAGGTGACCTGACTGCTCTTTTCCGAGAAGATTTCCGGATCCCCGGATGTCCATATCGTGACTGGCAATGTGAAAACCACTGCCCAGCTCTGTATAGCGCTGTATCACCTGCAGTCTTTGTTTGGCATCTTCAGTCATTTGGTTTTCGTTATCGACGAGCAAATAACAGTAGGCCCGTTTATCTGAGCGGCCCACTCGCCCACGAAGCTGATACAGCTGCGCGAGCCCTAAGTTTTGGGCTTTATCGATAATGATGGTATTCGCTTTTGGAATATCCAAGCCAGACTCGATGATGGCGGTGGTCAACAGGAGATGAAATTCTCCTCGGTAAAAGCTCAGCATTTTCTTTTCCAGCTCGTCGCCATCCATCTGACCATGGACGACTTCAAAAGTAAGCTTCGGGAAGATCCGCTTAAGTTCTTCGCCAACTTTATAAATTGTCTCGATTCGGTTGTGCAAAAAGAAGATCTGACCATCACGAGCTAACTCATTAGAAATGGCATCTCGGATGACTTCCTCAGTGCGTCTACAAACGAAAGTGCGAACGGAGAGGCGATCGGGCGGAGGAGTGGTAATAATTGAAATGTCCTTAATCCCAGTCATCGCCATGTTTAAAGTGCGAGGGATGGGAGTGGCCGTCATGGTTAATAAATGAACCGATTCAGACATTCGCTTCAGCTTTTCCTTGTGGGAAACTCCAAACCGGTGTTCTTCGTCGATTACAATTAACCCTAAGTCTTTAAAAATAACGTCTGCAGACAAAAGCCGATGCGTCCCAATGATGACATCTATCTTCTTTTGGGCCAAATCGGATAGGGCTTCCTTGGTTTGCTTGGAGGTTCTGAGCCTCGAAACCATTTCGATTCGGGCACCGGTGTTCTTAAAGCGGTTTTTAAAATTTTCGAAATGCTGAAAAGCTAGAACAGTTGTGGGAACCAAAACAGCGACTTGTTTTCCGCTAAAGACAGCTCTCGCAGTAGCCCGCATGGCTACTTCTGTTTTGCCGTATCCGACATCTCCACAGAGCAAGCGGTCCATGGGATGGGTCTTTGAGAGATCTGCGTTTACTTCATCAATCGTTTTGAGTTGATCCGGTGTCTCATCAAATGGAAACTCCATTTCAAATTGATGATAATCGTTTCCTTCAGATGCAAAGGGATTAACCGGAATGAGTTTCCTTCTCGCTTGAATGTTCAAGAGCTCAGCTGCAAGTTCCGCAATCGCTTTTTCAGCCTTTGCTTTAGTTTTGGTCCAAAGCTCGGTCCCTAGTTTGTCTAGGGCAACTTCGCTTCCTTCACTCCCTTGGTATTTTTGAAGAATGCTGAGTCGATAAATGGGAATATAGAGTTTGTCGCCGTCCCGATATTCCAAAAGCACATAGTCATTCGGAACCCCGAGAAAATCCATCGACTTAAGTCCCAGGTAGCGCCCGATCCCAAAGTCTCTATGGACGATATAGTCACCCGTTTTGATATCTCGAAAACCCGCTAGAAGCTTCTCAGGGGATACTTTAGGAGCCGTTGTTTGCCTAGATGAACGCTTCTTCTGACCAAAAATTTCATCTTCGCTGAGTAAGACCAGTTTACCCTCTGGATAAGTCTGACTTTCTGTTATGTACCCCACCCACAAGTTGAGAAGTTGAAAGTCTGTTTTGTTGAAGTGTTTAGCCGGCACCAGAGCTTCTTCTTGTAGCTTCGTATGGAGTCCGTAGGGCTCCAAGAGAAGACTCATTCTGTCGGCATGATTTTTTGTATGGCAAACAATTTGAATCCGATATCCCTCGTCCATCCAAGCTTTAAATCGCTGCGAAATCGGCTCTAGCAAAGCTAGTTGCGTCTTAGATTTAATACTCGTGCGTTCTTTGGAAAAATCGATTTTCGAATGCTGGGCGATGAGCTCTTGATCCCCGTGGTGATGGGAGAAGTCCTCAAAGGAAAACGATGGCTTTTCGGCAAGAAGTTCCGCGAGGACTTTTTCATCCAAAAACAAACTCTCAGAGGTGGCGATGGGCAAATGATTTTCTTCAAAAAGTTTTGCGTGGTTTAGCAATCGAGGAATTTCTTTTTCTTTTGCCTCTTCAATGAGGGCTTTTTTTCCATGCCAAATAAATAATGTGTCTGCGGGAAAAAAATCTGTAATCGAACTAGACCCATTGGAAAGAATGGGAAACAAAAAGGAGAAGTCTGAGGGAAGCATTCCATTCGACAAAGTCTCTAAGACTTCATCTCTCTTTTGTTTGGGAACTTCCAAGCTATCCATGCGTTCCTTAATTCTGAGTGCTGCATGATCAAAGTCAGGGCCTCTAGGAATAAGGCTTAAGCCAACTGGAACACATTGAACTTTATCGATACTTTCTTGGGACAATTGTGTCTGTGGATCAAAAAAACGAATCTCTTCAATGAAGTCACCAAAAAACTCGAGTCTCACGGGCTTTGAGTACAGGGGACTGAAAATATCAACGGTACCGCCTCTTACTGAGAAAACTCCTGGATCCGAAACCGCCGGCTGGCTCTGATAGCCGGCTTCTAGGAGGCCGTGAATAAGCGTGTCCCGATCGATTTCGGCTTCTTTTTCAAGTAAGAGCGTGCCCTTAAGAAAAGCCTCAGGAGTAACGTTTTTTTGTAGAAGGGCGTGCAGGGTCGTAATGAAAATGCGGTTTTCCGGGTTGTTAAGCGCATGAAAAAGGGAAGTGTTTCGCTCGCAAAGAGTTTCGGGGTTTGGAAGAAGTCCCCGATAAAAATCAAAATCGAGAGGGGGAAGATAGTGGACTTTTTCTTTAAGTTTCGAACCGCCCAGAAAGCTCAAATTATCTATGACATTTCTAGCGTCCGAGTGAGTTCGAAATACGGCAAGTAGCGGTTTTGAGGTTCTTTCGTGAAGAGCGCTTAACGTCCACGCTTGAGAAAGAGCATCTAAACCACAAAAGTGCAGCCCTAAAGGCGGTAGAGTTGCAAACTCGGAGATCCAGCTTTCCCAACCCTTACCATTCATCTTTGAGTTCTCGGTTCATGAGATCGGAAACTGCCTGCTTTGGATTTTTTCCACCGTACAAAATTTGATGGGATTGCTCCAAAATGGGCATTTCAATTTTTAGTTTTTGGGAAAGAGAGTAAGCCGATTTTGCTGTGTAATAACCTTCAGCAACTCCGCCGATGGCTTTTAGCGCATCATTCACGGATTTTCCCTGTCCCAGAGCAATACCAAAATTTCTGTTTCGGCTTAAGGGGCCAGTGCAAGTCAAAATAAGATCTCCCATGCCCGCCAAGCCAAAAAAGGTCATTGGGTTCGCCTTTAAAACTTTTCCCAGTCGCATGATTTCAATCAGTCCTCGATTGATCAAAGCTGCTTGGGTGTTATATCCCAAACCGAGGCCACTCACGATTCCGGAAGCGATCGCAATAATATTTTTCAGAGCGCCTGCTAATTCCACTCCGACGACATCTTCTGAAGTGTAAGTTCTAAAGTAGGGAACGCTCATCATTTGTTGGATTTTCTCTGCTTCATCGCGGTTTTGTGAAGCTAAAGTAACCGCAGTGGGCTGTTTCTGAGCCGTTTCTAGAGCAAAACTAGGTCCTGAAAGAATGGAATAGATGATCGTCTTTTGGATTTCTTGAAAAATCTCACTCACTCTCTGGTTTGTGCCAATTTCAATCCCCTTCGCAGTATTGACTACGTGCTTGTTTTTTAAAAGATCCGCGCAAGGAGTGAAAACTTCTCGAATGGCCTGTGTTGGAAGCGCATTCACAATAATTTCGCAATTGGTTAAGCACGATCTGAGATCCTGAGAAGCGGTCAGGTTTTTTGAAAGTCGAATTCCCTTCAAGTAATGAGAATTTTCATTTCGCTCATTGATGGATTTGGAAACTTCAGAATCTCTACCCCAAATCACTGTTGTTTGGCCGGCTTCAGCAAAGATATTTGCAACAGCAGTTCCCCAGGATCCTTGACCCACGACACAAACAGATTTCATTTGAGTTAATTTAGATGAGAAGCTCTCTCAAGTCGATCGTTAAGTGCTTTTCCAAGGCCTTTGTCGGGAAAGCGGTAGGCCACAATCGCATCGAGGGATGCTTCATCTAGTCTTCGCAAGGCACTATAAAAACCAGAAGCAGCTTGTTCTAAACTTCCTTCCGGAGAGAGTATTTCATAAGCTTCAAACGCATCTTTATTTGCTGGCTGATGTAAGCTCAGTAAGCCCAGCCTTCCACTCGGGAGGGAATCTTTTTCCTCGAGAATAACCAGCGGCGTTCGAGGGGCATAATGTTGGGGTAGCATTCCAGGAGCAATGGACTTGGCGGATTTTCCCACCTGAGCCACCGGGCCAATTACTTTTTCAATTTCCTCAACGGCAAGGCCTCCCAACCGCAGAACGCACGGGTCTTCGTTGAGAAAACTTACGATAGTAGATTCCACTCCCACCTGACAGGGGCCCCCATCAAAGACTAAAGGAGCTTCTGCTCCGAAACTCTGCTCGACATGAAGTGCGGTCGTTGGACTGATTCGCCCAAAAGGGTTTGCACTAGGAGCTGCTAAAGGAAATCCACACTGTTCAATAATCGCAAGCGGGGCGGGATGATTGGGGACTCTGATGGCAACACTTTGCATTCCACCCGTTGTGAGTTCTGGCACCCGATCATTTTTGGATAGGACCAATGTTAGAGGGCCTGGCCAAAACGCTTTTGCTAATTTTTCAGCTTTTTCGGGAAAACTCGTAACTAGGCTCTTGGCTTGTTCCATCGTTGAGACATGAACAATCAGGGGGTGGTCCACGGGGCGTTCTTTAAGCGCAAAAATTTTTGCAACTGCTTTGGCGTCCAAAGCATTGGCAGCAAGGCCATAAACCGTCTCGGTGGGAACAGCCACTAACTGCCCCTGTTTTAGCTGGGTTACGGCATCGTTTAGGTTTTTAGTAATCATCTTGAAAGCGCTTTTACTGAAATTCTTGAGAAAAAGCGACTTGCAAAAACAAAGCGAACGGGTTGCCATAGATCCCAATGCGGCACCCAGGACTCTATTACGACTCAAAGTTTTTGATGGAAGCAGATGAAAAACGGATTTTGGATTACCTTTCTGAGCTTCATCCTCTTTGGGAAAATCGATATTCCAAGCATCGACCACCGCCCGCCGGGGAATCCCAACGGCAATTGCTCAGACCCGTTTATTGGCTAGGAAACTGGCAATTTGCTTGTTTGGATTATTACCGACCCCCGAAAGGAACTGCTTTTCGGTGTGTGCGCGCTGAGCCCTATCCTGAAGTTTTACAAAGGCTTGTAAACAAGATGGAGAAGATAACTTTTCAGCAGTTTCGCCCTAAAGACATTCCCAAAGGGTGGAAACTGAATACTTGTTTGGTTAATTTTTACGGTAGCCACTTAGAAAATGGAAAGTTGGTTGATGCCGCACGAGTCGGTGAGCACAAAGATTTTGAACCAGGTCCCGTGGCTTCCTTGTCTTTAGGCGAACGGGCCTTTTTTCAATTTGTAGATAGTCGAGGAAGAGGAAGGCCTAGCCAGGTGGTTTTTCAGCAGTGGCTTGAAAACGGGTCACTTCAAATCTTTGGCGGGGAGCGTTACAAGCAGCATTTGTTTCATCGAGTACAAAGGGTTGAAAAGAAACAGGGAATCCAGTTTCCTATAAAGGTACAGAATTTTCAGACGCGTCGAGTAAATTTTACCTTCCGATTTGTCCCTGAAGAACACATCCTTCCCCTTAAAAAATTTCCCAAGGATCTTTTGGAAGATCTTCTGCCTTACGCAAAGGAACTTGCCCAACATTCAGAGTTCTTTTCTTCAGAAATTAAAAATATTTGATTCCCTTTTCTTGACTTTAAGTATGCCCCACCAGTAACTTTTGCGAGATTTGTAATTTCAAATAGTTATATCCATTTTGTGAGGGCATCTTGGAGACGGGATACATCAGCGCGTTTTGGTTCATCGTGGTGGCAGCTATCACAGTGCCCTTAATGTTAGGGGTTGGCGCTCTTCTTAGACCCAAATCGATTCCCACCAAACGTGGCACCCAAGCTTACGAGTGCGGGGAAGACCCAGTTGGAAGCGCTTGGATTAAGTTCAACATTCGTTTTTATGTCGTAGCCATCATCTTTATTATTTTCGATGTCGAAGTAGCTGCGGTTTTGCCAGCTGCAACCCAATTTAAAGAAGCCGTTTTGAATGGTGGCGCCGGCTTTGTCTTTGCGGAACTCTTTTTGTTTGTAGCTCTTTTAGTCTTGGGCCTAATTTATTGTTGGGTTCGAGGTGATTTGGAGTGGGTAAAAGGCGTGAC
>RFNV01000204.1 GCA_009927005.1 Pseudomonadota bacterium
TACGGTGTTACACCCTTTTATACTTTTCTGCTCCTATTTCTCGGTCTTTCTTTGCCTCCAAGTTTTTTGGGGAATTACAAGGGTTTCAATTGGAGAGAAAAATACAACTCACTCATTCCAGTCTTGTTTTTCTTTTTTACTTTTGTGGTCGCCCATTCCTTGATCCCGCACAAGGAAGAGCGATTTATGGTGCCTGTTTTAATTTTGTTTTTGGTTTTACTCACTCCGCTTGCTCATTTTTGGATTTTTGAAAAAAGAAGTTTTTGGCGCGTCGCTTATTTTTGTGTACTTAACTTTACACTTTTGCCGCTTGCAAGCTTTTCGGTTCCCCAGAATAACGTTATTTCGCTAGTTCGGTTTTTTAATGACCACGAGGAGATCGAAACAGTTTACGCTTTTGAGGACGCTGTGGTTCTGGAGCCTAAGGCTTTTTCGTTAAGAAAATTTAAGGCAGTGCCCTTTACTCAAGAGATTTCACACTTTACCGTTGAACAGGGATGCCGCTCAGTTCTGGCAGTTCGGGAAGATAAGTACAAGACTCACCCTGACTTTGGGACCGGCTTTCCCATTCGAGGCATTTTTAAACCAGGACCTCTCGAAGCCCTTTTAGTTCGTTTGAATCCAAGACAAAATGCAAGGCGTGGAAGTATTTATTTGTTAGCACCCAGAGGCTGTTTATGATTCAAAAGACCTTCACTGTTGGCCCACTCCAATGTAACTGCACTATCTTGGCTTGTGAGAAGACTCTCGAAGCGGTGATTATTGATCCAGGAGATGAGCCACAAAAGATTATCCAACACCTTAACCAAATGGGCGTTAGTGTTAAATACTTGCTCCATACTCACGCCCACTTCGACCATATCGGGGGAACCAAGGGAGTAAAGGCTCATACGTTGGCACCAGTTTGTTTGCACTCCGGGGATCAGGCGATTTATGAGATGTTGCCCGTCCAAGGGAAAATGTTTGGAATGCACTTCGAATCGGCTCCCCCAATCGAAAAATTTCTTCAGGATGAGGAAACGCTCCGATTTGGAGAACATGAAATTCAAGTGATTCACACTCCTGGCCACAGTCCCGGGGGGGTGTGTTTTAAATTGACCGGTGGAGATGAAACTCTTTTCTCGGGCGACTCCCTTTTTCAAGGAAGTATCGGGCGAACCGACCTTTGGGGGGGAGATTACGACCAATTAATTAAGTCGATTAAGCAACGGCTTCTCGTGCTGGATGATGATATTGGCGTCTTCCCAGGGCATGGGCCTTCTACACTGATTGGGAAAGAAAAGAGAAACAATCCGTTTTTAACTTAGCTTTCTTGTTCCTGAAATAGCTGGAGAGCTTTCTCATGCCAGTTGATTTGGTTCAAAATCTCGCGAGCCTGAACGGTTGGAACCGCCACTGGGACAAGAGGTGTTTCGCTAATGCTTCTTTGAGTGGGTTTTACCATTTTTGAAGTTGCAACCATTCTAAATCGCTCTTTCTTTACCTCAATGGCAGTGAGGTGCCTTTTCACTCTGAGGTAATACTTTAATCGATTCTCAAATTTTCGTGCGTTGTAGTAAGTCCAAAAAGGAAGTTTTCCCGAACGACCTGATTTTTTTAAATCCTTCAATATCCAAGCAGCGTAGGTAAACGCCTTCTCTGGGTTTTTCAAATCCTGTTCTCGTACGTTTTTAAATGCTTTCATAAATTTGGGATTTTTTACCCAGTTTCGTCGAATTTGAAGCATTCCCAATTCGCCGGCCTTTCCCATGGGAAGATTCTCACGGAAAGAAGACTCTTGATGAGCGATGGCAATCAAAGTAACCGGATCGATTCGAAACTGTTGTGAAGCTTTGAAAATAGCCTTTGCATAAGTCGAAATGCGATTCGTCGGCAAAGTGGGCTTGACCCACAAAATAGCTCTTTCAATCTGCTCGACCGACATTTCTGGTTCGGCTGCAGCTGGGTAAACCTGTACAAGAGCCAAACATATTAATAACACCCTCACCAGTTTCATAAGTCTATTTTTTCACTCCAAGAGATAAAAGGGCTTCAGCATCCGCACGAGGATTTATTTGCCTTGGACAGAGCGAGACGCTTCGTTTGAATGGCACTCCCGCAGCCGTCTTTCCCTCAAGCTCAATGATTCTCTGAGTAGTAGATTTGGAAATGGATTGCTCCTCAATAAATTCTATAAAGGGATTAATTTCTGACATAAGGGCAGTGCTTCGACCATTGGTGCTAGAGAAGGATTGAATCCGATCTCCCACTTTGAAACCGGCATGAGCTGCGGGACTTCCTGGCTGGACAGCACTGATCCGATTATTTTTATCGAATGAGACTCCCAATGGTTTGATGTTTTCTTTGCAGAGAGCCATTGAAACAGCCAGCCAACCATTTTCTGCTTTCACTTCCATAGGAACTAGGCTGGAAGCCTCTAAAACATCCGCTTGTTTTTTGGGGTCCTCTGGATGAGTTCTTAATTTGGTCGGAAAGGAAACGATTGGAAACTCGATCTTTTCCTTCATGATTTTTCGAAACTCATTTTCAATCGCAGTTTTCGTAGCTCCCGAAACTAGCGCTCCGGCATTGTTCGCAAGACGATTCCACACTCCACGCCAGCTGCTCTTATTTCCGTGATTCTGGTCTCCTTTTATTTGGGGTTCTTTAACATCAGCACCGGTGATTCCTCGTACCGAAATATTTTCAAGGTTAGCCACGCCGTCCTTTAAGACGTACGAGATATTAACTTGGTAAGGTTCAAGATCGACTTCTCCGCCCTTGGGTTTAAGAGCGGGCGATAGAATGCCGCTATCAACGGTATTTCCGGCACTCACCCCAACTCGGTTTTTAGCATTGATTTGAATGGACACTTTGCCATCCTCAAACTTGAATTTGATCGGGTCTTTATCGTCAAAAATCACAGACATTCCAAGAGCCCCCTTGGCACTATCTTTTTCACAGAAATTGATAAGGCTTGCGATAGTGGGACTACACAAGTGGGCTTGCAATTCCGCAATTTTCATTTCTTTTCCAGCAAGCTCTTTTGAAAGTGTCTCTGTTAGAAGATCCTCGTGGAAAATGCCTGAAGTAGCGATTTGGTCCTTTAAAGAGAGTTCTGGCTTGGGACCTCTTTGGGGCGATTCTGATTTGTCAAAAAGTCTAAGGGAAATCCCCCCATCAGATCCAGCTTTCGAACTAAACTTTGAATCGAAGGGAAGATTGTCGGTTTCTGTAAAAACCTGATGGACTTGTTGGTGGAATGTATCTAGATGTTTCGTTGCTTGCTCAAGACCTCTTTGGATTTCTTTATGCATTTGCTGCTCAAGGTGTCTTTTTTCCTGAGGGAGTTCCGAGCGAACCTGCGAGGGCGCTTTTTTACGAGCCTGCTTATCTACTAACCCATTTAAAAGTCCAAAATTATTTCTTACGGCGATGTTTTTCGGAGTGATGTCCGATTTCCCAGTGAATTTTCCAGGCACAAGTCTCTCACCGTCAAAGGTAAGCGCCTGCTGGAACTTACCATTAACATTCGCTGTGACCTCTGAAGTAACCCCTTTATTACCCATTACTGGGGTAAAACCCTTGCTCTTAGATGTGCCCTGCAAATCAAAGTTCAGGTTCAGGGAAACATCTTCCTCACTGTCTTTTAGAGTCGGAGTGATCTGAACTTGTATCGTTGGGTTCACCAATCGGCCATTCTTTCGAAATGGAGTCGTCTGGCTGGTTACGATTTGCATTTCACGAACAACATCATCGGAAACACTAAATTCGCCCACTTCCGAGAAAGCAGGGGTCGCCCCAAAAGCCAATAGGGCAAACCACAGGGGGTGTATTCCGAAGGAATTCATTCCTAAACCTCGTTCTATGGGGATTTGAGGGATGCAACGGCCGTTCCATGTAAGGCAGGCGTGCTGGAGATTTGAATTCTATGAGTGCGTGGCTAAGGATTAGATGGAAAATAACTTGCTAGCATTCTCACTCGTTCGCTCCCGAATCTCTTCCAAGGCGACGTTTTTGAGATCAGCCAGAACCTTTGCCGTCTCTGGAAGGAGAGAGGGCTCATTAGGCTTTCCTCGAAAGGGGACAGGCGCCAAGAAGGGGCAATCGGTTTCGATAACCATCTGAGAAAGACTTAGGCTCTTGGCAGCCTCTTTAAGATCGTTCGCTGTCTTAAAGGTAACGATTCCGGAAAACGAAATCATGAGTCCGAGATCGACTGCCTCTTTGGCTTGCTCCTTATTGCCAGTGAAGCAATGCATGACTCCGCCCCTGGGGCCTAGCCCTACTTTTCGCAAAAGATCATACGTGTCTTTAAAGGCATCTCTGCAATGGATGATCACGGGAAGATTCCATTGTTTGGCTAACTTTAGCTGTTCTTCAAAACACATGAGTTGAACGTCACGATCCGAATGGTTGTAGTAAAAGTCTAATCCCATTTCCCCAAGGGCAACGCACTTCTGGTTTTTTTGGGCGGTTTCGTAGGCGCTCAAAAACCGTGACTTACACTCAACCCAACTTTTTGCCTCATGCGGATGAAGCCCCAAGGAGTACCACACATGGGAATGGGCTTCTGCCAGCTTCCGATTGGCCTCCCAACTCTTTTCATCTACTGAAACCGTCACCATTTTTTCAATTTGAGACTGCTCCGCGCGCGACAACACTTCGGAAAGGCTAGCGTGCTCCAGCATAGCCAAATGAGCATGGGTGTCGATGAATCCACTCACGCTTTGATTTCCAATCTTGGGAAAAGAGGTTCTGGCTTCTCCACTTTAATTTCTTTAGGGCCTTGTCCCCAGCCAGCTTTCTGCAGAAGGGGCGCATCTCCCGAATGACTTTCCGAGGCCCCAAGAGTTTTAAGCGCTTTTCTTGCGCTAGCTGGAATAATCGGCAAAAGAAACACTGAGGCTACGCGAAGCGCCTCATGGCATTGGAACAAAACCTTTTTTAGTTTTTCTTTGTCAGCTGGATCAGCTGACTTTGCTAAAGTCCAAGGCGCTTGTGAATCAATGTAGCGATTGACCGATGCAATCATTTTCCAAACGGCTTCTAATGCCTTTTGAAATCCATAAGATTGCATTTCGTTGTGAAACACCGGAATGGCTTCTCCTACCGCGTCTCGTGGTTCGCAGGGCTCAGACAAGATCTTCTCTATGGCTACCGGAGCGTCTCCGCAGTATTTGAGAATCATCGAACAAACTCGGCTAATGCAGTTTCCATAGTCGTTCGCCAAATCCGAATTAATTCTTTGGATCATAACTTCTTTCGTGTACTCCCCATCAAGTCCAAAAACAAACTCCCGAAATAAGAAGTAGCGCATTCCGTCGACACCCACTTCTTCGGCTAGCGCCATGGGATCAATTGCATTTCCCATCGATTTACTAATTTTTCGATTGGAGTCGGTAAGCCACCCATGGGCCACAATTTGTTTGGGCAGAGGAAGCCCGAGAGCCATCAAAAACGTAGGCCAGTACACTGCGTGAAAGCGGAGAATATCTTTCCCCACCAAATGAATCGCGTTGGGCCAGTACTGAGAAACCTTAGGATCATTTTCAAGAGGCCCCAGCGCTGACAGGTAATTGGTAAGAGCGTCAAACCACACATAGACCTTGTGTTCTTTAGTTGCTTTTTTCCCGCCCGGATCTTTGGGCATAGGGATTCCCCACTGAATGGTGGTACGACTAACGCTAATATCTTTTAATCCCTGACGGATAAATCCGAGCACTTCGTTTTTTCTGCTCTCTGGATAAATAAAGTTGGGGTGCTTTTCTAAGTGCTCGAGCAGCTTTTTTTCATAAGCTGACATTTTGAAAAAATAGCTTTCTTCTTTCAGTTTTTCGACTGGCCGACCACAATCAGCACACTTTCCGCCCTCTGCTTGGGTTTCGGTCCAATAAGTCTCGCAAGGCACACAGTAGAGACCTTCATACTCAGCGAGATAAATATCTCCTGTTTCCATGAGCTTTTCGATGTAATGAGTCACTACTTTTTTATGGCGCTCTTCGGTTGTTCGAATGAAATCACTATATCGGATGCCGTAGCGGTGCCAGGCACTTTTGTAGCGCTCAACTACACGATCCGCTAAGGCCTGAGGGGTTTCGCCCGTCTCACGTGCTTTCTTTTCACATTTTTGTCCGTGTTCATCAGTACCAGTCAAAAACCAAACCTCTTCGCCAATGAGTCGATGATAATTCGCCAAGATATCTGCTGCGACGGTGGTGTAGAGATGTCCGATATGAGGAGCATCGGTGACATAGTAAATAGGTGTCGTGATGTAATAACTTTTTTTCATTTTAGAAATTCCTGTCGCATTAAACTTTCCACAAGAAGCCCTACATTAGCATTGGACTTGAGCTTTCCCTCAAGCTCGACTGTTTTTTGGTACTTATAAGTACATTCCATAGGAGACAAAGGATTAAACAAGCTACCCCCAACCTCACCCATTGCCTGCTTTCGAAGGGCCACTTGCAAAAACTGTAGGAATCTCAGAGCAGATTCCTTTTCCTCACAAAAATCAACAATCGGGTCTATTTCTTTAGTCGTCTGAAAATCCCCAAACATCTTTTCGAGCTCTGACCATTCGTCCGTTGAGAACTGAACCGCTTCAGATTCAGGTTTGAAATGAAACAGAAGACTTCTGGAAACTAAGGTGGGAAGGAGTCCGCCCAGTTTTGTAGTGGTTAAAATAAAATAACGATTTTCTTTCGGTTCCTCGAGCGTCTTTAGAAAGGCATTGGAAGATGCCGAGTTCATTCGATGGGCCTCTTCGATAATGCAAACTTTAGCTCGTCCTTCGAGGGGGGCCACTTCCATTTGATAGATGATGTCTCGGACGTTTTCTACTTTCAGCGCTTCTTCGTTGTCTTCTTTAAAGAGAAGAAGATCGGGATAGATCTCTTTCTCAATCCGCTGACAGCTCGAACACTCACCACAAAAAAGCTCTTTTGATTTTTGGGAACAAAAAAGTGATTTTGCCATTCTTACAGCAGCGCTGAGCTTCGCGGCTTTATCTGGGCCAACCAAAAGGATGCACGGGTGAATCCTTCCCATTTTCAGGTAGCGATCCAGTAAGACTTGCCCGCTGGAGCTCATGAAAGTTTTCTCCGCCATCGCCTTTCGATTTCTTTAAGAATCTGCGCCGAGACTTCGTCGGGAGTCTGAGTCGCATCCACCAGAGCGATTCGCTTAGGGTGTTTTTTGGAAAGGGAAATAAATCCACTTCTCACTTTTCGATGAAAAGACTGCTTCTCTCGTTCAAGCCTATCCATTTTTACGACTCTTCTTTTTCCGTGAAGTTTCGGATCAAAAGACAGTCGCGCCCGAACTCGAGCCAATCCAACTGTTTCAGGAACATCTAGAACGATCACCAAATCGGGGTAAATCCCCTCTGTTGCAAAATCATTTAGCTTTTCTGTCCAGGGAACCCCGAGCCCCCTACAAATCCCCTGATAGACAGTCGAGGAATCCGCATAGCGATCCGTAATGACTACTTTTCCCGCTTTCAGAGCTGGCTTAACCACTTCTTCCACATGTTGAGCTCGGTCTGCTTCATAGAGATAAAGTTCAGCTCGCTCAGAAAGATTTTTATTTTTAGGATTTAAAAGAAGCTCTCGAATCTTTTTTCCAATGGGAGTTCCTCCCGGCTCAAGAGTCACCAGGAAGGGAATCTTGTTTTTGCGTAAAACCGCTTTCAGACGACGAATTTGGGTGGACTTACCTCCTCCTTCGCCTCCTTCAAAACTAATGAAAAACCCTCGTTGAGCCATGAGGGCGCATCATAGACAAAGTACGGGGCTCCAGTTAAGCATTTGTTTTTTGTGATTTAAGGTGTTGATATTATTGGTATTTACTTTGTTTTTCTTGATCTTTCCCCGGAAAAACTTATACTCCTCCTACTTATGGGTCTTTTGCGGAACGTTTTTTGGGTTTTTTTAGGCCTGCTCTTTCAGTTTCCAGCTTTTTCAGCTTCTTCCATTTCCCTTTTTAACGGTAAAGACCTGACGGGGTGGATCAGCACCAAAACGAAGGAAGCTCCTCTCTGGAACGTGGAGGGAGATACGGTTCAAGTGGTACCGGGAACGGGAGATATTCAAACAATTGCAGAGTTTGAAGATTTTGATCTCCATGTGGAATTTTGGATTCCTTACTTACCTGAGAAGACGGGTCAGGACAGAGGAAATAGTGGAATCTTTCTACAAGGGCGCTATGAAATTCAAATATTGGATAGCTGGAACAACCCGACCTATCTCGATGGGACTTGTGGCTCTCTGTACAAACTCATTCCGCCATTAGCGAACATGAGCTTTCCTCCAGAAAACTGGCAAACCTACGATATCCAGTTTCGCTCCCCGCGATTGAATGGTGCTGGTGAGGTGATTGAAAAGGGTGAAGTGACGGTCGTCCATAACGGTCAAATCATCATTGAGCGAGGGCTTTTTGAACGCGGAACCGGCTCAGCTGGAAAAATGAAACAGGGAATCCCTGGGCCCATTCGCCTACAAGACCACGGGAGCGCCGTTCGATTTAGAAATTTTGTTCTTACCCCTCGCTAAAGTCCCCAGCGATAGACAAATAGGGGCTGTCCAGCTAAGAAGTAATTTGATTGCTCGGCTGGTGGAATTGGTAGACACGCAGGTCTCAGAAGCCTGTGGGGCGACCCGTGGGAGTTCGAGTCTCCCGCCGAGCACCAGCGATATTTCGCGCTCTACAAAACAGCTAGATCTGAAGCTCATATGAACTGGCAAAAACTTGGAATAGTGTGGAAACCCAACGGTGTTTCTCCAATCGCTAAAACCCATGCGATTTGTCCTACCCCTCTTCTTATTAATGAAAATTTGATTCGAGTTTATGTGACCTGTCTCGATGAAAAAGGCCGAGGAAGACCCTTTTTTGTGGAAGTTTCGGCCAAGGATCCCACTAGAGTTCTCAATGTTAGTGCTGGGCCTTGTTTAGATCTGGGTGAGCCTGGCACGTTTGATGAAAACGGTGTGATGGCACTAAGTGTGGTTCCAGTTAGTTCTAACAAACTTTATATGTATTATGCTGGCTTTGAGCTGTGCAAATCCATTAGATATCGAATTTTTACCGGATTGGCTATTAGCGAGGATGGGGGACTTAACTTTAAAAGGGCGCGTCGCACACCGGTTTTGGACCGTTCGGACCAGGAACTCTACTTCAGGGGTGGGCCCTTCGCGCTATTTGATAATGGAATCTTTCGGCTATGGTACGTTGGTGGAAGCGAGTGGACCGACATCAACGGTAAATCAATGCCGGTTTATGATCTAAGATATCTAGAGTCAGAAAATGGCATCGACTGGGGTCCTCGAGGAAAGGTTTGCCTGTCCATTGAAGAATTGAAAGATGAGCACGGATTTGGCCGCCCTTGGTTAGTTAAATCAGACCCCTCAAATTATCAGTTGTTTTATTCCATTCGAAAACGCACGGTGGCCGCCTACCGTTTAGGTTATGCAGAATCAAGAGATGGAATTAACTGGATACGAAAGGACCAAGAATTAAATTTAGACGTCTCTCCAGGCGAATTTGATTCAGAGGCTATCATGTACTCTGCGATATTAAAAAATGGTGATGCAACTTACTGCTTCTACAATGGAAACAACTTTGGGGAGCAGGGCTTCGCAATCGCTAAATTAAAAATATGAGCTTAGAGATCTCAACTTTCGATAATTCGCAGGAATCTCAATGGGAGAGTTTTTGTGAATCCTGCATAAACAGCACTTTTTTACACTCCCGATCCTTTCTGAATTATCATGGTGAAAGGTTCAAAGATGTTTCCCTTTTTATTAAAGACTCCAAAGACATTATCGCCTTAATTCCCTTAGCAGTGTCCCCTGCGGATAGCTCTGTGATTGTGTCTCATCCTGGAATTACATTTGGGGGTATCATTCACTCAGGCAAGTTGCGGGGACCCAAAATGATTGAGGCGATAAAGTTAATTTCACATTTTTTAAATCGCCAAGGTTTCCGAGAGTTGATCTACAAAGCACCTCCTCAAATTTATAGTTTGAGTCCTTCACAAGATGATATTTTTGCACTCCACTCTTTGGGGGCTCAGCGTTTTCGAACGGACTTGTCCTCAACTATTGACCTGACTCAGCCATTTGAATTGAGTGAGCGCAGAAGGCGAGGACTGAAAAAAGCATCCAAGCTGATTGATTTATCTTCTGACGATGATTACCTTGACGAGCTTTGGGAAGTTATCAGAGAGAATCTAGCCAGGAAACATAGCGTTAAACCTGTGCATTCTCTTGATGAACTCCTTCAGCTAAAGAAAAAATTTCCACATCAGATCTTTATAAGAGTGGGGCTTGTTGAGGGAAAAGTTGAAGGGGGAATGGTTTTTTTCGGAACTCCCAGGGTGTGGCATGCTCAATATATTGCCGCTAGTCTCAAGGGGTACGAAAACTGTGTATTAGATTCGGTAACCTTTCATGCGATTCAAGATGCACAGGAAGCAAAAATACATTATTTTGATTTCGGAATAAGTAATGACCCTTCAAAAAACAATGAGCTCAATGAGGGGTTATTCAAATTTAAATCTGAATTCGGCAGCGGTGCGATAGTTTATGAGCATTATAGGTTGAAATTAGGAAATGAATAAGTGCCCTAAAATTTCTGTGATTGTTCCAGTTTATAATAACGAGGGGAGTCTTCCACTTTTATGGGAGGCCTTACTTCAGCTCGAAAAAAAACTGAGGGAGCTGTCAGTTGAATTGCAAATGATTTTTGTCGATGATGGATCGAGCGATCAGTCCTTGAAGTTATTACTCGACTTCAAATCGAATCGACAAGATATAAAAGTTGTTAAACTAACTCGTAATTTTGGAGCGGTTCATTGCTCTAAAACTGGGATGAGATTCGTTGAAGGAGATGCCTTCACTATTATTGCAGCTGATCTACAAGATCCTCCAGAGCTCATTGTAGAAATGGTAAAACGGTGGCTCAACGGCTCCAAGTTCACGATCTGCGAGCGTTCTGGCCGACAAGATCCTTTCATGACAAAACTTTTCGCTAAAATTTATTATTTCTTGATTAGAAAATTGGTCATCAAAAACTACCCCAAGGGAGGATTTGATATGGCCTTAATGGACAAAGTCATGCTTCAGCCGTTGGTACAAAGTTCAAAGAGCGTTTATACCCCCTTACTCGCATACTGGTTGGGCTACAGACCTGAGGTGATTCAGTACCACAGAGCCCCGAGAGCTCATGGCAAATCGCAGTGGACGTTCATGAAGAAACTCCGGGCTTTTTTAGATGTCATGCTGGGCTTTTCGGTAACACCGGTCCGTTTCATCTCATCGATTGGGGCTCTAGTAGCCTTTATTAGTTTTGGATATGGGTTTTCGGTTTTTGTACATGTAATTTACAATAAGATTCCAGTGCCTGGGTTCGCCACGTTGGTTACACTCCTGACCTTTCTTCTCGGGCTAATTATTCTTATGCTAGGGATTCTGGGGGAATATTTGATAAGAATCTTCAACGACACAAACTTGAGGCCCGAAGTCGTCATTGACAATATTTGGTAGGCCTCAATCGACGAAGGCCTTGCAATTCCATCGCTTCTGGGTTTTTCTGGTCCTCGAAAAAGGCAAAAGGCTATGGACCATCAAGATCGATTTTCGAAGCTAGGTTTTGAGGATTTTAGAAAGCTCGCCTCAGACCCCAATATTTCGAACTGCGAAAAAATAGGATTTCCCGATTCGTACCGCGAAGGGAAAGAGCTTAACATTTTCGAGGATGTGACTGAAAAACTTTTTCGCCTCAAATCTGAATCAAAACTAAAAGTTCTTGATATCGGGCCTGGTTGCTCCGAGTTTCCGAAGTTATTAATCCAATTATGCGAGCAACAGGAACATGAACTTTTTTTGATCGATAGCCAAGAAATGTTAAGTTTACTGCCGGAATCTAAAACAACTACAAAAATCTCCGCACAATTTCCTGCCTGCACTGATTTTATTCAAAATTATTTGGGAAGAATTGATGTGATTCTATGTTACAGCGTGTTCCAATATGTTTTTAGCGAGGGGAACCTTTTTGCATTCTTAGATCAATCTCTTTCCTTGTTAGCTCCAGGGGGACTCTTTTTAATTGGAGACATTCCAAATAACTCTAAAAGAAAACGATTTTTCTCGAGTGCTAGCGGGGTAGAGTTTCATCGAAATTTTATGAACACAACGAACCCACCAGAGGTTACTTTTAACACTCTTGAGCCAGAAAAAATCGACGACTCTGTCATTATGGCTGTGCTTTCACGAGCTAGAACTCAAGGTTACGACTCTTATATTTTGCCTCAAAACAAAATTCTTCCGATGGCCAACAGACGTGAGGATATTTTGATATGCCGTCCGTAAAAAAGACAAAGAAGTTAATTATAGTCGGTGACAGTGCATTTGCCGAAATAGCCAAAGAGTACTTTGAGGTCGATACCGAATATGCCGTAGTAGGATTTGCGGTAGAGTCTGCATTTTTGAAGAGGACCGAATTGGGTGGTGTCGCTATCTGTGCGCTGGAAGAAATGGAAAAACATTGGCCGGTAAAGGATCATGAAGTCTTTGTCGCTGTCACTTACGTTCAAGTAAATCGGTTAAGAGCTCGTTTGGTAGAGGAGGTCAAGCGAAAGGGCTACAAACTAGCTTCGTATATCAGTCCAAGAGCTTTTGTGTGGCGAAATGTGGAATTCGGTGAACATTGTTTTGTTTTCGAAGACAATACGATTCAGCCTTTTGTAAAAATAGGGAACAATGTGATCCTTTGGAGCGGCAACCATATTGGCCATCATTCACGCATTGAGGATCATTGCTTTATTTCCTCCCATGTTTGCATTTCTGGTTTTTGTAATATTGGGCCGAGGACCTTTTTGGGAGTGAATTCAACTATCGCCAATAATGTGGCCATAGGGGCTGACAATTGGATTGGAATGGGAGCGTCAATCGTTCGGAACACTTCAAGTAACCGGTTGTTTAAGGGAAAACAGTCGGAGTTGGCTGATGTGAGCACCTTAGACTTTTTTAAAGTTGATAAATGAGTTTGGAGAAGTTGGGCTAACTATGTTGCAAAGGTATACAGTCGATCATTGCAAAATCTTTGAATTTTCGAAAGTAGCGGATCCTCGAGGAAATCTAACTTTTATCGAGGGAAATGTATCGATTCCCTTTGCCATCAAACGAGTTTACTACTTGTACGATGTACCCGGAGGAACAGAACGAGGGGCTCATGCTCACCGAGAACTCTTTCAAATCATCATAGCAATTACGGGCTCCTTTGATGTAGTTCTGGATGATGGTTCGAACCAAAAAGTGGTGCACCTCAGTAGATCTCATCAGGGATTGTATCTTACTCCGCACATCTGGAGAACGCTTAAGAACTTTTCAACAGGTGCGAGTTGCTTAGTATTGGCCTCAGAGTACTTTTCAGAGCCAGATTATATTCGCAGTTATGATGAATTTTTAGAGTTCCGAAGAGTCGCTACGTGCTAGTACCTTTTTTAGATTTAAAATCGATCAATCTTAAGTACCAGGCAGAGCTGCATAAAGCATTTTCGGCAGTTTTAGATTCTGGGCAATTTGTATTAGGTCAACAGGTTCAACAATTCGAAAAAGAGTATGCGGAGTTTTGTCAGGCGAAAGAATGTGTCTCTGTCGCCTCTGGTCTTGATGCCATTGGTATAGTTTTGAACCTTTGGGGGATAAAAGAAGGTGATGAGGTTTTGGTTCCTTCCCACACCTTTGTAGCCACTTGGCTGCCGATAGTGCAACTGGGTGCTATTCCAGTGCCAGTTGATATTGATTCTCAGACTATGGTGATGGATGTCGACGATTGTTTTAGGAAACTTAGCTCTAAAACCAAGGCCATCATTCCAGTGCACCTTTACGGAAACCCAGTTGACATGAACCCATTGCTTGAATTTGCTCAAACTCATGACCTTTGGGTGCTAGAGGATGCTGCTCAAGCTCATGGGGCGACTTATAGTGGAAGGTCAGTAGGATCTTTAGGGGACGCGGCCGCTTTTAGTTTCTATCCCGGAAAAAATTTAGGCGCTTTGGGCGATGGGGGTGCGATTACTACCAATGATTGCGACCTTGCTGAGAGGGCGCGAGTTTTTAGGAATTATGGCTCAAAGATAAAATACTCTCACGATGTGTTCGGGATTAACTCTCGCCTCGATGAATTACAAGCTGCCCTACTTCGGGTCAAATTAAGGTCTCTCCAATTGGAGAATGATCGAAGAAAAAGGATTGCAGAGATTTATCAAACTGAACTTAAAAACACAGAAATTCAGCTGCCGATCACTACAGCACATTCGGAACCCTCTTGGCATCTTTACGTGATCAGGCACACGCGGAGAGACCAGCTCCAGAAACACTTAAGCAACCTCGGAGTTGGGACCCTAATCCACTATCCGATTCCGGTGCATCAGCAAAAGGCGTTCGCCTCAAATTATATGCAAAGTTTTTTGCCGAACACGGTTAAGGCATGCTCGGAGATTTTAAGTCTTCCAATGGGCCCTCATTTATCAGATGAACAAGTAGCTATTGTCATAGAATCCTGTAAAAAATTCTTTGATTAGTCGGTTTGGAGGAACTGATTTTGAGATCAATTAAAAAAGAGAAGCTTCTCAGTTACGCTGCTCTTTTGCTTCTTTTGGGTTTGCTTTTGTCGGCAGCAGCGTTTCCGATGTATCCCGATGAAGTAGCTTACAAGATGTTTTTGGGAAGATTCTTTCAAAATGGTTGGCTGAAGCAAACCGTTACCCCGTACTGTGAATCTTCGTTTTTACAGCCAGTGCATTGGTCGTTACTTCCTGCTGCTTTTTTTTGGTCTTGGGTCTCCTTCCCGGGACATGGTTTTTGGTCATATCGCTGGATTCCCCTGCTGATGTTTGTCGGGATAATTTTTCTAATACTCCGCCTTAAAAAAGACACATCGTCATTTTTGTTGCCCGAATCACTTCTTAAGATATCTTTCGGTCCGATTGTTTTTGGGCTGATTATTTTTAGGCCGGAAATAGTCATCCTGTTCTCGGCGATTCTACTTTATTCAATTTTCATTGGCTTGATTAAGACCGAGAAAATCAGCCAGGTAATTTGCTATGCATTACTGGCCTTTCTCCTCTACGATCTGGTAATTTATGTTCATCCCAAAGCGATTTATACGTTTCCTCTTCTTCTTTTTACTTTCGGCATCGCAATTGAGAAACTGAAAAAAAGGCAAATTAAGATAGCCTCTTCATTTATTGGACTCGCCCTAATCTCGGTTATCACTTTCTCCGCTATCAGGCTTCATTCCTCTCAGTTTTTATATTGTCCGGAAGTTCCAAGCATCTCAAAGAAGATGAACACAACTCAAAGTGTTAATTTAATTGATATCATTGATAAACCACTGAAGTTTGTTTCGGAATTTAGGCAGGCCCTCAGTCGAAATTCATGGAAAAAATTTACCGATCAGATGGTTTTTCGTAATGCTTACGAAATCGGTTTTCTTCCATCCACACCAACTAGCCCCACAGTTAAAATCCTAAATATTATTTTTATACTGACTTTCGTTCTAACTTTTTTTGAGACCATTTATGTGCTTCTAAAAAGAATTCTTAGGACTAAAGGAGATGATAAAAAAGAAGCATTGGGGCTTGGTCTTCTTTTCTGTTCAATCGCAGTTCCGTCGGTTCTTAACCTAACCAAAACCTGGTACGACGTCGCTTTTGCAGTGGGAGGTTTATACTTTATCTCTTGTTTGGTGGCAGCTCATCCGTTGGATACAACGAGAAGTGATTCTCAAAAGAAGAGAGAATATTTCCGTTATGCGTTTCTCGTTTTAGTCACAGTGGGCTCTCAATGGTTCATCGGGACCCAAATCACGCGCCATTTCTGGCCCAGGATTTTGAAAAAGCACAGTTCTGGTAAAGTCTACGAGGGACCAAACCTATCGTGGTTAAATGATTTTAAGGCGACCGATCAAACTGTTAAGGATTTGTTAGAGGAAGCTAAGTTACCCGTTGAGACACCGATGATCGTCGACGATCTGACTTATGACTTTTTGAAGCAAAGGTCTAGGATCACCCCAATCACTTATTTTGGTTTAATGCCACCAGGAAATCAGGAGAACGTTACCTCAATTCGTAAGTCGGGATTTGCTTATGGAATTGTACGATGCGGAAACCTTACTAAGCTTGAAAATATTTTACCGAATATTTCAGTGTTAAAAAGAGCTAGTTACTTGCGGTTAAAATCAGAAACTGAAGAATTATGTTTATTCAGCATTTAGTTAGCCAGTAGCTGATAGTCGTGTTACGAGAACTCTTATTATATGCCGCTCTCAAATACCGATAAAATGTTGCTCGCTATCGAGCTCGCAAAAGAAGCTGAGCTGTCAGACGAGGTTCCGATCGGTGCAGTTCTCATCCACGAAGAAAAGATCATTGGTAGAGGATACAACCTTCGCGAAAAAACTGGAAAAACGACGGCACATGCTGAAATCCAAGCTCTCGAAGACTATAACCAACGAAATCACGAATGGCGGCTTCCGGTGGGGACCTCCCTGTTTGTAACTGCTGAGCCTTGTCTCATGTGCACGGGGGCACTGGTTTGGGCCCGCCTCGATTATCTCTTTTACGGAGCCCTGGATCCCAAGAGCGCAAGCCTTCGCACTTTTCTTCCAAGCATTGAACAGGGGCTTTTCGATCATCGGTTTAAGAAAGTTGAGGGCGGCATTCTCGGAGACGTTTGTGGTTCTCTTTTGAGTAATTATTTTAAGAAAAAGCGCCCATAACACGATGCATCACCACCTGTTTTGCTCCTTAACCTGTAGACCGAGACCCCGGGACTGTGTTAACTCTGTCTACTTCTGTCGATAGCGGAGAGATGGCCGAGTGGTTGAAGGCGCACGCCTGGAACGCGTGTATAGGTTAATAGCCTATCGAGAG
>RFNV01000210.1 GCA_009927005.1 Pseudomonadota bacterium
AAGCTTAGAAATAGGCACTCAACGTCAAGGTCCTGATAATATTTTAATGAGTCTTGAGTACGCTAATGGTGTGGATGGATTTAAGATTTGGAAAGAAAACTATGGAACTCGAATTTTGAATTCCACTGGACTTGTCGAGAATGGTTGGCAGAAACAGCTTACTAGAGCGGGGACTGCTTTTAGCGAAACTGACTTTACTACGGGAAGTAATATCGCAGGAAGAGTGTGTCCGGGGTTGACTGCTGGCTCTGGGGTGTTTGTTGATTTCAATAACATGGTCGATAGCACGCGCTGTCTTTACTACGATTCGGGCAATGCCTCGCAAACATTGGATGCTGCTGCAACCAGTGGTACCGAAGCATCTGATTGGCTACAGGCTTGGAACAGTGCCGCTACCGGCCGTGGAACGGGCCATTCTTACTACGAGGGGAATATCAAAACCTGCGCCGATAAGGGGATGAGGTTACCTACCCTCTACGAAACTTCAGCGACAACAAATCCTCTACAACCCAGCTATCCCACTGACGATGGTCTTGATCCCACCCACCCCAATTTTGCGGGCAGCACTAACGGGGTTCCGAGCTTTGGGAACTGGGCCTGGACGGCCTCGGCCCTCACCTATACCTCGGGTGGTTATTGGGGGTGGTCGGGGACGGATGGCTTCCAAGACTATTACAGCAGCTATCTCTCAGTACGCTGTGTGCTTCCGTCTCACGGGGTAACCGAAGATCCTCCTCCTCCACCTCCCGATCCACCAGTTGGAACCGATTGTACACCTACATTGGAAGTGTGTGATGGAGTCGATAACGATTGCAATGAATTGGTGGACGAAAATACGGATGAGAATGGTTGCCTTTGCGGTGAAACTACCGATGCTTGCGGAGTCTGTGGAGGAAACGGAACGGGTTGTACGGAACTGGGAGGAAGCTCGGAGGAATATTGCGTGGCCAGAACTGAAGAGTACCAAACGTCTTGGTATGAGAATCGAACGGGTGTAGACCCCTGTCTTGAGCTCTGCGGAGAGGCAATAGGAGGGGACGGTTATTGTGGCTGCTGGGAAGAGTGTCCCGCAGGGTTGATTGGTGGCTGTGCTTGGCATGTCAGCGTTGGAGCTTGTTCGCCTCCTCAAGGCTGCTGGGGATATGTCGGAAATTGCCTAGGATCCTCTGGAAATATTTTGGCAGCTGACGTTACTGCTGATTACTGCCCGAGTGGAACTTCATCATTCAATTTCACCCAAGGAGAGAGAAAAATTTATGGAATTGATTCCACCCAAGCCTGCTACGATTACGCTAGCCAGTACGGTCCTTACTTCGCTCCCAACTTTGAATAGAAAAAGTGTATGCCTCTACATTGGCTCTCATTCCCATTCCCTAGTACCCAGCACAAACTACATTCAGTATCGTTTTACTGTTCAGCCATTAGCCCAGTGCCTTGACGAGCTAGGGGTCTACTGCGGCTTTCTTCCAATATACTGAACCACAGCACTTTGGCCCGAATGCCCTTTTCCTTCTTGGATATCTCGCTTAATTTCTCGGCCTACGACTATCTCCAAACTCTTGAGCTCTGCTTTTAATTCTGCAAGAGTTGTCATCAAATCCGCAGTCGGAGGCCCGCCTGTTTTGAATTGCAGTTGCTTTGGAGTGTAGTGCTCTAAAAGAAAAATCCCGCCTGGCCTCAATCCGACAGCAATTTTTTTAAATAGTTCCTGCCACAAGTCTTTTGAAAGATGGCACCAGATTGAAGCAATCCCATCCCACTGGTTTTCCCCAAGGGAAAATTCCGCTAAGTCGCTCACTACTTTTTTGACTTCTACTTTTCGTTCTTTTTCTAATTGAGACAGCTTTTCAAAAGCTTTGGTAGACCAATCGACTGCAGTCACCTCAAACCCTTTTTGTGCGAGATAAACCGAATTTCTCCCCTCGCCTTCTCCCAAGCAGAGAATTTTCCCTCCAGGCTTAAAGAGTTGTGTACTGTCTCGAAGAAAATCGTTGGGTTCGGTTCCGTAAAAGAACTCCGGTTGGGAAAAACGCTCATCCCATCTTGGATCAAATTCTGGGGCCATTAAGATGCTCCCACCAAAAGTAAAGCCGTACCTTTTGGTGTTAGTTGCAGCGGAAGGCGGTGCCGCTGTAGGTTTTGCGGAATTCGGCCCAGCTACCACCCTCTCGAGTGACAAGAGTAAGTTGTTGAGCATAAGGGGCAGAACCCCCTTGGAGAAAATAATAAGTACTGCCTGTTTTGCTATCAAAAGTTTCTGAAGCAAACCCTTTTACTCGGACTCCTTCATCCAGTTCAGCTTCCATAAAAGCATTGCTCGTTTGGAGGGAAACTTTTAATTTTATATGCTTTGTGCTTGTTTGGATTTCGCATTCATAGCTGAGCTTACCTGGTTCTAAAGTTTCAACTCTCTTAAGAGTTCCTGGAATTTCATCACCAAACCCAGAACCAAAAATGATGGGGGCTAAAACAAGAGCCAGCAAAGCGACAAAGACTTTCAATTTCATGGTTTCTCCTATTGGCTCGAAACTAATCGGTAACATGGCATCTTGCAAGGCGCCCTTGCCTTATGCATTTTTGAGTTATCCTGGCCCCCCCCATTCCCCTTTAAACCCAGTCTTTTGGCTTTGGCACAAAGCATGCTTCTCAGTGGGCCATATTAACTTATGGACCACTTAAATCTCATTCCCCAGCTCGCACGGGCCAGACACCCTGTCTCCCAGATTTTATGGGGAGTTGTGGTCTCCGGAATTATAATCGCAATTGAGTCCGTGTTTTGGAGGTGGTTGGCCGTCAGCCCTTATGTCCCGATGCCCCTAGGAATCATTATCACTTCGTTTTTTGGAGGGGGGCTCTGGGCCGGATTTACAGCGACTTTCATTTTGTCTTTTTACGGTCTTATCTTTCCCGGCTCCGGTCACTGGTTTCCCTCACTTATTTTCTTTATAACGGGGGTTTTGGGAACTCTCCTCGTTGATTTAGCGCAGAACAAAATCAGAGAACTAGCGGGAAAAGAGATCAGAGCAGAAGAAGCGGAACGACTCAAATTTGCAGCAGCCGCAGCCAATATTGGGATTTGGGAGTGGGACATTCCCAAGGACACTCTTACTTGGGATGATCAAATGCTTACTTTTTATGGGCTCGATCGCGCTTCGTTCACTGGGCATGTCGATTCATGGCGAAAAGGAATTCACCCGGAAGATTCAGCCTATTCCAATCAGATCCTTGAAGAAGCTCTTTATGGAAAAACAAAATTCGAGCTCGAATTTAGAGTCTTAAATCCCAGTGGACAAATCAAAGTGCTAAAAGCAAATGGCTATGTGATGCGGGATGAAAAGGGTAGTCCTATTAAGATGTTTGGGCTCAATCGAGATATCACAGGAGAGAAGGAAAACTTAAAAAAAATGGAGGAGCTTAAGGCTTACTTTGAAGCGGCTCTCGTTCAAAGCCCTGCTGGCGTAGTGATTGGCGATGCACCCACCGGACTCCTTCGATTTGTAAACCCAGCAGCCCTCAATATTGCCGGAGGAGATGAAGAAACTCTTGTAAAAGGCGTCGACATTAACCGATACGCGCGCTGGAGAATCACGGATATGGACGGGGTCCCAATTGCAAACGAGGACCTTCCATTGGCTCAAGCAATACGCTCAGGTGAAACTTCGTCTACAAACCTGATTTTTATTCGCCCGACAGGGGAGAAGCGAGTGGCCTATTCTCAGACCGCTCCAGTTCGGCGCTCGGATGGAAGTATCATCTCAGGAGTTACCGTTTTTGTGGACATCACAGAGCAACACAAACTGATGGAGGAATTAAGCTCGGCCCGCGAAGTAGCGGAAAGTGCCATGCGCGCCAAAGCAACATTTCTCGATATTGCAGCCCATGAACTGAGAACTCCGGTGACCGCAGCTTCACTCCTCACCCAGCTGACCCAAAGGCAACTGGAAAAGGGAGAAGCTTTGGACAAGAACATCATACAAAGAATCCGAGTTCAGCTCGATAGGCTCTCGCGACTGGTGGTGGATCTCCTCGAAGTGTCCAAACTGGACAGAGGGGTTCTGGAACTACGATATGAACCTACGGATTTACGAACGCTGGTCTCAGATTGTAGTTCTACTTTTCAAATTCAATTTCCCGATAGACAAATAACTCTGCATTCCTCCAATGGGAGTATCGAGTTGATGCTTGATCCCATTCGGATCTACGAGGTGGTTTCTAATTTAATCGATAATGCCATCAAGTACAGCCCTGAAGGCTCCCCAATCGAGCTAGTGCTTGAAACAGGCCCTGAATCAGTAAGGTTTTTAGTTCGAGATCATGGGCCAGGGCTTACGGAGGAAGGCCAAAGAAAACTCTTTTCCGCTTTTGAAAGAGGAACCACCCATGAAAAAACGTCGGGTTTAGGTTTGGGGCTTTTTATTTGTCGCGGAATCATTGCCCTCCACGATGGCACTATTGGAGTCCACAGCGCTCCCGGAAAAGGCAGTACTTTTTATTTTGATCTTCCCAAGAAAAAAGAATTCAAGAAGACAGGCTCATGAACAACCCCAAAACAAAAAAAAACCTTTTAGTAATAGAAGATGAGGCTGATATTTTATTTTCACTTAAGTCCTATCTTGAATCCGAAGGCTACGAAGTGGCGACTGCTGAAAACGGAAAAGAAGGGCTAACTTTTCTGGATGAACACCCTATGCCTGCTCTCATCTTATTAGACATGAAGATGCCTGTGATGAACGGCTGGGAATTTAGCGAAGCCTACCGAAGAAAATTTTCGCTAAGGGCTCCAGTGATTGTAATGACCGCAGCCGCCGATGCCGAAGCTAGAGCGCGGGAAGCTCAAGCGAATGGTTGGCTCGGAAAGCCCTTTTCCCTGGATGAAATCAACTCCCAACTACAAAAATTTCTAGGAGCGCAATAGAGTGGAAATTATATCGATTGTGAAAGTTTATCGGCTTGAAGACCTATCAAGCAGGTCGGAAATTTTTACTCCGTGAGTTTTTGCAACTCTAAAAAGAGTATAGAGGTTGGGACTGTACTTGCCGCTTTCAAGCTTTTGATAAAACCGATAATTGAATCCGCCCTTTCGACTCATTTCTTCTTGGGTTAAACCACACTCTTTTCGAAGTCGGCGGACGTTTAAAGCGACTCTCTGCAACAACTTGTTGTATTCACTCTCGATGCTCATCCATATGCTCCAACTATTTCCCTATCATGATAGTTATGCACACGGTGAGCCACGTCTTATATAGGTCATGAATTACAAAAGTCGCAGAATCCCAACAGGATAATGCCGCGCATTACATTCTATTATTTTTTTAAAGCCGTCAGAAATGCCTGGCAGTCTTGCTTCTTCCAATCTTTTTGCTCTTTTAAAAGAGGTCTCAAAGCGGTTACCAGACCTCGCTCTTCATCGGTCAAAAAGCGATAAAGAGCAGAAGCCCTTTGAACGACTGGTGCATAGTCGGGGTGTTTTTTGACAAGAGACTTTGAAAAAGCGTTGGCTTGGGTTTTCGAAGAAGCAACGCCCGTTTCAAGAAGGATGTGCGCTAGAAGAGCTTCCATTTTTCCAATGTCTTTTGCTTTGCCTAGCCCCTCCACGGCTTTGTTAACACCTAAAAAACCAAGTCTGGGAAACAGTATTGGGAAGGAGACCGGATCTTTTGCCCGCGGTATCTTTGAGTATGGACTTTTGAAAATGGGATCATCGCTCGTAATTTTTGCTTCCGGTAAACTTCTATCATCAAGTGTGAAAAGGTCATTGAAACTTCTAAGATAAATCGGAATCCATCTCGCGTCCCGACGGAGCTCGTGGATCCCCTCTTCGACTAACTTCATATCGTAATCACTCGTTGTAATTTCCTTCAGAAGTTTACTAAAAGATTTAAGGACAAATTTTCTATCCTTCTTTTTCTTGGACCAATCGGTTTCTTCGAGAGCTTCCTGAAGTTGTTTAAGCGGAGAGGATTCGGAATCTTTTCCGATGAGATGCTGGTCATCGAGAAATTTTTTTAACTTTTCTCGAGACGCTTCTTCTTTCCCTTTTAAAAACGCTAGTACTTCTTTGGGGGCTTCTACTTTTTTCGAAAACTCAAGGGCCTCCCGAACATCTACCCAGCCTCCTAACTCATCCTCAAAAGGCTTGATATGGTCTTCGAAAAAACCTGATAAGGTTTCGGGGTACTCCGATTCATAAACCCGCAAGAGGGCTTCTAGCTCAAACAAATCCGATCGATTTCCATTTTGGATGAGGAGATCTAATACTTCGTCAGGATTTTTTTTGTTTAAAGCTCTCTGCAAATCATGAATTGGTTTTTGAAATCGTTGTTCCTGGCGAGACTCTGCCCAAAGAGGCACACCAAAAGTGAGCATAAGAATGAGGGTAATGAAAGTGCGCACCCACCTTAAAAGAGCAAGACCAGTGCCACTCGATTTAATGTGCGGAAAGAAAAAAACCGGCCTGCCCCCCGCTTTTTCCGGAAATCCGAAAGATCAGCGGAAGGCAGGTGTCTAAAACATAGTCAGTTTTAAGCGGCTTTTTTGACTGGCGATTTTGGTTCGCTAGCTTTTTTGGACTTAAATCCATTCACGATTTCTTGGGTCCAACCATGAGATTGGGCTGACTTATAACTAGAAGGCGCCCCTTTTGCCCATTCCGCTTCGCTGTTAAACCGATTGGCTACTTTGCGACACCGAGCCATTGTCCATCGTCTTTTTTCCTCTTTGGGCTGAACTGCTTTTACTTTGCTATCTTTTTCAGCACTGTTGGAAGCTGCTTCGTTTTTATTCGTGTTTGCCATAATTCCTCCAGCCATCTTTTCGGATCTTTCTTGAGACGACTTGAGGGGAGAAGGCTTAAATGCTTAATATTATTAATCTTGGCCTTCAATGACATCGACGAAATTGGGATACTTATGGCTTTTCATTTTGCCAGTATCCAATCGGTGCATGTAATCCGCATAGGCTTTCATCGTTTCGCGACCAAAAATCAGCATGATGGGAATATTTGCCCAAAGCATCACTCCAGTTCCCATAGCAGTAATAGCATCTAGCTCGATGTCTGTCTTAATCAGCCCAGCAGTCGAAATCAAAATTAAGGCGCAGTAAATTACTTTGTAAGGCAAAACTGATTTCGGCCCCAAGAGATAAATCATTCCTTGCTCGCCGTAGTAGCTCCAAGAAATCAAAGTTGAGACCGCAAAGAGCCAACAGCAAATGGTCACAAGCCACATCCCAAGCCCCGGGGTAACTCTGTCAAAAGCATGTCCTGTCAAAGCCGCTCCCACAAAATCATTAAACACTTCTGGTCCAGACATTTCGGGAGGGTTTTTTTCCTGAGACTCAAACGGCTTCCAAGCCACTCTGAGGCTCTCTCCCACTGGAGTAATGATGCCATAAACTCGATAGAGATTTTTTCCTGTGTCTGAGTCGACAATTTGCTTTTTTGCCACCATGAAAATCGTATTGTTTGATGCCCACGGCCCCGTAATCCGGGCAGATTCACGATCCTTTGTGGGAATCTCTTCTGTTTCTGGAATCCAATAGGTCTGGCTTTTTAGCTCGCTCTTAACTGAAGACAAGGGCCATCGTCTGAGGAAAGCTTCTCCTACGCCTGGATTCCCATTTAAAAAATCGATGTATTGATCTGTTTTTTCTACGACTGTTCCCAAGAGGGTTCTCTCGGTATCTCCATCTCTGACAATCACTTGAGTTGCATTGATCAAGGAAGGAGTTTTTTCAAAGACTGCTTCGGGTCCACGATTCCAAGCTCCTGTCAGCAAGATCACCAGAGTCGTTAAAGTACAAACCACCAAAGTATCTACGAAAGGCTCGAGCCCGGCCACAACTCCCTCTCGAATGGGTTCATCGGTTTTTGCAGCTGAATGAGCGATGGGTGCGGAGCCCTGACCAGCTTCAGACGAAAAGAGGGCTCGCTTCATTCCCCATAAGAAGGAATAACCTGCAGTTCCTCCCAAGAAGGCCCCCTTGGATTCAGCTGGATTAAAAGCACAATTAAAAATGAGCCGAAGCATTTCGGGAATTTGGCCCACGTTCGAAAATAAAACATACATAGCTGCGATCAAATAGAGCCCACACATAAACGGCACAAGCCTTCCCGTTACTGAACCAATGCGATGAATGCCTCCAATAATGACCATTCCGGTAATGAGGGTCATGACGATTCCTGAAAATATTTTGGGAACCGTCGGAAAGTAAGAATGGGTAATCTCGGCCACGTTCCAAGCTTGGAACATATTTCCACCCGTGATCGTCGAAATCAAAAGAGTCACGCAAAAGACGCCTCCAATGAATGAACCGAGTTTTGCCAACTTTGGATTCATTTTTTTTAATCCCACTTTGGCAACCCACATCGGTCCACCATGAGGATTTTTGGGATCTTTCGTGTTTCGATACATCATGGACTGCATGACTTCAGTGGCTTTTAAAGCCATTCCAAAGATCCCCACCATCCACATCCAAAAAACAGCTCCCGGTCCTCCGAGCGCAATCGCAAGTGCAACTCCTCCGATATTGCCCAACCCCACCGTGGCGGAAAGAGCTGCTGAGAGAGCTTGAAAGTGATTGATAGCGCCAGGATCATCTTTTCTGTCGTATTTTCCTCGAATGACTGCCACCCCGTGAGTGAGGGCTCGGTACTGACAAAACTTAGTCCAGAAAGTGAAGAGAATACCAGTTCCCAAGACAATGTAGAGAACATAGTCGTGATAGAGAATGTCGTTTGCCGACATGACTGCTTGAATGAATTTTTCCATGAGAATAAGAGTATTTACTTAGAACCCAATTGTAAACACACCCAGGAGTTGCTGGGTCTTGAGAGGCGAGTGAATGACATAGACGTAATTTAACTGAACGCTCTTAAAAAAACCTTTTCCATCTCCAAACTGATAACCAAAACCTGCTTTTGCTGTGGGATAAAATTTACGAGAACTATCGCCTGTCCAATATTGAACTCCGCCCCCAATTTCACCAAAAAGAGGAGAGTTAAATTTCGGCTTTTCAACAAACGTTAAAGAAAAATCCCCTACTCTTAATTCATCTTTAGCAAAGGCATTTCGAAAGACAAACCCAACGTTCCACCGGGCAGAAATGGTCCCATTGAAATGGTAGCTCGGGGCCCAAGCCATCGCCCCCAACCCTCGGACGTGGTCTTGCTTATTTAGCATGAATCCCCCACCGAATTGAAAAACAGCTAAGTCAAACCCTCGTTGATCTCGGTAGCTGGAGGTGCTTGCGGTGCTTCTCGGCTGGGGCTTTTCGCTCTTACCTTCTTCTGCAGAAAGACACATTGCAGCGCTTAGTAAAAAAGGCGTGATGACCAATTTGAAAAGTCTCATATCTTAGGTCTCGACTCTTTTAGTAAATAGCTTGAGAAAATCCCGTTCAAGGGAAAGTGAATCCCTGGCGCGTTGAGCCGTAACAAACTTTCTTTCATCTACCGATAAAGAGTTAAGATTATTTTGAGGAGAAACCCGATGAAAAAAATTACACAAACCCTTCTAGTCCCTCTTGCTTTTACTTTTATTGTTAGCTGCACAGGCTCCAAACCAGTGGCGATGGTTGGAGATAAAAAAATCACAAAAAATGATGTTGAACTTCGTCTGAGTATGATGAAAGTTTTCAATCCTCAAATGAACGAAAAAGCAGCTGTGGAACAATTGATTCGTTCCGAAACTTTGCTTCAAATCTTAAAAAATAAAGGTATTGAAGTGAAGGACCAAATGGTCGAAATGGAAATGACCAAATTAAAGGGGACTAGTAAAAACAATCCTAAATTAGAAGCTCTCATGAAGGATTATGGCTCTAAGAAAAAATTCAAAGATCTCTACATCGTCCCCACCTTAGTTGAGGGACTAGCCTTCAGAGAAGCTTTCCAAAAAGATACCGTTTTTCATAAAGAAGAAAATGAAAAGATGGAAAAACTTTTAGCTGCAGTTAAAAGCAATCCTTCTAAGTTGGAAGAATCTGCCAAACAAATGGGAGTTTCTTTGAAAAAAGGCGTGATTAAAGACAAAGAGGGTTTAACTTGGGATTCCTCAGACCGAGACGTTGCCCATATGCCAGTTTTGCCAAGTGGAGTAGGCTTCGGCCAGTTCTTTAAAAAGATGGTTCTAGAAAAAACCCCCACGGGTAAAGTGAGCGAGAAAGTGGAAACTATTGGTCAACTCATGGCAGTGGTCAGAAATGATAGTTCCTCAAAAGACTCATCCAAATTTACAGTTGCGATGGTCGCCCGAAAAAACTTTGGAGACTGGTTTAACCAAAATAGTCAGTCCATCAAAGTAAACCGACTTGAGGAAGCCAACGCAAATGCTCAAAAGTCGCCAATGCCCGCTACAAAAACGAACTAGTCTTTGGCTATTAGTCCTCTGGCTTCTCGGTTTTTCTAACTTGGGGCATGGGGCTTATCGAGTCTATAAATTGAGGGTGGTTTCTTATAATGAAAGAAATCGCCCTTCTACACAGACCGGTATACTGACTACCCTCGATCCCAATCAATACCAAAACTATTATTCGGGTTACGGTCGGATGGACGTAAAACTCGTCGATACCTGGTACTGCCCGGGAGACACGAGTTTTAAGCGCTACTGCCCAAAGCCGAAAGATCGAAGACTGCAAAGAGGTCTCGCAAGTGAATTTGCTCCAAAACGAGATGCTCTCCCGTTCAACTTACAGCCAGTCATCCCGTAGGAAACTTATAATCATTCCAGCTGATCATTCCCCCTTGAAGATTAATAGGGGATTTAAATCCAATTCTCTGACTAAAAAGACAGGCTTCTCTTGAGCGAACTCCGCTCCTGCAAATAAAAACAATTTCCTGATCTCTATCCTGCGCTTCCAGAAAGGTCACCAAGTCGGGCCCCAAAGTAACCAATTGAGAGCCAGGGATATGTCTTAATTCTCCGGTAAACTCATCAGGCCTTCGAACATCAATCAAAGTTACTTTTCCGAGAGCTGGTAGAAGTTGATCAGGGGTTACTTCAGCGACTCCATTGTTCAATCTAGGATTGAGAACGTTCTTTTTTGCTGTCATTTTTGATTCCTTCGATGCACCAAAGAAGTTGAAGCTTGATCCGTGGGATAAATAATCATTTCCTGAATGTTGACATGCTTAGGCCGCATCAGGGCCCATACAACAGCTTCCGCAATGTCCTTCGCAGATAAGGGGGTCATTCCCTCATAAATCGCTTTTGCTCTTTCTTGATCGCCCCCAAAACGCACCAAGCTGAACTCGGTTTCGACCATTCCTGGGGAAATTTCTGTGACTCGAACCCCAGTTCCCAAAAGATCCTGCCTCAAAGCTTCGGTTAAAGCGCTCACTGCCCTTTTCGTCGCACAATAGATATTTCCTCTAGGATAAATCCATCTTCCTGCGACGGAGCCCAAATTTACAATATGGCCACTTTTCTTCTGTACGAAGTAAGGTAGTACTTGGTGGGTCATATACAAAAGGCCCTTTACGTTAACGTCCCACATCGTATCCCAATCCTTCAAATTGCCTTCTTGGATGGTGTCTCGCCCAACAGCTAGGCCTGCGTTGTTTATCAGAGCTTCAACTTGACTAAGTTCCGAAGAAAATTGCGTTCCAAACTCTATTACCGATTGAGAATGGGAAATATCTAGGGGAGCGATTTCAACTTTTACTTTATGAGCTGAGGAAAGATCTTTTTGAAGTTTTTGAAGTCTATCTAAACGGCGCCCGACTAAAAAAAGGTTTTTTCCCTGGCTAGCTAAAATCTCGGCACAGGCCTTTCCAATCCCGCTAGTAGCCCCAGTAATTAGGATCATCAGAGTTTCTCCTGAACACTCTTCACTTTGTCTTCCATGGACTGCGCTCGATCGGTTCGAGTGCCGAATTTTAAAGTAGATGAAATACGGGGAGCCCCCATCTGATGAACGACTTCGTGGCACTTCTTAAGACTGGCAAAGACCTGATCCCACTCGCCTTCAATATTGGTGCCGTAGGCATGAAGATGAGTTTTTAGCCCCGCTTGCTCAAATATTTCTTGGCAAGCTGCAACATATTTTGAAACAGAGACCCCCACTCCTAGGGGAACTAGACAAAAATCGACGATGACTTTCATAAGAAAAAAAGGCGGCACCCGGATTCGAACCGGGGAATAGAGGTTTTGCAGACCTCTGCCTTACCACTTGGCCATGCCGCCATGCTCAACTAATATTTCTTTTTGAGTCGATTTGGCAAAAGAAATGTTAAAATAAAGGCGTTTTCCACGACTATAAATAAGGGTAACTCGCTCATGGCTCAAAAGATGGTCCATCTTCGGGGGGTAGGGGTTCAATACTCGCCCAGTCGTTTTGCTCTCAGAGACGTGTCGTTTGACTTAGGCCGAGGTGAATTTGCCTATATTACTGGGGCAAATGGGGCTGGCAAAACGACTCTCTTGAAAATTCTCTTCGCTATGGAACGTCCAAGTGAAGGAAATATCTACGTTAATAATCGAGAAGTCTCGACTCTCCCCAAAAATCAGATTTATCAATACCGACGGGAAGTGGGGTTTGTTTTTCAAGATTTCAAGCTCTTGCCCGACTTAACGATTTACGACAACGTCGCTCTTCCCCTGGAAATTAGAAAAATGACTCCTGGAGAGGTAGACCACCGAGTCCGAGGGGTTCTTTCCTTGGTCGGCTTAGGGGATCGAGCTCATGATTATCCTCAGATGCTTTCTGGAGGGGAACAACAACGAGTTTCTATTGCCCGCTCGATTATTGGCCGCCCTTCTCTCCTACTCGCAGACGAACCGACGGGGAACCTCGACAGCAACACGGCTCGAGATATCATGTCCCTCTTTTTAGAAATCAATGACATGGGAACTACCGTTCTCATAGCGACTCATGATGAAGGCTTGATGACCGAATTCCCTGCTCGAACCATTCGGCTCCAGGGCGGACGCCTCGTCACTGAACGAGGTCGAGCTTAAATCCATGAACCACCAACTCAGGCCCCTCAAAAAGACCTTAAAGAGTTTCAAAAGACAGCCCCTTCTTCATTTAGCCAGCATTGCGACGATTAGCGTATCGTGCCTCATCATGGGATCGTTCTTCTTGGGCTACCGAAATTTTGAAAGCATTGCGGAAAAGACGAACCCCCACATGACGGGAACAGTTTATCTCAAGGAAGGGCTCAACGATAATCAGATAGCTCTTCTCAAAGAAAATATTTTAAGCCAAGAAAATGTTCTTAAAGCCGCTTTTAAGTCGAAAAGAAAAGTAGCAGACGAACTCCAAGTGTTTTTGGGAACCACGGGATCTGAAATTCTCCCTGGAAGCGAATTATTTCCGGATCTCATCGAACTTGAACTCAACCCCGAAACCACTTCTCAAGAAATTGCCGCTCTAAAGTCGATACTCGGCAAAGATCTGCAGATTGCAGAAGTGGACTTTTCAGAGGATTGGCTCACTCAATACAAGAAAGTAAGAAGCATTCTCACCACGATTGGTTGGGTTTTGATCTCAGCTCTTGTCATTGGATGTGGGTTTATCATTGCGAACTTCATGGGAATGCGTCATCAGTCCCGAAAAGAAGAAATGGAAATCGTTCAGTTGATTGGCGCTGAAACTTCTTTTGTCTTAGCTCCGTTCCTCTGGGAAGGAATCATTGAAGGGGTTTTGGGAGCTGGTTTTTCTATGACTCTTTTATTATTAGCAAAGTGGTTACTAGGAGATGTTTTGGCTAGCAACTGGGGTTCAGTGCTTGGCGTTTCCTCCTGGATGTTTCTTTCCGTTGCTCAGTGCTTACTTCTTCTATTTGTGGGAATTACCATGGCTCTTGTGGGTAGCATTGCTGTCTTTTTGAGAACTTCGGAGCACGTTTAGGAATGAGTTTTCACTCTTTTTTGGCCCTTTTCATTTCAGTGTCCTGCGTTTGCTCTGCCCTGGAGCTTTCAGACACAAAAGAAGTTCAAAAACGTGCGAATACCTTAAAAAAATTTCTCCAATCAGAAAAAGCTGATTACGAATCGAGAGAAACTCAAAGAAAAACTCTTTTAGAATCGCTTGATGACCTCAACTCGAAGCAAAATCAGGTCCGCCAAAAACTACAGGCTCTCACAAACCACCAACAAGAATTAGAAATGAGCTTGGAGAACCTAGGCCTCGAATACCAGAATCAGAAGAAACTAGAGCAAGCTCAAAGGCAGCGTCTCTATCTCCTCTTAAAAGTGGTTTATAAAATTCAAAAAGAAGGGATGACCCGTTTTGTTTTCTATGGTCAAAACCTCTCTCAACTAGCGGGAAGGATTCGAGTCCTTCTCTACACGCTTCGCTCTCATGCTCAACTGACTCGTCAATTTCAAGAAAGAACCCAGAAATTAGCTGAAGCCGAACTAAAACTGAAAGCGACTAAACTCAAATTAACCGGTCTTTCTGACGAACTAAAAGATCAACAACTTTTGTTGGCTAATTTGCTAAAAAACAAGAACCGCCTCGTTTCTCAGATTAATGAGAAGCAAAGTTCCTACCGTTTGGCTTCTAAAGAATACCAACGCATTTCTACTCAGCTAAGCCAACTCTTCAAAGAACTTCCCTCCGCGAAAAAGGGAACGGACAAGGGAGTTTTTGAACCCAAAGGAAATCTTCCGATGCCAACGGAGGGAGTTATCGTTCAGGGTTTTGGAAAAAGTGTTCATGAAAAATTTGGCACAGTTACTTATCACAAGGGCATTGAAATTGAGGCTGAGTTTAACTCGCCTGTTTCTGCAATCCTTCCGGGAGGAGTGGAGTTTGCAGGTTGGCTAAGGGGCTTAGGCAATGTGATTATTCTTCACCATGGCCAGGGGCTTTACACACTGAATGCCCACTTATTTAAGTTCAATAAGAAAGTCGGAGAGAGTGTAGAAGCCGGAGAAGTCGTTGGGTTTGTGGGGGACACCGGCAACCGCGAAAAACCAAGTTTATATTTTGAAGTGCGATCGAATGGCAAAGCAGTCGATCCGCTAGCTTATCTTTCTTCAGGGCCTATAGAACAGAAGGGTTAACCACAAACTCTTCTTCAGCAGCTTCTTTCAGCATTTTTTCTGCCGTTTCAGCAATGCTTTCGGCATCTAAATGATGGAGTTCGAAAATATCCCAAGTCGTTCCCGACTTAGATGTTTTTCTCACAGAAAGGCTGTGGTGTTTTACACCAACAATCGACCCGATATTATCGAGAAGCCCTGGCTCTCCGTCATGAACTGACACAATGGGAACTCTCCCACTCTTAAGAGACAACCACTCTCCTCGATTTGAAATCTCTTTTGGGTTGATTGAATGCAGATAGAGATTTCCCGAAATACCCAAGCCCTCTTTGAGGTGCTCATAGGTATCGTGGTAAGCAAAGTTTCCTAAAAGCAGATCGGAACTCGTCACTACAAACACGTTTGCGTAAATCCCCTGCTCAAGGAGCTTATCCGAAGCTTTCAGAGCTTCTGGAACAAGCGCCCCCATGGCGAAAAGGTGAACGACGTTGTCCCCAGGACGGTAGTCTTCAAATCCTTGATAATCGATGAGCGCGTAAGCCCCTTTGAGGGTGTGCTGCCGAATCGTTTCAAGAATTTCACTATCCGTTTGGCCCTCGAAACGTTTTTGCTTTTTTAATCTCTCAAGTAACTCTTTTTGGACAATACCTTTGGTCACCCCTCGAATGAGAACCGACTCTCTATCTTGATTCTCCTGAGTGAAATGTCTTCTTAAGTGGTCGGCTAAAATCCACTCAAGCTCTTTAGCAAAACAGGGTTCCCAAGTAACACAGTTAGGAATTTGAAAATCTGATTTCCAAGAATGCTGGGCTCCCTCAGCGGCCAAAGTCACACCACTCGGAGTTCCAATCGTGGCAAAAGCAGAGTGCCAATAGAGATTGTAATAGAGCTGATCATGCGCACGCTTAATAAAAAAGTCGTAGATCGTCATCGAAGGGAAAAAAGGAATTCCCGTAAAATAGAAGAACTTTCCAAAGGATCCTGCTGCTGACATGCAGTTACCTTCAGCGATTTCAAATCGAATATGGCCAGTACGTTTATCTAAGTGAGGAACCACATCGGGAGCTTTGGTGTCTTTTGCGCCATACTCTGCTTCGAAATCTTCTTGGCCAATATCTCCGTAGAGCTTTCCATTCATGTTGGGGCTCGTATTTGTAGAGCTTCCCACATCAGGGGCCATGGTCATAAAGTACTTAGCTACTTTAGCCCATTGCTTATCATTCTCTGTTTCGGCTTTGGCGTTTCCATGCGCCAATCGATCAAGCTTCGCAGCAATTTGCCCCCACATCCATTGCGTGTGTGCAATCGGACTAAACTTTAGGGCAGTGATATCGAAATCCGTTGGGAAATCCACTGCTCGAACCTCTTTAAGCCAGTTCTCTTTTCTTTGCTCAATCTGCTTAATGAGTTTTTCAATTCCCTCGGTCAGTTCTTTTCTTCGAGTGACAAGAAACTTTTCTTCGGCCGTGCTGCTATCAAAGTCCTGAAAAGGATCTTCGTGAGAAGTGCCGAGCCGCTTACTCATCTCGATAAGTTCATCTTCTTCGGGCATAGCCGAGTGATTTCCCGAGTGTCCTGCACAGCGAAGACTGTGCCCTTTGATGGTATAAGCAACTAAGAGGGTGGGACGCTTTGGGTGTTTTTTTGCTTCTTGAAATACTTCTACCAAGCTCTCAATGTCATGGCCGCCAAAGTTGTAAAAGATTTTTCCGAGTTCATCATCACTGAGTTCTTTTAAAAACTTTTGAAGTTTTGCTGATTTTTTACCCAGCACTTCGCGAATCAACTTTAGGTTTTGAGAAGATACTAACGCTTGAAGTTCAAAATCTGTGATTTCTTCATCTAAAACTCGCTTGAGTTCCTCCCCCCCTGGTTTCTTAAAGGCTTTTTCGCGAATTTTTCCGTGTTTTAGCTTAACACTTCTCCACCCGTTGGCTTCTCCAAGACGGCAAATTCTGTCGGCATCGCTTCCACCCAGAGCTTCTTCGTTTAGGATTCGAGTGCCATCTAGATTCTGTCGGTTGTAATCAACTATCCAAACTAAGTTTCCTAACTGTCTTTCTCCTGCATCGGGCATTGCTTCCATTAAGGAGCCTTCTCGAAATTCAGAGTCTCCCATAATGCAGTAAAAAGTGGGATCCTCTTGAAGATCGTACCCATGGTCTTTGGCAAAAGCGTATCCGAGACTTGTATAAAGGGCGTTTACTGGCGGAATCCCAACAGAGCCCGATGGATAGTACCGAAAAGAATCGGGATCACTCTCCGCGTGGTAAGACTGAAAAACGGGTTCTCCAGTTTTTGAAAAATGCCGCAGGTTTCTCATCGCTACTTGGCGATCGGAGAGCTCCATCCGGTTGCCTTCTTTGTCTCGAAAATTATGGAGCAAAAAATTAAACGCGTGATCTAGGGGCGAAATGTGTGGCTTACAAGCCAAGTAGTCTTCTGGCTTTCGCATCACGAGATGAATGGCAGCTAAAATATGCTTGGAAGAAGCACAAGCTGTGGGATGGCCGCCCACTTTGGGTTCGCCCTTTTCTTTCAGAGGGCGGTGATTAGCCAAATGGATCATTTCGAGCGCTAACCAATAAGCGCGATCAGTAATGCGGTGCAGCACATCAAAGTTTAGGCCTTGAGCAGAGGTCGATTTTTCTTTGGTGTTTTTTTTAGTTTCTGTCCTCATGAGGGCTAGCAGTCTATAAGCTTCTGGGGCTCTCGAAAAGAGTTTCCTTTTGTCAAATGCCTACTCATCCCCCACTTCGGGCTCACTTCCCGAGCTTAGGTATCGGCCATATTCTTTAGTAAAAGCCAGGCGGGTCAGATCCGTGATTCTATCAATATAAAGCTTTCCCAGAAGGTGGTCACATTCGTGTTGGATGACGGTGGCAGCAAACCCCTTCGCTTCAAACCCTACCCTTTCCCCTTTTTGGTCTAAAGCTCTTACTTTAATCCAATGAGGCCGGGGGACATCCCCTTGGAGACCGGGCACACTTAAACACCCCTCCGGAAAAGTAGAGGTTTCCTGAGTAAGGGGTTCAATCTCTGGATTAATGAGCACTTTTAAATAGGGTTCAACCCCTGGATCAAAATCCCAAATCATCACGACGATTTGAAGGCTTACGTGAATTTGGGGAGCGGCAAGCCCGCGACCATCGTATTCGACCATGGTCTCTACCATGTCTTGGATGAGCGTTTGGATAGCTTCAGAAGATATCTCTGTTTCAGGAACCGGCTGGGCTACTTGCCTTAGAATGGGGTGCCCCATCACTGCTACTTTTCGAATCGCCATCACAATCTCCTACAAACTAACGCCCAGTTCTTTCATCTCTTCAATGATTTTAAGTCGATTGTAGAGATTCACTTTAGGACCTTCGAGAGGCTGGTACACATCTTTTGTGTAATAACCGGTCGTCAAATAAAGCCCTTTTGCACTGGTGACGCTTTTGATGAAATCTTTAAATTCCAAAATTGTGGCCATGGAAACATAGGGGTTTTCGGGAGTGGCTTGATGAAAGCCAAGCACATAGCTGCCCCAGAAAAGCTCATTCTTACTTTCAGCAACCCAATACACTTCTGTTTCGTCAATGGGGATAGTAGTTTTAAGAACTAAATCATTTTTTTCGCAAATTTTTTCTCCCAGTCGATAGAGATCATTCAGAGATAGAGCCCGAACCGCTTTAGGATCACGAGCCTCATCGTCCTCAGGAGGGGCAAACTGAATCGGCTGAGGAGGGCTGTTTTTAGTTATAAAAACAGAAAGGAGCATCCCTAGAAAAATAGCGCCAAATGCAATTGCTAAAATACTAAACATAAGAGTTATTAATCACTTCACCCAAGCCCCCCGCGCCGGGAACAATGTATTGCTTGGGGTTTAATCCCTTTTCCTGATCCCAATGAGTGCCTGGAACCGTATCTAAAATATCGGCAGAACTTAATCCCCTATCAAGCCGTAACGCATAGACGATGACACTGGGATCTGTTTGCCTTAAGAGCTTCAAGTACTCAGGAGTGATCACCAAATGAATGGCGATGAACTTTTTGGGCTTTCCGAGCTTTTGATAAATTTCAATGGCGGAAAGAATCGTGGAGCCCGTTGCCCCCATGGGATCGGGAACAATGACAATTCTATCTTGGACATCACCGCCAATTTTGAGGCCGCCCAACTGAGTTCCAATCACCTGTTCTTTTGCATCCGTTTTTCGATTGATACTGATATGATCTTGCCGGACTCCATCGGGATTTAAAAAATAATTGAAGGCATCAAAACAAATTTGAGACGGAACGGTTCCGGCCCGAGCGAGGCTTACACAAGTTACTTTAGTATCGGGATCAATGACCTTGGCTTTAAAAGCCCCTTGCGGGTGCTGGGCTTTCATTCGGGTTTCGACAGTCGCCTCAACTAATGGAAATTCCTGATTTACGACTACTTTTACGAGTTCCCGATAAAGCGTATTTAAAAGCGAGTTGATAAGAGGCTGCTTGCAATCAGGGCGGCCAAGCTTAGCCAAAGTGGTGAAGAGGTAGGGATCACTTAAAATATGGATGTTTTGCCCGTATCGATGCTCGATTTGGGAAATCAGGTATTCTTGTTTTAAGTATTGATTATCTTGAAGCATATCAACGGCAAAACACTCTTTTCGACGACTAATGTCAAGTAAATGGCGAAAATAGTTGCTGGGCTTGGGTTTTGCGACAACCTTGACCACTCTTTTCAATGTTAGGTAAGAGAAAGTTTTGGGGGAATTTCATGCAGCTATCGCTAGGCCTTGATGAACACGTCGTTTTTGACCTGGAAACCACGGGTCTTTCCGCTTGGGGCGATGAAATCATCGAAATTGGGGCAATCAAGATCTTAGGCAATGAAATTGATGAAAAAAATACATTTCATTCGTTGGTGAACCCCAAGCGACTCATTCCCCCCGAAGCCACGGCGATCAGTGGGATCACAAACGATATGGTCAAGGATGCCCCAAAAATCGATGAAGTATTGCCCAGGTTTTTAGATTTTGTCGGAGATGCCTATTGGGTAGCCCATAACGCCCGATTCGATATGTCATTTATCATGAAGCACTTGATGCAAATGAAAGTAAAACGACAAATTGAAGTTTACGATACAGTGATTTTTTCAAGACGAGCATTCCCGGGAGAACAACGTCACAATTTAGATGTGCTTTGCCAACGCTTGTCTTTAACTTTCGATCCGAAAACTCGACACCGTTCTATGACCGACGTCGAACTCACTGCAAAAGCCTTCGTGCTTTTAAAAGAACGGCTCGGGGACAAGTGTCCTGCTCGCGAAAAATATTCGATTTGATCACAAGGGCAGAGTGACTGTGAATTCGGAGCCTTCGCCTTCTTGGCTCTTCACTTCAATTTTTCCGCCATGGGCCTGAGTCAGCTGGCGACAAATATACAGACCGAGTCCTAGACCACGACTATTCGGGGACCCCGAAGAAAATCGCTCGAAGATCTTTCGCTGTTGGGTCTTGGGAATTCCCAACCCCCGATCGCAAACGGAGAATCGCGCTTTTCGTTCTTTTTCCAAAAACTCAGCTTTGATCAAAATAGGTTTTCCATTTCCATATTTAAGGGCGTTGGAAATCAAATTACTGATAATCTGTTCTAGTCTTAAAGCGTCCCAATTTCCGACAATCGGGTCTTTGGGGCTCCACTCAATCTCAACTCCCTGAGCCTTTGCCTGTGAGTGGAAGCGCTTGCACACTTCACCGATGTGAAACAACAAATCAGATTCCGTCCTTTCCAGTTGAACCTTTCCTATTCGAATCTGAGTGATATCAAATAGCTGGCCTATAAGATGCGATAGTTTTTGAATCTGCTCCCGACAAAACTCCGCAGATTTTATATTTTCGGGCTTCACATTCTGTCCCTCTTGAAGCTGTCGCTCCAACATCTGAACTTGAAGCTGAAGAGAAGTAAGAGGGGTCTTTAATTCGTGAGAGGCAACTGAAATAAAATCATCTCGCGTTTGAACAGCATTTTTAACATCTTCGTGTAGTTTTGCGTTGTTGAGCGCATTTGTACACAACTGGGTAAACTCAGTGAGCATTCTAATTTTTCGTGAATCAAAGGCTTGTTCCTTTTTTAAGCAGTAGACGTAAGCGCCATAAGCCCCCCCTCTCAAGAGAATGGGAAAAATAGCCGCCTCTGAAAATCCGTTATCTCTCAGAAATAAATTTGTAAGAGCTTTAATGACTAAGACTTCAACTTTCCCCTCTCGAATCTGGTCCCAATTTACTTCTTCCAAAAGCCCCAAGAGCTCTTCTTTGGCTTTCGAATCTGATTCGGCGATGTTTATAGTAGTTCCCCAATCAGCAAAGAGAGGCACTGGATGAGTTTCAGACATCGAGAGAATAGAATCAAAGTCGAGGGAGCTATTGAGCGTCGTTGTTGCTTCCTTCAAAAATTGTTGATCTTCGACTTGAACCATCTCTGCCTCGATATCGGTGCTTGTCCCACACCATAAGAGCACCTTTCCGCTTCCATCTTTTACGGGCGTAGCACGGTAGTGAAACCGTCGATACATTCCATCCTTTCCCTTTAAAGGAAATTGAACTTCAAACTCCGCTTTGGTTTCTAAACCATTTTTCCACTTAGAAAGAACCAAGGGAAAATAATCAGGATGATGAACGTGTCGCCAATTGATTCCGGCCTTTTCTTGTGGCGAGCTACCAGTGTAACGGTACCAAGCATCGTTATACCAGAGTGCTTGTCCGTCTCCGTCTGCAACCGAGACAAGTTCTGGTATAGAATTAGCTAATAGTCGAAAGTGTTCTTCACTTTGTTTCAAATGGTTTTGGGAACGCTCTATTGTGTCTGCCAAGGTTGAAAGGAGAAATCGAGTTACCCAGGACATCCCCACGGCAAATAGGGTTGCCGCAACAATGAGCGCTACTGTGAGAAAATAGCTTCGCGGATATAACTCCAAAAACAAAAGAACTCCCAGCCCCATGATGACCGGAGCCAAGATGGTGACCCACATGAGACCCCTAAAGGCTGACTGAGTTCGGATTTCTGGAATTTGTCCATCTAGAGTTTGGAAAAAGTTTTGGGGTTTACCCAGGGAGGTTAGAAACTTCTCGGATTCTCGAATTCTTCGAAACAGAAAGCGCATAAGGGAACCGTGGCCTTTGAGATTGAATAGCTGCGAGAACCGTACCAGCCGGTAAAATCCAGCTAGGCTCGAACTTTGATTAAAAGGCCCGACCGCTCTTCACGAATACGCAGAGAAGTCGATTAAACTAAGAACACAGGACAAAAGAATGCTCACACGTAACTTGGCTCACTAATTCAATAGCTTGCCCGTGATGCCTCCGGAATACACGAATAAAAAAGTGACGAACTAAAAAGTTCGTAAACTAAAAGGATCAAAGACTTAGGCTCAAACTTACTGTGGGTGCGAATAAAAAGAACCCGCTCAAGCTTCCATACTTTGCTTCAACACTCAGATTCATTGTAGAGCTGACTGGAATCATCAGGCCCGGACGAAAAACCAACATAAAATCAAAACCCGGCCCCCCAGTAGGTTGGGCAACCCACCAATAGCCTCCAGCAGATAAACCGATAAAGGGAACCCAGGTTGATTTAGCATTCAAGTGATAAATCACGGTTGGAAGCAATTGAAGTCCCGTGGATGATTCTGTGGTGCTAAACGCCTTGCCCCAAAAATGAAGTCCCAGATCAGCACCGACGTAAAGCCTGGACGAGGGCTCGGTCTGCCAGAGCATCCCAAACGAAAGTCCCGCACCGGTTTCTCCAGGATCGACAAACATAGGAACTGCTAAACCAGGTGAAAAAAATATTTTGCCTGACTCAGCGGCTGTAGCTGTAGCTCTAGCTCCGAGTGCGGGTTGGCCGATTAACACAAAAGCAAAGCTTAAGAAAAGAAAAGACTTGTGAAGATTCTGCACGAGAGCTCCTAAATAAAAGTTTTTGTTAATTTAACAAAAGCTTTTGGAATTTAAAAGGAACTCTCGCGGCAGATTATCTACAGAACCTTAGTATTTCAGCATTACGCAGTGAACTTCTTCGTCTGCTAGATCTTTCCAATCAAGGCCCTTATCGCAGGCTTTTTTACGAAGCTGGTTCATTGCAACGCAAGCATTCGACCCTTTGGCATAAAGAGGCTTCCTTAAAACTTCTCCTCCAACGGACAAGGATACGCACCAAACTGGCGCGACCATTTGAATGCACATGGATTGCTGATAATCAGAGCATTTATTTTCGGCAGATGCGTTCTTTGAAAATAATACCCCTACAGATAATAAGGTAATCACCCAAAATAATTTCTTCATTTGTTTCTCCCCGTGACCCTGATACTAGCGAAAGAGTACGGGGCTAATTTGAGCCAAATGAGGAGATTTTTTCAAAGTTTGGGCAAAAAAAAGGACGGGAAAAAGAACATTCTTTTTCCCACCCCTCGAGAATCGTTACTAACTAGGTCTTCCTTTACGATGTTTTCGTAATTTTCTTGGGTCATTTTTGCAAATGTACCCTGAACTGAATCATCGCAACCTTTGGGGAACGTTGAAAAGGCGAAAAGCACTTTTTCAAAAAGACATATGGCAATAATCAGGGTCCGAATCATAGGGCGTTAACAAAAATCCAGTAAAGCATACACTACTGACGCTAAGCGGGGTGAAAAAACAAAATCAAACCCCTAAAATCATCCTCTAACTGTTCGATTTATCAATTTTTAAAAAATTCAGGAGAACCTAATGAAACGTTTCTTTTCAGCCATTTTAATTGTGACTTCCCTTCCCGCACTATCTGCTAGTTGGGATATTGATGATGCTCACACAACTGCCAAGTTCAAAATTCGCCATTTGATGGTTTCAAATGTTTATGGCCAAATCACCGGTGCGAAAGGGTCGCTGGAAATGGATGACAAAGATCCGACGAAGACTACCGGCACGGTCACCCTAGATGTTGCAACAGTTAACACAGCGAATGAAAAACGGGATGCCCATTTAAAAGGGGAAGATTTTTTTGATGTCGCTAAGCACCCTACTATCACCTACACCATCAAGAAGGTATCAAAAGGCAAAGGTGGCAAATATAAAATGGATGGAGAACTCACTATGAAGGGGGTTACGAAAGCTGTTTCTCTCAATGACGTAGAAATTACTCCCACCGTAAAAGATCCGTGGGGCGGAATTCGAAGAGGATTCTCTGGAACCACTTCTCTCAGCCGAAAAGAGTATGGTCTTACTTGGAACAAACAACTCGATGGCGGTGGAATGGTTGTGGGTGATACCGTTGACATTGAAGTCGCGGCAGAACTTAAAGAAAAACCAGCTACTGTAAAAAACTAAACTGCGCTTAGTGGACGGTTTCTTCTCCAAGAGAGGGTGCCGTCCACATTTTTTCCCCCTCTACCTTCGTCAACGTCAACCTCTTCAACATTTTTGATCGGGCCTCGGTGGCCACAGTAAGGGTGGGAATGTAATTCTCGGTATGCCCTTGCCAGACGTTTTCACTGCCTTTGCTGAGCTTTTCAAAAATCACTGCTTTTTCCTTTCCGAGTTGCGACTTTAAGAACTGCTCATATCGCTTGTCACTCAGATCTCTCAAGATCTTAGAACGCTCCGCAATAACCGCTTCGGGAACTTCGGGTTTTAACTCTGCTGCAACTGTGCCTCGTCGAGCAGAAAAAGAAAACACATGTAGCTTTGTCCAATATGACTTCTCGAGAAGTTTTACAGTATCTTCAAATTCCTTTTCCCCTTCACCAGGAAATCCGACAATCACATCGACGCCAACAAAGGTGTCAGGCTGAGCCTCTTTCAACTTTGCGGTGACATCGGAGAATTCATGAGCTTTGTAAAGACGTCGCATCTTTCGAAGCACTTCATCATTTCCGCTTTGAAGCGCAATGTGGAAGTGAGGACACAAACGTGATTCGTTCTTTAATAAAGCTATCAGATTGTCGGGGATCTCAAATGGATCTAGCGTGCTAACTCTCACTCGGGGTCCATTTTTTATGTGGAAAATAGACTGCAATAGCTTTGCTAAGTCTGTGTTTTGGTCCCAGCCGTAGTGGGCCAAGTGAATCCCTGTTAAAACGATTTCCTGAAACCCTTGCGCATGGGCCGCTTCGACTTGTTTCAACACCGTTTCTAGAGGCAGGCTTCGACTTCTTCCTCTCGCCTCAGGAATAATACAGAAACTGCACTTGTAATTGCATCCATCCTGAATCTTGATCGTAGCTCGGGCATTACGAGAGCCAGGGAAGTGTTCCGGTAAAAAACCTTTCGCTAACTCCACTTGATCTTTTTCTATTTTTCCCGTGCGGAATGCTTCTTCGAAATAATCGAGGGTCTTAAATTTATTGGCGGTTCCCACCAAAAAATCCACTTCGGGTAGTTTAAGTAATTCCTCTCGGCCGACTTGGGCATAACAACCAACCAAAGCAACCAGAGCCCCTTGATTCTGTCTCTTAAAGCGATTCGCCTGGTGGCGAGCATCTCGATCGGCATTTTCAGTAACGGTGCAGGTATTGATCACGTAAGCGTCAGCAGGCTCAGTCTCAGAAACAGGAACAAATCCTCTTCGAACTGCTTCCAAATACAAAGCGTCGGTATCGTTACTATTTGCTCTACATCCAAATGTCTTAAAGGCAATGCGCATAGTTACTGGATAGACAAGTCCTCGATCCAGCCTCCCCCTAAAACTTTTTCACCTTCGTAAAAAACCATCGCCTGTCCTGGAGTAATGGCTCGTTGAGGAATCTCAAATCGAACATCCAGTTTTCCATCCGGTCGGGGCACTATTTCTACGGGACTTTCTTTGGCTCGATACCGAATCTTTGCACAAAGTTTTCGAGGCTGAGTGATTGGATCGTTGATCCAGTTCAAAGTAGAAACAAGGGCCGATTTTCTAAATAGATTTTGCTCGGGACCAACCACCACTTCATTGGTTTTCCCTCTCAAAGCCAAAACAAAAAGAGGCTCTTTACCAAAAACTCCTAAGCCCTTTCGCTGGCCAATTGTAAATTGATGGAGACCCGTGTGCTGTCCCAAAACCCGCCCTTCCGGATCGACAATATTGCCTGGCTTCAGAAGTTCTTTAGGCACTTCTTCTTCAATAAAATCCTTGTAACTTTTTGCCTGTACAAAGCAAATTTCCTGGCTATCTGGTTTATTAGCTACAAGTAACCCGTACTTCACAGCCAAATCGCGAACTACTTTTTTCTCAAAACCACCAATGGGAAATAGAGTGCGGGCAAGATCTTCTTGTTTCATCGCAAACAAAAAGTAGGACTGGTCTTTGTCGACATCTCCTCCTTTGAAGAGCTCCATCTGATTGGTTTCTGAATTGGGAATCACAGTGGCGTAATGGCCAGTCGCCAAATAATCCGCCCCCAAATCGAGAGCCCAATCCATCAACTGTCTAAACTTAACTTTTTCGTTGCATCGGATACACGGATTAGGAGTTCGGCCGTTCAGGTATTCTTGAATAAAATCATCTACGACCGCCTGACGAAACTCTTCTTCCATGTTGTTCACATAAAAGGGAATCTTAAGTTTCTCAGCGACCCTTCGCGCATCCATAATATCGCTTAGGGAACAACACGTTCCAAATTCGTTTTCAATTTTTTCGGCCATGTCATGAAGTTGAAGGGAAATGCCGATCACTTCATGTCCCTGCTCTTTCAACCATCCAGCAGTAACAGAACTATCAACTCCCCCACTCATCGCCACGACGATGCGGGAAGGTTTTTCAGGAACAAAATTGGGGATAATACTACTCATGCTTTCCGTTTCCTGTCTCGAATCCGTGTCACGTGCTTTATCACAGCCTGAAGAACGGTGTCGACTTCCTCGCGGCTAGTTGTTTTTCCCCAAGAAAATCGAAGACACTCCTTGGCTTCCTGCTTGTTCAAGCCCATCGCTAGAAGAACATGGCTTGGGCTGATTGAGCCCGAGGAACAAGCGGATCCAGCGGATACGCTAATTCCTTCTAAATCTAAAGCACCTAGCAGAACCTCTGACGCAATCCCCTCAAATCGAATGCTCGAAGTATTGGAAATTCTTTTAACATCTGCTCCATTAAGGCTGACACCAGGAAGCGTTTCTAACAGGGTCTTTTCAAAACTGTCTCTTAGGATTCTGACTTTTTCAATTTGATCAGGGGTGGAAATCTCCGAAGCTGCCCCTCCAAACCCTAAAAGTCCAACCACATTCTCAGTTCCACCCCGCCGTTTAATTTCCTGAGCTCCCCCATAGTGAGTAGCGACTAGAGGCGTACCTCTTCGCACAATCAGAGCGCCTGCCCCTTTGGGCCCGAAAATTTTGTGTGCTGTAATTGAAATCAAATCACAAAAGTTCCATTCTTCTGGAGAAACTTTTCCGAAAGCTTGAACGGCATCTGTATGCAGGATGATTCCCCGTTGCTGGCAAATCTGGAAAATTTCTTTTAAGGGGAACAGCACGCCAGTCTCATTGTTCGCAGCCATCACTGAAACCAAAGTGGGACGAAATTCAGTTATTTGGCTTTCAAAAACCTCTAAGTCGAAAAGCCCAGACCGCTTAACTTGCAAATAATCCACAGGAACCCCTTGTTCCTGTAACAGGCCTGCGGTATCTCGCACTGACGAATGCTCTACGGTGGTTGTTAAAAGACGCATTTGGGGGGCTTTAAGAAAAAAAGAGCCCATTAAGGCCAGGGTATTTGCTTCACTTCCTCCCGAAGTGAAAACGACTTCGAGTGGGAAAACCCCCGCCGCCCGAGCCACAAAGCACCTACTTTCTTCAATTATTTCATTGGCTTGTCTTCCGTGCGAATGGCTAGAAGAGGGATTGCCCCAAATCTCAAAGGCTCTGGCCATCGAGTTTCTAGAAACCACACTGAGGGGGGTTGTGGCATTAAAATCTGCATAAATCCGGTTCATGACGCGCCTAATCTAACTGAAAAGCTTTCCAAGCGCTAGTCTTCGCCAGATTTCCCTTGGAAATCTAGACCCCGAGCGGCTTTCCGGCTAGTGTGGGGGCCCTATGGCCAAGCTCCAAAAAGCAGAATCCAAGCGCAGAAAAAGAGAGCGAATTATTAGCGCCGTTATTTTTTGCCTCGTTTTGGCGTTCACTGCAGTGGAAGTCCATCTTTTTCGCCTGTCCTCGAAACTGCCGTTTGTGAACAGTATTTTCTTCTTTGGTCTCATGAACCTCAACATCGTGCTCATCATGGTGTTGCTTTTCTTGGTTTTTAGAAACGTCATCAAGCTTATTTTGGACGAGCGCCGGGGAAGAATAGGCTCCAGACTAAAAACCCGATTGGTATTTTGCTTTACCCTTTTCGCCATTATTCCAACGGTTCTTTTGTTTTCGATTTCCGCCTTCTATATCAAAAGTAGTTTTGATAAATGGTTCAATTTAAGGATTGGAGAAACTCTCCAGAGAAGTATCGATGTCGTAAAGAACTATTACGAAAACACTGAAAGTTCGGCTTCCCACTTTGCAAAAAAAATCGCAATTCAACTCAAGGATGATTCTTTAGATCCACAAAATGTTTCGAAAAAACTTGAAACTTCTCGTCTTGAATATGGATTGGATGCAGTGGAATTTTACTCAGATCCTATTTCCGCTCCGATTATTACGGCTTCAAAGGAAAAGCGTCAGTTTATTCCTCCGATAGCTAAGGATACTCTCATGGAGAGTTTCAAAGGTTCTAATCAGTGCCGTGTGCTCGGCTTGGGCCAAGGAGAACTGGTACGGTGTAGTGCCTTCTTGGGGCCCGGTCGAGGAGTCATTTTTGCTAATCACTTCATTCCTCTAAGCTTGGCTTCGCAGCTCTCTGAAATCAATGTGACCTACCAAGACTTTAAAGCAGATAATCCTCTCAATTATCCGATCAAATCGACTTATTTTACTCTTTTGACTGTGGTCACTTTATTGATCCTTTTCACGGCTTCTTGGACGGGCTTCTATGTAGCGCGACGTTTGACTGGCCCCATTGAAAGCCTAGCTCGCGGAACTACTGCAGTTGCAAAGGGAGATTTGGATTACACCATGAGTGCCTCGGGAGCGGATGAGCTTTCCCAACTCGTGAACTCGTTTAATGAGATGGTGACTCAATTAAAGAACAACAAACAACAAATTGAACTGTCACAGCATTCGCTAAGACAAATGACGGAGGAATCCAATCACAGACGAAGATACATTGAAGTGCTTCTGGAAAGCGTCGATTCCGGAGTTGTATCGATTGATGAATCGGGAAAAATCACCATGATCAACCCAGCTGCTTCAGAGCTCCTGGGAATCGGCTCCCAAGAAATTTTGGGGAAACCTTTTTGGGAACTGATACCGGGAAGTCAGCAAAGCGATTACCGTGAGTTGTTGTTATCGGTTTATCAAAGCTCAAAACCCGTCAAAAGAGAAATTCAAATCCAGAATATAAACAAAGAGAGAATTACCGTTTTGGTCACCCTCTCTGTTTTAAGAGATGAATCAAAAAAGCCCCTCGGGGTTGTTGCAGTCTTTGCAAACGTAAGTGAAATTCAAAAAATGGAGCGAATGATGGCTTGGCGAGAAGTAGCCAAGAGAATTGCTCACGAAATAAAAAACCCACTCACTCCTATCCAGCTTTCTGTTCAACGGCTTCGAAGAAGATACCTGGACAAAATCCAGGACGACGGCACCTTCGATAAAAGCACTCAAATCGTTCTCACTGAAGTTGAATCGCTAAAAAACTTAGTAGGAGAATTTTCTGCTTTTGCAAGAATGCCGGAAATTAGACAAACCCCAGAAAACCTAAACTCGATAGCACTCGAAACGGTCAATCTCTATCGGGCTGCCCACGAGGGAGTAAAGTTTGATCTCCAATTAGATGATTCTCTTGCAGAGCTTCGTTTAGATAAGAGCCAAGTAAAAAGGGCCCTGATTAATTTATTTGATAATGCAGTAGCTGCTATGTCCGGCCAGGGAACGATCACACTCTCGACCATTGATGATGCAAGTGCAGATGTTATTAGCCTTGCTGTTTGTGATAGCGGCTGTGGAATTGCTGAAATACATAGCCAACTCTTTGAACCTTACTTTTCGACTAAACCGGGAGGCACGGGGTTAGGCCTTGTCATTGTTCAAAGAATTATGACCGATCATGGCGGCACTATTCGAATGCTGGCTAACCAACCCAAAGGAACAAAAGTTGTCCTTGAGTTCCCAAGAAGTTTAAAGCTTTCAATTTCTGAGGAGATGCCGGCATGGTCTTAAAAAAGATTTTGATCATCGACGATGAGGAAAACATTCTTGCATCCCTCAAGGGCGTTCTGGAAGACGAACAGTTCGTTGTTGAAACTGCCAAATCTGGCTCGCAGGGATTGTTGAAAATCAAAAAATTTCAACCCGACATCGTTCTCTTGGATATTTGGATGCCAGAAGATGATGGCCTACAAGTTTTAGAAAAGATAAAGCGCGCTTTTCCGGAACAAGTCGTCATCATGATGTCAGGCCACGGAACCGTGGAAACTGCGGTCAAAGCGATTAAATTGGGTGCCTTTGATTTTGTTGAAAAACCGATTCACTTCGACAAGCTCTTAGTGATGTTAGAGCACGCTTTCGAAATGAAAGCTCTTAAGAGTGAAAATAAAATTTTGAGAGATGCCATCGAAGAAGATGAGCAGCTTATCGGAACTAGCCTTCCCATGGTCCGACTCAAACAGCTTGTCCAGTTAACGGCTCCTTCGAATGGTTGGGTAGTGATTCAGGGTGAAAATGGCACGGGAAAAGAGCTCATTGCAAAGACCCTCCATCGAGAAAGCCCCAGAGCAAAAGAACGATTTGTTGCCGTCAATTGTGCTGCCATTCCCGATGAACTCATTGAGAGTGAGTTGTTTGGGCACGAAAAGGGAAGTTTTACCGGGGCCCACGAGAGAAAGATCGGAAAATTCGAATTGGCAAATGGCGGCACACTATTTTTGGACGAGGTCGGAGATATGGGTCCAAAGATGCAATCTAAGATCCTTCGGGCTTTAGAAGAGTGCGTGATCCAGCGAGTTGGGGGGCAGGACTTAATTGAACTTGATTTACGGGTGGTAGCCGCAACTAATAAGGACCTGAAACGAGAAATTAAGCATGGAAACTTCCGAGAAGACCTTTTCTACCGGCTCAATGTGATCCCAATCACCGTGCCCACTTTAAGGGAACGCAGGGAGGACATTCCCCTTCTGGTTGAACATTTTATTAAGCGGTTTTCGTCTGGAAAACCGTTTCCGATGGCCAAGAACGCTCTGTCTGTGCTGCAATCCTATCCCTGGCCCGGAAATATCAGAGAATTAAAAAATTGGGTTGAGCGAGCCTGCATCCTTTCGGGCGGAGATGTGTTAGATTGGTCTGAAATTGCAAGTTTTGATGCCCCAGTCGTAGCTGAAGAGTCGACGGGCCAAGAGGATAAAACATTGCGAGAAGCTCGAGCCAGTTTTGAGAAGCAATTCATTTTGAAAGTTCTATCTGAGAACGGTGGCAATATCTCAAAGACTGCTCAGCATATTGGAGTAGAACGAAGTCATCTTCACAAGAAGATAAAAGCTTATGGAATTGATATTTCTGATCAAGGGGGAAATTAATGCTTAACTTAATTCAAGGAATTTCTAGAAGGCGAACCCGAGAAATTACTGTGGGCAAACTAAAACTTGGGGGCAGCAACCCAATTCGCGTGCAGTCAATGACCACACCCAAAACCGAGGACGTTGAAGCCGTTCTGAAACAAATTCAGGACCTCACCACTGCGGGCTGTGAAATTGTGCGCGTAACGGTCAACGATCAAGATGCGGCAAACGCCCTGCCCTCCATTCTTCAAAAAGTAGCCATACCGGTTGTTGCTGACATCCATTTCGACTACAAAATGGCCTTGGAATCGCTCAAACATGGAGTGGATTGCGTTCGAATCAATCCGGGTAATATCGGTGCCGAATGGAAAACCGAAGAAGTCATCAAAGCAGCAAGAGATCTAGGCAAAGCAGTTCGAATTGGCGTTAACGCAGGCTCTCTCGAAAAACCTCTTTTGAAAAAATACGGGCATCCAACCCCCGAGGCGCTAGTAGAAAGCGCAATGAATGCAATCGAACTAGTTGAAAAACAAAATTTCTTTAACTTCAAAGTTTCGATTAAATCTTCAGACGTCATCAATAACTACCGAGCTTATTCATTATTATCGGAAAGAACTGAAGCCCCTCTCCACTTGGGGGTGACCGAGTCGGGAACAAAGACCTACGGGTCGATCAAATCCGCGGTCGGTATCGGGTCCCTTTTATTGGCTGGAATTGGGGATACCATCCGTGTTTCCCTCAGTTGCGATCCAGTAGATGAAGTCAAAGCAGGGGTTTATATTTTAAAGAGCCTCGGGCTTAAGAACGACATGCCCGAAATTATTGCGTGCCCGAGTTGTGGACGAGCTGATATTGACGTCTACAGTCTGGCGGAAGAAGTCGAGCGACGAGCGTTGGGGCTTGGAAAAAACATCAAGATCGCTGTCATGGGTTGCGTTGTGAACGGCCCCGGAGAGTCGATGGAGGCTGACATCGGTATCGCCGGCGGAAAAGGCGAAGGCCTTGTTTACAAGAAGGGAAAGCCAATCGGAAAAGTTCCTGAAGCCCAAATGCTAGATTTTTTGATGAGCGAAATTGAGAGGATGTAAAAGTCATGGCAGATAGAATCACTCCTAGAGAAGAAGACTTTTCACAATGGTATTTGGACATCATCCAACACGCCAAGCTTGCCGATCAAGCTCCGGTCCGAGGCTGCCTTGTTTTGCGACCCAATGGATACGCGCTTTGGGAAGTGGTTCAGGCCGAATTAAACAAAAAGTTTAAAGAAACTGGCCACCAGAATGCTTATTTCCCGATGTTTATCCCTGAAAGTTTTTTGAATTTGGAAAAAGACCACGTTGAGGGATTTGCCCCACAGTGTGCTGTGGTTACTCATGGAGGCGGTAAAAAGCTGGAAGAGGCTCTTATTGTTCGCCCCACTTCTGAAACCATCATCAATAGCATGTACTCTAAGTGGATTAAGAGCTATCGCGATCTCCCTCTCCTTATTAATCAGTGGGCTAACGTTTGTCGTTGGGAAATGAGAACTCGTCCGTTCTTAAGGACGATGGAATTTTTATGGCAAGAAGGGCACACTTGTCATGAAACTGAGGATGATGCTCGAAAAGAAACACTCAGAATGCTCGACATCTATTTGAGTTTTGTCCGAGATGTTTTTGCCATTCCGGTCATTCCGGGCAAAAAGACAGAGAGTGAAAAGTTTGCAGGAGCTGAAGAAACCTACTGTTTAGAAGCCATGATGCAAGACAAGAAAGCGCTTCAAGCTGCGACCTCGCATTACTTCGGCCAACGGTTTGCTAAAGTATTCGATATCAAGTTCCAAGATCGAAACAGCCAAGTTCAGTATGTCTATCAGACAAGCTGGGGTATCAGCTGGAGAATTTTGGGCGCTTTGATCATGACCCATTCTGATGATCAGGGCTTGGTGCTTCCTCCCAAAGCCGCTCCCACTCAAGTGGTGATCGTTCCCATCTTACAAAAGAACAAAGACAATTCAGCAGTTTTAGAAGCTAGTGAAAAAGTAAAACAACAAATTCAGAAAAATCACACGGTTCATTTAGATGACCGTATTGAACATAGCCCCGGTTACAAATTCAATGAGTATGAACTGACTGGGATCCCCATGCGAGTGGAAGTGGGCCCACGAGATCTCGCCAATGGATTCTGTGTCTTAGCACGACGAGATGGGACCAAAATCCAAGTGCCGTTGGATCAAGTGGGAGAAGAAGTTACAAAGCAACTGGCCGATTTTCAAAAAGCGCTTTATGCAAAAGCTTCGGATCGATTGACTCAAAATACTCATATCGAAAATGACTACGGTAGCTTCAAGGAAAAGGTAGACACGGTTGGCGGCTTTTACCAACTTCACTGGTGTGAAAGCCGAAAGTGCGAAGATCGAATTAAGGACGAAACCAAAGCGACCATTCGATGCGTTCCCTTTGCTCAAATCCGCGAAACAAGTAAGTGTATTTCGTGCGGCTCGGAGTCTAAAGGCCGAGTCATTTTCGCAAAAAATTACTGACGCACCCGGCTCACTAAGTTTCTAAAGCGCTGGTATCCTTAGAGGATGCGTTCTCTATTTCTTTTCCCCCTGATTCTTAGTTTTGCCTTAACGTGCCTTGCAGCCGAGCCCGAGGACTACAAAAAGCCCGACCTCGATTTTGAAAATCCTGAGACCCTGATTGATCCGATTGAAGGGATTAAAAATAAGCACTTTGTTCGACGGGCCATCCTCTCCTCAATGGCCAAGAATACGAGCCGATTTGAATTTGAAAGACCGTACATCAATCACCTGATGGGCTTTAGTGCCGTCTTTCAAAGAACTCTCTTCAGTAAATATGTCACTGGCGTTCAGGCTCTGAGTGTGGGGTACATCACTGAGGGCGGACATGGGTTTGAAGGTGGGTTTGAGTTTGCGTCTGTAAGCAATATATTCGCAGGGTACCGCCACATCTTTCGACCTGAAACGTTTAGTCTCTGGCCCTTTTTGGGGGCTGGACTAGGAACTGAGGTCACTGGGTTGCGGTTTGCTGATGGTCCCCCACAGGCCCCTCAATACAATGGATTGCGTCAAATGGCTTTTGGAACCCTCGGCTTCTTGGTTCCCTTGGTGGATATTGGAATCAAAGCGGAAGCCAGATTCAATTTCTACGGAACCGACCGATTAGTGCTTTCCACGGGAGTGGGAGTTATTTTCTTCCTCTAGAACCAGATGTGTAGGCCTGGCATAAAGGTATAAATCTGAGATTGAGAATTAATAAAAGCACGGCTCTCTAGCTTCAGATAGACATCGGAAATAGGAAACATCACAGAGAAGCTCGGAACGACATAAAACTTTCTTCCCTGGATGTCATTGGATTGGTCCCAATCAAAAGTATGCCGAGTTGACAGGACAGCCCCTCCGACACCAAACATAAACCGAAAAGCTTCATCGCGATCTGAGAAAAGGTATTTCACAGAGCCAACTGCCAAGTTATAGGCTGAAATTTCTGCAGCCCCTTCAACGTAAAATTTCCCCGCTACATTTGCACCTAGTTCAAGCGAGACCAAACTCGAGTTCCAAAACTTACCACTGGTTCCATTACTTAAAGCTGCTCCCCAATTGAAAGAGGCGTAGAAGTTTGAATTGGCTTCTCGGTTGATCATCTCAACGGTTTGGTAGCTGGCAATTACTCGTGGAATCGGTGATTGCAGAACGGGAGGACTTCCATCGCGCGGAAGGTCATAAGTTTGATCACTGATATACCTAAAGAGAGCTCGGCGAAAAGCAATTCTTGTATAGTGCTCTGCCATCTTCACATCTAGGTCTTCCTGATTTCCTTCTACAAAAGCTTCACTGTGAGCGTAGATTTGAAAGGGGCTTCTCTTGTCGTAAATGTAGACATCCACATTTGAGGGAAGAAAAACAGTCGAAACCAAAACATCCGCTTTCGTATCAGCGACTGCCAACCTCAACATATCTAAGGAAATGCCCTTTAATTTATATGGGCTTCTACTGACAGAAATATCGGAGTCATAAGCTTGCAATATTTCTTCCACTGTATTTTTGACAAAGTCTTTGGAAATCAAATTTGTGTAATCAACAGGAGTGACGACTTTAATATCTACCCAATCGTCCTCGCCTTTTCGAAGCTTGGTCAATAAAGTCGCTTTTGCTCTTTGTTGAAGGGCGTAGAGTTTTTCTCGAGAGGCCTCATCTGCAGAACTCAGCCCACTTTGAAAAGCCAATAAAGCTAGCCCTGAAGCAAGAAAGCGAGAAAAGAAATTTGTGTTTTTTGGGGTTCGCATCTGTATTAACTCATCGGACTACCTTCTTTTTCACTTGATAACGTGTCGCTTCTCAAGCTGATAAGATTTATGCTACGCTTCCTCAGTGGGTAATTCTCAATGCTGATTTGGAACTTTTTTGATTTCTCCCAATGGTCACTGGCGAGTTTGGAAGCTGCATCGAGCCAGAAAGCCGAAAGCTCTTACTCCCAACGCCAACGAACCTTTCTCGCCGGAAGAGTGGCTTTAAGACACCTTCTACAAAATCAGTACTTGAGTGAGGAAGTTGTCCCCAACGAAAAGTTTGGGTTTTTAGAACTCAAGAACTGTTTCGGGTCGATTGCCCACACCGACGAAGTATCGGTCTCAGTGATTTCCTCTTTCCCCGTCGGAATCGATATCGAGAACTGCAAAAGAAAAGTACAGCATGTCCTGCCTAAAATTGCTTCACAAGGGGAAATCGAAAAAGTGGATGCTTTCCAAAATGAGTTTGAAACGCACGTAGCAGATAAGGGGCTTTTTCTTTGGACTGCAAAGGAAGCTTACTCAAAAGCCTTGGGGCTTGGGCTCAGAAATGGGATCCAAGATTTAAAAGTCAAATTGACCGGACAGGCCCCTTACCGAGCAGAAACCCACCTGGAGACTCCGATGAAGTTGAAAGCACCCCTGCTTTCGTTTCATCTTGCGGGAACCTATCTGGTGAGTATTTGCTTTGAAGGACTCTTAGGTGAGGGTATTAGGCCCCCTCAACCATTTCTATTGCCGGCCCACCCGACTGAGAGCCAGGAGTAGAGTCGGGAGTAAACGCTGGCTTTGTTACTGGCCATTTTTTACTGATTTCGATGAGGGCAAAAAGCGCCACTGCAAATCCAAAAATAGAATTGAACGCAATGAGGATTCGACCAAATTCTGTGATGTCAGTAAATTGAACGGGGGCGTTCCAAAGCAACCCTGTGCTCGTGGTTGCAGTCCAACCACCCCAAACTAAGCGAAGGCCTAAAAACAAAGGTCTTTTACTGAAGCTAAAAAGCAAAAGACAGAAGGGAACGGCGAAGAGTTCCGCTGTTTGTTGGTAAAACTTCAACCAGCTTTGCGGGTTCTCTTGGAGAATTCCAAAAAAGTTGGGACTAACTACAAAGATTCCCACCGCTAGGGCTAATTGGAACAAAAGAAGGATGGCAGATTTCATAGCGCTCCTAACGCATCGCGTTTATCGGATTTGCCGTTGTCCTTTCCTTATCGGGCCACTTGAATCGGATATTTACTCTCTTCCCGAGCGATGTTAATTATTTCCCCTTACCTGTGAGTCACCAAAGGTTTCCAAAATCTCTGGATAGGCGTGGAGCAGGTTAGCAAAAAGGGTCTCGGCAATAGTTTTTTCGGATGACTGAACCCCTTCTAGCTAATTAATTTTATTAAAGAAATCTGATTCATGAGCAAACAAATCTTAGTTAATTCAAACCATTATGAGACCCGTGTTGCCCTGCTAGAAGACGGGGAAATCAAACAACTCCATATCGAACGAGAAGAGGATAAAAACGTCGTTGGAAATGTCTATTTAGGGGTAGTCAAACGAGTCCTTCCGGGGATGCAAGCTGCCTTTTTGGAATTGGGGCTTGAGAGAACAGCTTTCCTTTATGTGGATGACATTATCGATGAGCCCTTTGGCAGCGATGTCGATGTTCTCGATGAAGAGGAGTCTGAAGAATCAGACGAAAGATATTCCGAATCAGAATCCAGAGAGCCTTCTGAAGGGTCAGCCACAGATTCTGAATCCGCTGGTGAAGAATCGGAAGCTTTGGTCATTGAAGAAGACACCACTAACGCCCCGATTTTTGTAGCTCCTTCCCTCACCTCACCGGAGGGCCAAGAAGAGGAAGAAGAGAGTGCCGATGAAGACGGAGGTGAAGATGGCGAAGAAGAGTTTGAAGAGCCGCTTTCCATTCCTGATAACGAGCCTGACTTTGAATTAACAGATGTCGAAACTGAATCTCCAGAGCCAGAGCCTATCGCAGCTAAAGCACCAGAAGCTCCTATAGAAACTTCTGCTGCTGGGCCAGCTCCTGCGTTTGAACCAATGCCCGAGGAGATTCGCCAAAAAGAACTCCTGACCGATCAGGTTACTGAAGAAGATGAAGGTCCCCAACCGGGAAACGAAAAGCCGGCTTCTGAACGCTCGGACTTTCAACGCGACCGTTACCATCAAGGCCGAAGGCGAGATTCTCGTGAACCCCGTCGGGGCCGTGGAAACTACCGAGGCTCCAGAGAGGGACGAGATCAAGACAGAAATGAATCCCGTCGCCACGCTCAAGGTGACAGTCGAGACTTTCGAGATCGCGATACCCGCAGCCGAGACAATCGGGATAACCGTGATACTCGAGACAATCGCGATAGAAACCGAGACAATCGCGAGGGAGGACGAGGTCCTCGACGAGGACGCTATGAAGCCAGAGAAGGTCGTTCGGCCCGCCAACGGCCTCGCTATGGAAATCGCAACAATCGAAGACGAGGCTTTAGCCGACGAAGAAGAAGCTCTGCCAATATTCAGGACCTCTTAAAAGAAGGTCAGGAAATTTTAGTTCAAGTCGCAAAAGCGCCTATTGGAACCAAAGGAGCTCGTTTAACGACTCATATTTCTTTGCCCGGAAGAAATCTGGTTCTCATGCCGACCGTGAAACACTTAGGAATTTCACGAAGAATCGAAAGCGATCGCGAAAGACGCCGCTTAAGAGACATTTTCACCAAGCGCTTACGAGTAAAGGGCGTTGGGTTCATCATTCGAACGGTGGCAGAAGGAAAAACTTTCCGAGAACTCAAAGCCGATGCAGATTACCTCATTCGCACTTGGCAGCAGATCAAACGTGACTCCTCTCAAAAGAGAGCTCCCGCTTTGATCCACGAAGATCTGTCTCTCACTTATAGAACGGTTCGAGATTACTTTACTGAAGATGTGGATTCTTTAGTCATCGACAATCCGTCAGATCACGATGGCATTCAGGATTTCATTGGACAGTTCATGCCCCAACTTAAAAGTCGGGTAAAACTGTTCAAAGGACCATCCCAGCTATTTGAGCATTATGGAATTGAAGCTGAAATTTCTAGAGCTCTCAGTAAAAAAGTTTGGTTGAAGTCAGGTGGCTATCTCTTGATCGACCAATCGGAAGCGCTCACTGCGATTGACGTCAACACCGGAAGATATGTTGGTTCCAAGAGTCTTGAAGAAACGATTCTTCGTACCAACTTAGAAGCCGTAAAAGAAATTGCTTACCAGCTCAGAATCCGAAATGTGGGTGGGATCATCATTATCGACTTGATCGATATGGAGTCTTCTTCAAATCGGGAAAAAGTCTTCAATGCCCTCCAAGATGCACTCTCTGGGGACAAGTCCAAAACGAATATCTTAAAAATTTCGGAATTGGGTCTTGTGGAAATGACTCGAAAGAGAACCCATGAAGACTTGATTCGATACCTCACAGAGAGCTGCCCACACTGCGATGGTCGGGGCTACACAAAAAGCAGAAGAACAGTGGCTTTTGAAATTTTCCGAGAAATCGAAAAGGAAGCTATTTCTCAAACTCAGAACATTGTGGTCTTTGCTGCACCGGGGGTCGTCAGCCTTCTTGCAAAAGAAGAAAGCCGACATGTGGGGCTTTTAGAGAAACGGTTTGGAAAAACCATTCTCATCAAGCCCGACAACTCCTTTCATACGGAGCAATTTGAGGTTTTTGGGAAGCATTGATTATAGACTAAGTAATTGATTTTACTAAACTAGAGTCCACCCCTCTTCCCTTGCTACCCGATTTGTGGTAGACACGTCGCATCAAATTTGAGGTGTTCGATATGCGTTTTCTCTTATCTTTCGTTTGTTTCGTTTTAGTCGCTTCTTTTTCCAAAGCAGAAACTCACAAGTACTCAGTGGAAGAATTTCTCCATGTTACTTTTGAAGGAAGAGATGCAGTTACTGTCTATGACTCACTGGATCTTCCCACACAACAGCTCAGCGAAGGAAAAGGCAAAAATTTCAGAACAAACGATGGCAGTATCGAGCTCTCATGCTTCAACAGACATTACAACGCTAACGAGCCTTACGCTTGCCACTTCATTTTCGACTTTAGAGGTCTTTCCAATCAAGTTGTTCAGAAATCAGAAGCTAAAGGGGTTCGCTTAGTTCTCACGAATCCAGAGACTGCCACTCGACTGAATAAAGCTCTTTTGGTTCCCGTTGCAGTTTACAAAAGTAAGCTGATTAAAACCCTTGAGATAGACAACGGTGAAGTCGTAATCACTTGTAAAGAAGATCAGTTAAGACCCGGCCAAGCTCCCGAGTGCAGTGTTTTTATAAAACTCTAATTAATGAGTTGGATACTCACCTGAGAAACACGCGTGGCAGAATCCCGGTTGGGATTTAGTGGCGCACACCTGCAATAAGCCGTCCAAGCTTAAGTAGCCTAGCGAATCGGCGCCGATAAAATTTCGAATTTGCTCCACACTGTTTCTGGAAGCGAGCAGTTCCTTCTGAGTAGGTGTGTCTATCCCATAAAAACAGGGATGCATCGTCGGTGGTGCCGAAATTCTCAAATGCACTTCAGTGGCGCCCGCATCTCTCAGGTGTTGAATCAGTTTCTTAGAAGTTGTTCCTCGCACCAAACTGTCATCCACTACGACGATTTTCTTTCCGTTGAGAAATCCACTTAACGGATTGAGCTTCAATTTCACCCCAAAATCGCGAATGGATTGGCTTGGCTCAATAAACGTCCGGCCCATATAGTGACTGCGGATAATTCCCATCTCAAAGGGGATTTTAGATTCCTCGCTAAACCCAATCGCTGCGTACACCCCCGAGTCAGGAACCGGAATGACCATGTCCGCTTGGGGGATCGGATGCTCTAGGGCCAAGCGCTTTCCCAACGCTTTTCGAGTTTCGTAGACACCTGCCCCATAGACAATGCTATCAGGCCTTGAAAAATAGATTTGTTCAAAAACACATTTCTTTTGAGCGATTTCATGAAAGGGATAAAAAGAACGAGTTGCTTCTTTCCCTTTGAGATCCACAATCACCATTTCTCCAGGCGCTACTTCTCGCTCATACGTCGCGCCAATCAGATCAAAAGCCGTTGTCTCACTTGCGAACACAGTACTTTCTTGAAATCGCCCCATCACCAAAGGACGAAATCCGTGAGGATCTCTTACTGCGATCAAAGTGTCTTGGTTCATCACGAGAAGCGAGTAGGCCCCTTCCACTTGTGCTAAAGCTGCAGTCAAAGCTTTGATGAGATCAGGTTCTCCAGTGCGTGCAATTAAGTGAACGATCACTTCAGTATCCGAAGTGCTTTGGAAAATAGAACCCATTTTTTCAAGACGTGAAGTTAAGGAAGTGGCGTTGGTTAAATTTCCATTGTGGGCAACAGTCACCCATCCCGAGGCTGTACGGACCAGAAAGGGTTGAAGATTTTCGTCTTTGTCTCCCCCAGAAGTAGAGTACCTCGTGTGGCCGATTGCCTGATGTCCCGGAAGTCGAACTAATTCTTCCGTCGAAAAAATATCACCGACTAACCCTCGTTTTTTAAATGCATAGGGGGTTTCCTCATGACTCGATACAATTCCAGCTCCCTCTTGTCCCCGATGCTGAAGCGCATGAAGGCCGAGGTAAGTCACGTTAGAGGCTTCGGGATGTCTTGCAATGCCAAAAATAGCACACATTAGAAAAGCCCTCTCAAGCGTTGATCCCATTTTGTTTTAAGTTGCGCCAGATCTCTTTGCAATACCTTCGCCCCGCCCTGCTTTACCACCAGTTGTCCCTGATCATTGACGCTTCCAAGAGCGGTAAATTTGACTCCGGCTTGATTCGCAAGCATTTCCACTTCTGTACTCTCAGTAGGATCATAAGCCACCAAAAGCCGGGGGACTGTTTCCCCAAACAAGAAGGCATCGGCATCCAGTTCTCTGGGAATAGAGATCTCAATTCCCAACCCATTCAAACGGGAGAAAAAGGCCATTTCCAAAGCAGCTAATAAAAGTCCACCGTCAGAAATGTCATGGATTGCATAGTCAAATTTCTTGGTTTTTATTTTTGAAAGAAAATTAAGCGCTCTCACCAATGACTTGAGATCCGTTTCCTCTGGCTGGCCACAGTCTCTTTGGAACCATTGGCTAGCAAGAAGACTTCCGCCAATCCCCCCTTCGGGTACACCGATCAAGGCGAGATCTAACGACGAGCTATGAAATGAGGAAGGCCTGACTTTTTCTTTCCCTTCTGAAAGTCCCACCATTCCAATCATCGGTGTCGGATAAATGGGCTTTCCGTCAGTTTCATTATACAGACTGACATTTCCAGAAATAACGGGAATCCCTAACGCTTCACAAGCAAGGGATATCCCCTCGACTGTCTCAGAGAACTGCCAAACAGTCTCAGGATTTTCGGGGCTGGCAAAGTTCAGGCAATCGGTCAGACCAATACTCTGAGTTCCTTTGAGAGCTAAATTAATAGCTGATTCTGCCACGGCTCGTCTTCCGCCTTCTAAAGGCCAGAGCCAGGAGACTCTCGGATTTCCATCTACTGTCAGAGCGAGTCGTACATTTTTTCCTGGAATTTCACGAACTCTCAATACCGCTGCATCCTCAAGAGAGTCTCCCTCCGTTCGATTTCCCACCATCGAATCGTATTGCTGGATGAGGGGTTCAGGATTCGCAAAACTGGCCGCTTCAAAGACACTCTCAAACTTTTTTTCCAATGATCCAAGGAGCAACTTGTTTCGGTCAATAAACCACCTTTGTTTTAAATCACTGGGAGCCATGAGGGGTCTCTCAATTTTCGGGGGATCAGTCACTAGCTCCACGGGTAAATCCACAACGATTTCTCCGTTTTTCTCCATCAGCACGCGATCGCCCGAAATCACTTCGCCAATGACTTCTGCATGCAAATCCCACTTTTCATAAACTTGCTTTAACCGCTCTAAGTTTTTCGGCTCGCAGACTAAAAGCATTCGCTCTTGAGATTCCGAAAGTAAGAGTTCATAAGCGGACATCTCAGTTTCTCGAGTCGGAACTTTGTCTAAGTCCAGTGATAAGCCAGTCCCAGCTCGATGAGCCATTTCGAAACTAGACGAAGTAAGGCCAGCAGCTCCCATGTCTTGAATTCCAACCATCAACTTTTCAGCCATAGCTTCCAGAGTGGCTTCTAAGAGCAGTTTCTCTGTGAAGGGATCGCCTACTTGAACGGTCGGTCGATTAAGTTCTTCTTCACTTGAAAATTCTTTTGAGGACATCGTAGCCCCATGAACGCCATCTCTCCCCGTTTTTGCCCCGACATAAACGACGATGTTTCCAACCCCCGAAGCATTTCCTCGGTAGATATCGGTTGTTTTTACAATCCCTAAGGCAAAGGCATTTACGAGGGGATTTAAATTGTAACAACTATGGAAAAGAGTCTGGCCAGCAACCGTGGGAACCCCTACTGCATTGCCATAATCCCCGATGCCCTTGACGACCCCCCTGACCAGTGACGGTGTTTTGGAATTTTTTGGGTCTCCAAAACACAGACTGTCCATAAGCGCAATGGGACGAGCCCCCATCGTAAAAATATCTCTTAAGATTCCGCCAACTCCGGTTGCGGCCCCTTGATAAGGCTCGATGAAAGAGGGGTGATTGTGGCTTTCCATCTTAAAAGCAACTGCATACCCATGGCCAATATCGACGATTCCGGCGTTCTCCCCAGGCCCTTGCAGAACTCGTTTTCCTTGAGTGGGAAACCTCTTCAAGTACTTTCGGCTCGATTTATAACTGCAATGCTCACTATACATGCTTGAGAAAATGCCAAGCTCAGCAACGTTTGGCTTTCTCCCTAGCTTTAAACAAATGAAGTCATACTCTTCACGACTTAAACCAAGTTCTTTGGCGAGTTCTAGAGTCGAAGTAACCGTGTCTGAAATCCACTTCATGCATTTCCTCGAATCTGATGAAGAATTGCATTCCATATTTTCATTCCATCACGGCTCTTCAAATCGCTAGCTCGTTCTGGGTGAGGCATCATCCCACATACATTTTTTTCTTTATTCGTAATGCCTGCAATTTTCTCAAAACTGCCATTGACCTCTTCGACATAGCGTAAAACAATTTGGCCATGCTTTTTCATTTCAGAAAAAGTAGTCGGATCGACTACATACCTTCCTTCACCATGGGCAATCGGAAGCTTGAGTTCTGTCCCAGAGGCCAGGGGTGCTGTCCAAGGACTGGGATCGGCTACTTCCAAAGTTACTTCTTTGCAGATAAATCCTAGTCTCTGATTTTTTACGAGTGCTCCGGGGAGAAGTCCTGATTCACATAGGATTTGAAATCCATTGCAAATCCCCAGCACTTTGCCCCCACGATTCGCATACTCTTTCACTGAAGCCATAATCGGAGAGATAGCAGCTATAGCACCAGTGCGAAGATAATCTCCATAGGAAAATCCTCCCGGCAAAACCACGAGATCTAGCTCGCCAAGCGAAGCGGTGTCCTTATGCCAGAGTCTAGCGACTGTGACTCCCTCACATTGTCCAAGCGAAAAGGAACAATCCTCATCGCAATTAGAACCCGGGAATGTGATGACCCCTGCTCTCATGCCTCAATCGACTCCAATCGATACGATTCAATCACTGGGTTTACTAAAAGCTTTTCGCACATTTTTCCAATTTCAGTTCGAGCATCTTCAATTCGTTTTGCTTCGAGCGTGACGTCGATTACCTTTCCAATGCGAACGTCTTTTACAGATTTAAATCCAAGACGCTGCAATGATGCTGCGACCGTGTTTCCCTGAGGATCAAACACAGAGTCTTTGTAAAAAATATGAATTCTTGCTTTCATAGGGCCCTCGAAAAATACTGAGTCAAACGGTGCGAGACTTCTTGATAAGCTTCATCCACTTTTCCCATATCATGACGAAACCTATCTTTGTCCATCGATTCTCCGGTTGTTTTATCCCAAAGCCTGCAACCATCGAGTGTGATTTCGTCTGCGAGAAGCACGACACCCTCACTGGTTTTTCCAAACTCTAACTTGAAATCAATGAGCTCAAGACCAATTGACTCAAAGACGGGTTTTAATAGCTGATTCACTTTGAGTGCCGCGGTTTTCATTTGCTGGAGTTCAGCTGGGGTCGCCCATCCAAAATGAAAGATATGTTCTTCGGAGATAAGCGGATCCCCCAAACCGTCGTTCTTGAAAAAAGTTTCAACCAAGGGGGAGGAAAAGGGTTTTCCCTTCTCTAAGCCTAAGCGTTTGCAAATACTGCCAGCAGCTCGATTCCTAACCACTATCTCCACTGGAATAATCGAGAGCTTTTTAACGAGCATTTCTCGTTCGGATAATTTTTTTACAAAATGAGAAGGAATTTGGTTTTTTTCGAGGAATTCAAAGATCTGGGTACTTGTTAAGTTATTGAGAAGGCCCTTGTTTACAATCGTGCCTTTTTTCTGAGCATTAAAAGCAGTTGCGTCGTCTTTAAAATACTGAATAACTAATTCAGGCTGATTCGTCTCAAAGATTGTTTTTGATTTGCCGTCGTAGAGTGGGGATTTTCGTTCAATTATCATTCCCTAGAACTTTCCCGTACAAGTAGTCTAAGTTTTTCAAAGCACTTTGGGTATCAAAGAGCGCATTGAGTTCTACTTGTGGGAGCACTTTAGCGACTTTAGGATCAGCTTTCAATAGATCATGAAACGAAACTTTCTCATCGAGGGCTCGTAACGCATTGCCCTGCACAATCGCGTAGGCTTCATCTCGCGAAAGGCCTTTTTCAATGAGCTTCAAAAGGACTGTTTGCGAATAAGTAACCCCTGAGAGCAACTGAAGATTTTCGGTCATCTTCTGGGGATAAACCTCCAGGTTCGTCAGGAGCGCGTTCAATCTCCACAGGACGTAATCGGCAAGGATATTCGCATCGGGCCCAATCACTCGTTCGACGGAAGAATGGCTAATATCTCGCTCATGCCACAAAGCACAATTCTCCATGGCGGGAATCACCATGCTTCGCAAGAGCCGAGCAAGCCCAGTGAGATTTTCAGCGCTAATGGGATTTCGCTTGTGGGGCATAGCCGAGGACCCTTTTTGTCCCGAACTGAAGCCCTCCCTCACTTCTCCGACTTCTGTGCGTTGTAAGTGTCTTAACTCAACCGCTATCGCTTCAACTGAAGACCCAAGTAACGCCAAGGAAGAAAAATAAGCGGCAAACCGATCGCGTGAAATCACTTGAGTAGAAAGAGAATCTGGCTCAAGCTTCAGCTTTTCGCATACAAACTTCTCTACTTCGGGCGGAACATGGGCGTAGTTTCCGACGGCTCCCGATAATTTGCCGACGGCAATTTCTTTCTTGGCAGCTTCAACACGTCCATAGGCTCGCTTCAGACTGTCATGCCACAAGAGCCACTTCATTCCCATCGTCATCGGTTCTGCGTGGATTCCGTGAGTTCTCCCCATCATGAGGGTATTTCTATCTTGAAGAGCTCGTTTTTTAGTGGTTTCTAAACACTCCCGAATTCCCGAGAGTACCAGCTCAGCCGATTTAGTTAATCGATAAGCAAAGGCAGTATCCACAATATCGCTTGAGGTAAGACCCAAGTGCACAAAGCGCCCCGAATCCCCGATAGTTCTTTGAACCTCAGAAACAAAAGCAGCTACATCGTGTTTGGTCTTCTTTTCGGTTTCCCGAATGCGATCGATTTCAAACCCAGCACGCTCCTGAATATTTTTCATGTCCGCAACTGGAATCTTTCCGAGCTTTGCCCAGCCTTCGCAGGCAAGAACTTCGATATCCAACCAGGTTCGGTACTGGGTTTCTTCGGACCAGAGGTGCGACATCTCTGGTCGGCTATACCTTTCGATCACTTGGCCTCCTCGATACTGTCATCGGTTATCGAAAAAAGAGCTTCTAGGAGTGTCTTTCTCGCAAAATCATCTGCGAGACTCAGAGAAATCCCGAAGTCTGCGGCCGTATAATACCTGAAGTAACCCTCGCTATTGAAGTACCAAAGTCCTTGGACTTCAGAAATATTGCGAACAAATGCGGCAGTTTTCTTCCCCCCAGCGGTCGTATCGTAGATCTTAGAAGGGGCTTCATAGCCATTTGGCATTTTTTCCTGATTAAATCGGATAATCGTTTCTTCAACTCCGTTTTGGCTCTTCTTTTCGTACTCATTTTTAATGAAGTAATTGAAAGCCGATACGATTCCCACAAAAGAGGGTCCCTTCACACTCAAGGAAATTAAAAAGGGAGAGCTCTCAACGGGTCCTGGAGGCAAAACTTTTCCCGTCTTCTCATCGACACGGTCAAAAAGAAGAATCGATGGAATTCCGTGGTTTTGCTTGGTGTACCGACCATTGTCCAACATCCGAGCAGTCGCTTTATCAAAAGCCCCACGTATTTGGCTCTGCGATAGGCCGAGTGCTGGGAGGTAGCAAGAGCCATCTGCGATATACCATCGCTGTGTTCCGCTAGGAGCATAGACCGTTCGGTGATCAATCGGCCGAGTCGCGCACTCACCACACTCTTCCATTTTTCCGATCAACGAATCTCTCAGTCGGCTGACGTTTTTTTCTTGGGCATCTAAAGCACTTGCAGCGGCTCCCGATTTAATTAACGAAAGCAGTTTGTTTTTTTCTTCACGGTGTTTTAATCGCAAATCCTGAAGCTCAGTAGCGCACTGTTGGTTTGCTAACCTCGATTGGAAATATTCAGCTACCGGCTTTCCTTGAGTAAGCCCCAAATCCAACTGAGCCTCCGGAATCACCGGACGTTCATTGGCCATAAGCTTCAAAGCTACCGTTAATCCCAAGAGCATCTGTTTTTTCATGGCGTTTCTCCTTTTTTAAAAATCATTTGAGCAGAATCAAGAATCGAGAGTAGTTCCCCTGAGCGATCCATTTCCAAAACCATGATTGCAATTTCCTGCATTCTTTCATTTTGGATTCGAGCTAAAAGATGCATTCCCTCATCAATCACTTTCTTTTCCGACAAAAGGCGAAATTCCTTGATGAGCTCCAAAAAGGAAATATGGCTTTTTCGCATCTTGAGAAGATCGCGAAGCTCTGAGAATCCATTGTTTTTAGAGAAGTTGATAGCCCACTGACTTTCTGAATCTGTGATTCTCCACTCGGTTTTAAAAAGACTTTGGACGAGCGTTGAAATCCTTGCCGGACTTTCTCGTTGGACAAGTTTGGTCAGAAATCCAAACAATACATCAGCCCCATTTTGACCTGAGAGGTCTTCTCCGAGTACTGCATTTACTTTTTCTTGAAGAAGTCTCGCCTGAAGGGTTGAAAGCCCAGCGAAGCCTCTCAAGCCTCTGGCAATCTGATTTCCATTAAGAAGGAGTGATTGAAATCCCGGAAAGGCGGGAACTCCTTCTTCAGATTCATTAAACAAAGAAAGTTCAGAGAAAATGCTTAAACTATTTCCCAGCTTGGAAATGTCAGGCGCGGCAAATTTCTTTATGAATGAATGATAAAAACTAAATACCTCATCTAAAGCGTAAATGCTTTGAACGTTTACTAGAACTTCGTTGACCCACTCAGCTACTTCGAGATCAGATTGAAAAAGACTGACCAGTAAGGCTCTGTCTTCCATCTCAAGTTCACCGAGTTTGAGATCCACAAAGATAAGTTTTCTTAGGTGCTCCCATTGCTTGCTACTTAGCTGGGCTAAAAACCCTTGAGCTTGGGCCAGCAAGTTGGGTGAGCTCTTCAAAAGCTCAAGACTCAATCCCCTTTCCGAATGACTCCCCACCAAGCTTTGGACCAGAGTGACCAAAAAGGGGGTGATATCCGCAAAAGGTCTCACCGCATGCGCCGAAGCGAGTGCTTCAGAGAACCCTTCAGCTAAAGTGAGCGTTTCGGAAGAAAAAGCCACTGAGTAACTGTTCTTTCCGCTATCTTGTTCTCGAACCAAACTTTCCAATCGAGAGAGAGTGGAAAGAAGGCCCAGGCTTTGAAGATCTTGTTTTACCGAATCAGAAACCGCATCTTTCGAGTCTTCCTTGGTGAGACTTAATCGAAACTCCTTCAAGGACAGAGGACTTTTCCAGAGCAGTTCTTCAAACGATTCTGGTCCCAACTCTTTTACTTGGGGAGCCGACTGACGAACCGATTCTTCAAGAAAACGCGTGAGAAAAAGAGCATTGAGTTGGAGCGGCAACCGATAAGACCCGCCGTCGGCTTGAGCTTCCAGCCGCCGGGGATCAGATATCTTTTGTATCCCCGAGTACAGAACCGAATAAAGTCGAATAAATTCTTGCGTAGGAGGAGCGCTGACTTCCCTCCTCGGAAGCGCTAACCAAAAGGCTCGGTCTAATGGGCTTCCATCTTCTGGCTTTAAGATGACCTGTCTAACGGTTTCTGAAAGTGACTGAACAAAAATCGGATCCCACTTCATCGTTAAAGCGTGAACAATATCCGGATTCGAGCGAAGACCCTCTTGAAGAACAGTCACCACTTTTTCAGCAGGACGATTAAGAAGTTCTGCCAATCGTAGGGCTTGGCTCAGAGAAGTTCGTTTTTCACCAAAACTTTTCGCTAATGCACTAAACCGATCTTCACCTGAGGCTTTTAAATGTTCGCGGCTCGCCTCAGCGAGTGGGGCTGCCCATTGGAGATCTGCTACAGAGTCTAAAAGTCCTCGAAGCTTTGAGCGGGTTGGCTCATTGCCCATGAGCTGAAACACTTCCTCAAAGATTTTTTCTGTTTTCAAATTCGGTTTCTCAGGCACTTCTAGGAATTGGTTTGAAGCAGACTGGAGAGGTTTCAGAACTCCATTCACAAAATTTGGATCCAAAAGCCCAACTGCTCGGGGGAGCAACTCCCAAACCGCTTCATCTTCGAGGACACTGGGTAGAGCACTGCCCAATTTCTGAATACTTTTTCTCAAACTCGAAAACCCTTGGGTTTTAACGCGAGACTTCACTAGTTGAATCAAGCCTCTTTTAGAAAGCGCGTCTTGATACACCCATTCGTTGAGGAAACGGCCCCAAGCGGAGAGTTCATCATCAGAAAGTGCCCCGATTGCTTCGGCTAGGGAATTAAACTCACCCTTTTGGTTTAGGATTTTGAAAAGTTCTTTTAGGTCCTTAGCGCCCAACTCTCTTCCTAAAATCAGGTGGTCACTTGGCGTGGAAATGGGTCCAGGAAGAACAGGTCTTTGAAGCGGTTTACCGCACCCCAAAAGACCGCAGAGCAGGAAGAGAACTCCCCCAATTTGAATGGATTTCAACCGGAACACGGGCGGCACTTTACCCTTTTTAATGCGCCGAGTCAACACTCCGCTGCTATCCACTAAGTTATTGTATTTATGATTATTTCTGGCCTATCCGCTTTAGTATCTGGGCCGCCTGAACGGAGCCGGCAAGAATAGCCGCCCGTTTCTGGGAAAAATCGAGAGGGGATGCCTTTAACTCCACTTGAAAAGCTCCCTCAGCTTGCGCCAGTTCTTCTCGGATATTTTTTCGTAATGAAGCTAAAAAGACATTTCGAATGGTTGGCTTTTTAGGGCTCTCTTTCGCGCTTTTAGAAAAACCAATGTAGTCCGAATACATTTGCACTGCAAAAACCGGATACGCCCCTCTTTTTTTAGCTTCAGATACTCCCAGAGCTTGAAGATCAAATGCCTGAAGAGACGAAGACTCTTGTTCTGGAAAGCTTCGATAAAGCCCGGGAACAGCCAACGTTTTTAAAATGGGTTCCACCCATTCTCCAGAATCGAAGACCCCTTGTTTTTCCTTTTCCGTGTTGCCAACCACAAGAATGACTGGGGTTTGGGAATCCCTTAAATCTTTTTTCTTAAGAAAACTCTCGATAAGCTTGGAAAGCTCTCCTTCGTCTTCACCTTTTTTTAATTTACAAGCTTTCTCAAAGTCTTCGCTTTGAAGCCTCATGGCAAACCACTCAAGGTCATGTACCGATTTAAAAAATCCGTAACCCAGAGCAAAAACTGCTGGCCAACCAGTCGCTACAATCAAATCAATTTTTACCCCCTCCTTTTTTAATCGCTTAAGTAGGCCAACGGTTGCAAAGCTCGCAACTCCAGCACCGCCCAAAACAAGCGTTATCCCCGGTTTTTTAGCAAAAGAGCTTTCTGAGTTACCGGCTGCGGCGCCCGGAGTGATCGGAAACTCCATTCGGGTATCAGAATCGGTTTGTACTGGACTGGAATCGACGTTTTCTAAATCCTGAAACGGTTTGAAATCCGGTGTGGGCCGTTTGATAGCGCACGCAGAAAGACTGAGAATCAAATAGAAACAAAAAAGAAAAGGCAGTTTTCTAGCGCTCATAAAAAAATAAGTACTCTAGATTACCACTCTTTTTACCTGGAAGAGGAGAAGTTTCGGGCCCCCCGTTTTTCTTAAAGCCCTGTTCCCTCATCCAGTCCTCAAATTTCTGAAGGCTCTTTTGAACGGCTTCCTCATTTTTCACTTTTCCCTTTTTTCCCAAGTTCTCGGGACCGACTTCAAATTGGGGCTTAAAGAGTAAAACCCATTCTTTGAGTGAGGGAAACTCTTTGGCTAAAGGCTCAATGACTTTTTCAATTGAGATAAAAGAGACATCCACAACGGCCAACTCGACTTTCGTCCCCCATTCGCCAAGCACTTCTTTCGTTAGATGGCGTGCGTTTGTCTTTTCCAAATTAATTACTTGGGGATGATTTCGAAGCTCAACATCGAGTTGTCCGTAGCCGACATCGATAGCCACCACGTGGGAAGCTCCATTTTTTAGGAGGCAATGGGTGAATCCGCCAGTGGAAGCTCCAACATCCATACACACTTTATCGGTAGCTGAAATATGGAACCGGTCCAGAGCAAACTGTAGTTTTTGTCCCGCCCGGCTTTTAAAAGGTAGAGATCGCGATTTAAGCTCGATTTCGATGTCGACAGGATAAGCTGTTCCTGGTTTTTCTAGTCTTTGACCTTGCGAACCAAAAACCTCACCTGCCAAGATCAGCGCCTGGGCTTTCTCGCGGCTTTCACAGAGGCCACGTTCGACTAATAAAACGTCGAGTCGTTTTTTTTCCATGATTAATTAAGAACGAGAGAGGCTTCTGTAGAAGACCTGCGATTTTCTGGAACAGAAGAAGGCTTCGCTTCATTCATTTTTTCAATAACCCAAGCAGCAACACTCGCAGCATCTAAACCCGTTTCTTTTCTTTGAATTGCGGGGCTTGCATGATCGATAAAAAGATCGGGAAGTCCCAAGCAAAGAACTGACTGCTTCAAATCCCTTTTTTGCATGAGTTCAAGCACCGCGCTTCCAAATCCACCACATATCGTGTTTTCCTCGACCGTGACGACGAGTTTTGAACGACCGATCCATTCGATTAAGAGTTTTTCATCCAATGGTTTTACAAAGCGTGCGTTGATAGTTGCTGTGCTAAAACCTTCCCCACGAATTTTTTCTTGGGCTTCAAGAACGGTCTGAACGGCAAACCCAATACCAATCAACAGAACATCGACTTTTTCTTTGTCTGCTTTTAAAAGCTCTCCCTTTCCAATCGGTAGGGCTTTGAGTTTTTTATCCAAGGGCACGCCTACAACCTCACCGCGAGGATAACGGAAAGCAATGGGTCCCTTTTGATAATCCACAGCGGTTTTGACCATGTGTCGCAGTTCATTTTCATCTTTAGGGGCCATAATCACAAAATTAGGAATGGCCCTTAAGTAAGTCAGATCAAAAGCTCCTTGATGAGTCACCCCATCCGCCCCCACCAACCCCGCTCGATCCATTGCAAAAATCACAGGAAGGTTTTGAATACCAACGTCGTGAATGCACTGATCGTAAGCTCTTTGCAAAAAAGTAGAATAAATAGCAGCTACTGGCCGATAGCCTTCAGTTGCAAGCCCAGCCGCAAAAAGAACTGCATGGCTTTCCGCAATTCCCACATCGTAAGTTCTTTTTGGAAACTCTTTCTGAAACTTATTAATTCCAGTTCCACTCGGCATTGCCGCAGTAATCGCAACGATTCTGGGATCTTCTTTTGCCAACTGAATCAAAGTTTCCGCAAAAACATCTTGGTAATTTGGTTTCTTGGGCGTTACCGCTTGAATTCCGTCCTTAATAGAAAAAGGAGAAACTCCGTGGTACTTCAGCGAATTTTCTTCAGCAAGTTTATAGCCCTTCCCTTTTTTGGTCACCACATGAACCAAATAGGGTCCGCCTTCTGAGCCAGTTTCTTTTACAAATGAAAGAGCTTCTACCACTGCATTGATGTCGTGACCGTCAATGGGTCCCATGTATCTAAAGCCAAAACATTCAAAGAGAATTCCAGGCGTGAAAAAGTTCTTCATGCTTTTACGCGCACGAGAGGCAAAAGTAGAAAGGTCTACCCCGTGGCTTGCCATCGAATCTACGGCTGACTTAATTTCATTTCGCAAGCGATTGTAGCCTGGATGAATCAAAGCATGATTCACGAAACGGTTCAAAGCTCCCACATTGGAGTCAATGGCCATATCGTTATCATTTAAAATCACGACTAAGTTTTTTGCAGGAATGTGGCCAGCATTGTTCAGGGCTTCAAAAGCAAGCCCACCGGTCATCGAGCCATCGCCAATAATCGCAAGAGCCATATGATCAGAACCGCTGAGTCTTAATCCTTCGGCGATCCCTAAAGCAGCCGAAATAGAAGTACTCGCATGGCCTGCTCCGAAGTGATCGTACTCACTTTCTGCCCGACTGGTGAATCCGCTGATACCACCGTGCTGCCGAATCGTGTGAAACCGATCTTTTCTCCCCGTAAGAATTTTGTGCGGATAAGCTTGATGTCCAACGTCCCAAACTAATTTATCTTTGGGGGTATCAAATACATAGTGAAGCGCGACGGTTAGTTCTACGGTTCCCAGATTGGATGAAAAATGTCCGCCTTTTTGGGAAATCACTTCCAAAATAAAATCTCGGACCTCATCACAAACCGTTCCCAATTCCTTTGCTTTCAGGCGACGAAGGTCTTGCGGTAAATTAATTTGATCAAGTAGTTTTCCCACTAGTATTTCCTGTGTCGGATGAACTCAGCAATATCCCTGAGCGCTTGGGATTTGTCACCCCAAGGTTCTACAGATTCGATAGCCGTTTGAATTAATTGGTCTAAAAGATCCTGCATTTCCACTCGGTTCATGAGCTCACTGTAGGCCGGGCGAGCCTTTTTTCGAGGTCCCCGGGCATATCGGCCACTGGATTGGGCATCTAAAATATCGTCTGAGATTTGGAAAGCTAGTCCCAAAGCACTGCCGTAACGCTTTAATAATAAAGATTTTTTTTCGTCGAGACCCCTGAGCCGAGCCGGCAAGAGTACTGAAGCCACGATCATGGCTCCGGTTTTATGAATATGGATGAATTCGACTTCGGGCAAATTAAACTGGGGCTGTTCCAGCGTGATATCGATAAATTGGCCGCCCACCAGTCCCCTCACCCCAGCAGCTGAGACCAAAAGTTCCAAAGCCGATAAGACATGAGCTGGGGTAAATTTTTTCTGCTCTTGGAGTCGCCCGAGAAGGCCAAAGGCTTCAGTGAGAAGGGCATCTCCGGCCAAAATCGCAACTGCTTCTCCAAACTTTTTATGGCTTGAGGGCTTTCCCCTCCGAGTATCGTCGTCATCAAGAGCGGGTAAATCGTCGTGGATTAAAGAATAAGTGTGGATGTACTCCACAGCCAAAGCTGCTGGCAGAACATCCTCCGCATCGATTCCCAAACATTGGGCAGTCGCAAGCGTCAGGAGTGGCCGAAATCTTTTGCCCCCTCCCGAGAGACTGTATTCCATTGCCTCAATCAGAGGTGCAAACCGTTGAGAAGAAGTTTTTCGAAAGTGATTGAGGCTTTGCTCAATGCCGGCATCAACTAAAGTCACCCACTCGGAAGAATAAGTCTTTAAATTCATTGAGAAACATTAAAAGGAGTGGTTTTGAGGTCCCCTTCTGGAGTCTGCATGAGCAATTCCACTTTTCGCTCAACTTCTTCCAATTGCTTTAAGCACTCACGGGATAACGCCACCCCTTTTTCAAAAGCCTTGAGTTGAGCTTCCAGGGGAATGTCTCCGCCCTCAAGCTGGCCCACGATTTTCTCAAGTTCCTTCAAAGAGGTTTCAAATGTGTTGTTTTCTGTAGGTTTGCTCATAGGTTCCAAAGAATAGGTGACCCGGGCTCAGACTGTCAATCCGAGCGCTGTTTAAATTGACATTACGGATAGATAGCCCCAAACAGATAAGAAACGATGAAAGTTCTCTTATCCTTTTATTTTGGTTTGGCTTTTTTGGTCTCGGGCTGTTTTGAGCGTTCAAACCCTAAAACCCTCCCTTTGGTTGAAAATGAAATTCGGTTGGGGGAGTTCGGTGCCATGACTGGTACCGAAAGTGTTTTCGGGACCGACACTCACAAAGGAATTTGGATGGCGGTGGAAGAAGCAAATCGCAAAGGCGGCATCCGAAAAAAAAATATCAAGGTCATTACCTACGACACTGAAGGAAAAGCTGAAAAGGCTATTTCTGCAGTGACTCAGCTTATTAATCAGGATCGCGTTCATGTCATTTTAGGAGAAGTAGCAAGCTCTCTATCTTTAGCAGCAGCTCCAGTTGCTCAGTCTTATCAAGTACCCATGATAAGCCCCGCAAGCACGCATCCCAAAATCACCCAATTAGGAAATTATATTTTTAGAAGCTGTTTTATCGAGCCCTTTCAAGGCTCAGTGATGGCAAAATTTGCAATCAACCATTTAAATTTAAAAAAAGCCGCCATTCTGAGAGATCAAGAAAGCGAATACAGCCATGCCCTCGCGAATTTCTTCTCGGATGATTTCAAAAAAATGGGGGGGCAAATTCTAATTGATCTCAATTATTCGTCTCGGACAGAGAACTATCGCACCCAGCTTCAAAAAATTAAGACTACCAAAGCAGATATTATTTTTATTCCAGGCTACTATCGGGAAGTAGAAAAAATTATTCCCTTAGCGAAAGAAATTGGAATTCGAGCCGTTCTCTTAGGGGGAGATGGTTGGGACGGACTGAAATTAAGGCCTCAGGATCAGAGCCCGCTCTTACCAGCCTATTTTAGTAATCACTTTTCAGCTGATGATAAAAATGAAGTGGTCCAGGGCTTTGTCTCTCGCTTCGAGGAACAATACGGCCACCGACCCAATGGACTTGCGGCTCTTGGTTACGATGCCGCATCGATTGTGATTGATGCCATTCAGAGATCTTCCGACCTAAGTCATAAGAATATCCGAGAAGCGGTCGCTTCTACACGAAACTTTCAAGGAGTTACTGGAGTGATTTCTATTAATTCTGAACGAAATGCTATTAAGCCGGCTGTTGTTTTAAAAGTGGAACCTTCCGGAACCTTTTCCTACGTAGCTAGCATTAATCCTTAGAAAACGTTACTCTTTCAATTCGGTAAATTTTATTTTTGTGATCTAAGCGGTTTGCTACTTTGACTCGGATTCCATCCACTACGGCTTCCCAATTGTCTCCAGGAGAAATGAACCCATTGGCGCGATAAGCTTCTTCGTAAGCACGTTGAAGAAACTCGGTTACTTTTTCAGGGTTTTCTCCATCTAGGACCACCCAGGTTTTGCCTTCATTTCCCTTATATTGGAAAGTAAGTCTTTTAAAACCTGGCGCAATTTCTTCTTCTTTCTGGATGCTTCCTTTGCCCTCAAGACTTTTACGGAATTCGGAATTCAGAAGAGAACCCCCATAGGGGGTGGTCTGGGCTTGTTCGCCCAAAAGAGTAATCGACATCTGAGGCAATTTTGGTTTGAACGGGTCTTCGCTTACTGAAGATCCCAGCCCCGCCTCTGATGATTCACGGTAGCGCCTGAGATCGGAAAGCAACTCACTTGCGTTCCACCCGCGACGCTTAAACTCAGCCACATCCGCAGGCATTTCTTTGAGTTCCTTAGCTAACCAATATTTTCTGCTCTCGTAATATTCAGGGTCGAGTTCCTGCATTTCGGTCAGGACTTTTTTCCAAGTGAGAAATTCAACACTCTTCCATTGATCTAAAACGCGCTCTGCACTGGCTTCTGTTTTTAGCAGCTTCCTTAAGTTGTTTTCTCCAACCCAATCCAGGAATGCTTTGTTGTTTTCGGCAAGAAGAGCCATTTCAAGCCTTGCTGTTTTTTTGTTCTGCTCTGCAGTTTTAGAATATTCAATACCGGCAAAATCAAGAAGAAGGCGATTAAGCAAAGGACCGCCCCTTTGATCTCGAGACTCAAAAATAAAGTGCCCATATCCCTCGACAACATCAATTTCTGCTTGGGGGATTTTGTCTTGAGTCCACTCCACAGCATCTTTAAAAGTGTGCTCCGGAGAAATTCCCAGTTTTTTCATCAATCCAGCATTTCCCAACTGATTGGGATAAGGAGCCGAAGGCTTTACTCGGTTGACTCCTCGGGGAAGTTTTTCGCCAGGTCCAGGAGCTGGCCACCACTCATCTTTTTCTCCCACCACTAATTTTACTCGTAAGTCAGGAGAAATACCTCGTGTGTGCCAATCGCTTTGCTTGGCCATTTTACCAGCCCAATCCCCTCCCGCAGGGTTATCTTCTACTTTTTGATCTCCTCCGATGTAGGACATTCCCGGAGTTGTTACGTTTTCATACATCCACTCGTGAGAAGGACTTTTTCCCCAAGCACCTGAAATGAGGAACAACCCTCCCCCATTGAGATCTTTTGGATATTCCGAAGCGAACTGGAGTGCGAGCTCTGGACCAAAACTGTGGCCCACTAGGTAAATAGGTTTGCCTGACTTCTTAACTTCCCCAACGACTTCCCTCAGCCATTTTATGAACTCAGCTCGGTCGTTTAATCGAGCTTCGCCTTTGTTTGACGCATGAAAGGGAAGATCAATAGCTACTCCAGAAATTCCCTGCTGGGCTAACCAATTCATGTTGTGAATAAAATTTCGCCCACTCGATTTTGCAGTCCCCGATCCATGGAAAAAAAGTGCGACTGCTTTCGCGGAGGGATCGACTAAAGGAGATTCACCAATGTGGTCTGGTTCAGAGGCCGTGTGATAGAAAGTTGTTTTTAGTTTTGGATCCCATTTTTTTACCAGAAGTCCCTCTGAAACAGTGGCATCTCTTCCTTTTAATAATGCGATGGGATCTTTAGCCAAACGCTCCAGCAGAACTGAAATTCCAGTGCGTTCCAGAACCTTTTTGCAATCGGATTCGCCCTTAGCCCAAGACAAGACGACCGATGTCAAAATGAAGTAAATGACAGTGAATTTCATATATGGTCTCAGAATAACTTATCGGTCAGACGAGCCAATTCCATGAATCAGGGTGCGCTCTTCATCGCGGAACAAGACAACTATTTTTCCATTGTCTTTTACTTCTTCCACAATTCCCAAACCGAACTTACTGTGACTGATGACATCCCCTAGTTTGAAGAGTTCCTGAGTTTTGTAGGGCTTCATGGGGAGCTGTTTTTTAGTTGCCATTTTTTGTTCCCAATACTCAGAGTTTTTAACAAAGGTTTTAGTTGCTCGGGGTACTTTGGGAGAAAGAGAGGAGGTTTTTTTTACAGAGGCGCTACCTTCTCCCAATCGATAGTTGTGCGGACTTTGACAAGTTTTACAAATAACCCGGGCAGGCTTGGTCCCCATCATGGCCACAATCACGTGGGCCAGATCTCTTTTGCATTTCCCACAGTAAGCTAAGATATCTCCCCCCACTTTCACTGGCCCATACAAATTCATGGTTTCTTCTCCCCAAGCAATGTTATCCTTATCTTAACCTCTTTTTCTATGGCTCTTAGCAAAAAAATCGTTATTGCTATCCCCGTCATTGCCATTGTGAGCCTGGTTGTCTTTTTCACCCTGGTTTCCAAGGATATTGAGATCGAAGGCTCTCTTGAAAAAGATTTTAATTTGGCACCCAAACTCGAGTTTCGCTTGCCTAATGGCAAGACAGCTAACTTGCATGACCTAAGGGGAAATGCAGTCCTACTCAATTTCTGGGCGACTTGGTGTGAACCTTGTATTGAAGAAATGCCGTCGTTAAGCGTTCTGGAAAAGAATTACAGGAGTCATGGCCTGACCGTTCTTGCCGTGAACATTCAAGAAAGTCCCGAAGCTGAACTGCGAGATAAATTAGAAGGAATCCGTGTTCCCCAAAATTTAATTTTCAATGTTAAAAGATCTCAAATTTCCCAATACAAACTTGAAGGCATTCCCGTCACAATTTTTATTAATCGAGAGGGACGGCCTATAAAAACCTTTGAAGGTCCTCGCGATTGGTCATCTCCCGAAATGTATCGACAAATTGATGAGCTCTTGGCCCGTTGACGAAAAAAGTAAAAGCTGATGAGATCAAAAAATGTTTGCATCTAAGAATTGCAGCTTTGCTTATCGTCTAGGGATTTTCGCATTGTTCATGAGCGCCTATGGAATCCTCTATGTGATTCCCAATTTCTTTTTAAGTGTTCCGCCTCAGGAACTGCCGCTGCTTTGGATTGATGAGGCCATTCCTTTGATTCCGTGGACTTTTCTCGTCTACACTTCGGACTACTTAGTTTTTGTTTTGGCGATATTTCTTTTGTCTGAAAAAGAAAGGTTCGACTCCTTCACGCGAATGATGTTTGGAGTTCTTTTTGTTTGCGGGGCTTTCTTTTATGGCTTTCCCACCACTTATCCTCGGCCAGACTATCCCGCGGAGGCCCATTGGTTACTAGGAGCGGTTATGCGGTTTGTGGCCTCAGCTGATTCTCCTCGAAATTGTTTTCCCAGCATGCATGTGGGTTTGACTGCAGTCGCCACTTGGTCCCTAAGGCACTTTGGGCTTCGGACGGTGACGGCATTTAGTCTCTGGTCCTTGGCTATTTTTGCCTCTACCCTCACGACCAAACAGCACTATTTCCTAGATATTGTAGGGGGACTTTTCGTGATGGGCTTTATCGCTCTTCTGGAAAACCGGCTTTTTTCCCCAGCGATTGTCGAACGCCAACAGCTGTGATAGTGCTGAGCGTTAATGAATGCCTTCAGTCTTAGCCAATTGATCCAAGATGAGCTCGAAACCGACCAGTTTTCTCAAGATGTAACCGGAAACCTGCTTCCGTCAGCTCAAAACAATGTGGTCCAAGCATTTGTTTTTAATAAAGAAAGTGGTGTTTTTTCTGGGGTTTCAGTCTTAGAAACCTTTCAAACTCTCTTCACGGGTCAAGTCGACTTTCGGTGGGAAGTTTCTGAAGGAGTTGAGATTTCTTCCGGGACCCAAATCGTAGAATTAACCGGTCCCCGCAATACCCTTTTAGCGCTCGAAAGAACCCTTCTTAACTTCTTAGGGCTAACGTGCGGAGTAGCGTCTCTTACCCGAGCTTATCTTAATGCGGTAAAGCCCCATTCCGTTCAAATTCTAGCCACGAGAAAGACACTCCCGGGCCTACGAGCCCTCCAACTCAGTGCGGTTCAAGCTGGGGGGGGTAAAATTCACCGACGCTCTCTCTCAGATGGTATTTTGATTAAAGAGAACCATATCGCTTTAGAAAGTGAAGTTGCTTTACTCCAAAAGGCTCATGGAGCTCGCTCTCCTCTTCACGGAATCGAAATTGAAGTGCAGAATTTTGATTCGTTAAACAACGTCTTATCGAGTCCTTATTCTCCTGACGTCATCATGCTAGATAATTTTTCAGCAAAAGATGTTCAAACGGCAGTGGCCCTAATACGACAAAAATTGCCCACTTGTCGAATTGAAGCCTCGGGAGGGGTGGACTTACAGTCGGTGAGAGCTTTAGCTGAAACAGGGATTGATTACGTCAGCGTGGGAAAACTGACTCACTCAGCGCCTGTATTAAATCTATCTTTGGATTTTAGATTATGAAGTCTCTAGCCTCATCAAAACCGATTTTGATCATTGGCTCTGGAATCGCCGGCCTCTCGGCAGCGATATCCTTGGCAGAGCAAGGGTTTAAGTCTTTAGTCATCACAGCTGCTGCTGATTTGCCAGAGACGAATACTGCCTATGCCCAAGGCGGAATTATTTATCAAGGAGACGACCCGGATTCGGATTCGCGGGCTCTTGAGAATGACATCATTAAAGCTGGAGCAAACGTTAACTACCTCCCGGCAGTAAAACAGCTGATTGAAGAAGGACCTCGGCTCGTCGAAGAAGTTCTTCTGAAAAAAGCAAAAGTCCCTTTTGATAAAGACGAAAACCAGGCTCACTATCACTTAACCCGGGAAGGCGGACACTCTGCCACGCGAATTATCCACCGAGCTGATGAGTCAGGAAGAGCGATTGAAGAAGCTCTCTTAAGCTACGCCAAGACCTTACCCGAAATTGAATTTTTAAGTGGAGCAACTGCTGTCAATCTGCTCATGACTTCTTTTCATGCAAGCGATCGCAGCATCCGACACGGCGAAGCTCGCTGCTTTGGGGCTTTTGTTTTTTTCCAAAAAACTCGGATGGTAGAGCCAATTTTTTCAGCTCACACGGTTTTGGCGACCGGGGGAATTGGCCAACTTTTTCTCCATAGCACGAATGGAAAGTTTTCCAGAGGAGATGGTATTGCACTCGCTCATCGGGCAGGTTGCCGATTAGAAAACTTAGAATATGTTCAATTTCACCCAACAACTTTTTTCCAAGCCACTGGACCTCGGTTTTTAATTTCGGAAAGTTTACGGGGCGAGGGGGCCTATCTCATCAATCAAAAAGGGGAGCGCTTCCTGACCATGCGACTTCCGGGATTAGCCACTCCTGAACTAGCCCCGAGAGATAAAGTGGCTCAAGCAATTCACGAGGAAATGTTAGCGACCGGTGCTCCTTGTGTTTTTCTCAGCATTAGTCACAAGCCCGCAGCTTGGATCAAAGAACGCTTTCCTTTTATTTATAAAAGCTGTTTGAGATTTGGAATTGATATGACTAAGGAACCCATTCCGGTCGTTCCAGGAGCGCACTACCACTGTGGGGGTATTTGGACGGACCTCTCAGGAAGAACTTCTGTTGCCAATCTTTGGGCAGCTGGCGAAGTAGCCTGCACGGGTCTCCATGGAGCCAACCGCCTAGCGAGTACGTCTCTTCTGGAAGGGTTGGTTTGGGGATCGAAAGCAGGCGAATCCATCGCAACTGCGCTAGAAAATGAGAGCGCTCCCATCATTCCTGAAATCGAACCGTGGAAAAGTGAAACGGGAAGTATCGAACCTTCTTTTTTGACCCAAGACTGGCTAACTTTGAAGCACACCATGTGGAATTACGTGGGGTTGATTAAAACAGATTTGAGATTGGAAAGAGCCCAAGGAATTTTAGGAGAACTTTCCAGAGGCATTGACCAGTTTTACCGTCATGCAGCTTTGAGTGATGAACTGATTGGCCTCAGACATGCTTCATTGGTCGCAAGGTTAGTTGTTGAGGCAAGCTTAAGAAATAGACGGTCCTTAGGCTGCTACTTGCGAGATGAGAATAGTGTTTGATAAGGAATAACCCATGGACTTAAACCGAATCGCTGAACTGGAAAAATTTCCGGAAGAAGACTTAGCAGAACGCATCCGTCTGGTGAGGAAAAGTCAGGGAAAAGATGTTTGTTTGCTGGCTCACTTGTATCAGCGTAAGAAAATTACGGAACTCGCGGATTTTGTTGGGGACTCCTACGGCTTATCAAAATCTGCTGCAAACTTTGAGGGCGGCAAATACATTGTTTTTGCGGGCGTACGCTTTATGGCGGAGAGCGCGAGAATTCTCGCAAGACCTGAGCAAGCAGTTCTTCATCCCGATCCGGAAGCAGGCTGCCCCATGGCTGATATGGCCTCGCTCCCCCAAGTGAATGCAGCCTGGGATTTTTTAAAGTCCGGACCTACTACAACGCCTATCACCTACATGAATAGCACTGCGGACATCAAAGCTTTTTGTGGCGAAAATGAAGGAACGATTTGCACTTCGAGCAATGCCATGAAGACATTTGAGTGGGCTTTTCAAAAATCAAAACGGATTTTCTTTTTACCTGATGAACATTTAGGAAGAAATACGGCGCTTAAATTCGGCATTGATCCCTCCGAAATCGCCGTTTGGGATCCCGAACAGCCAGATGGCGGAAATCCAGAAGATTACGAAGCGGCAAAAGTCATTCTCTGGCGAGGCTATTGTCCAGTTCACATGAAGTTTACTGTCCGAGACATGGAACATGTTCGAAAGTTCTATCCAAAAGCAACAATTTTAGTTCATCCTGAATGCACTTCTGATGTAGTAGCAAAAGCAGATTTCGTGGGCAGCACCGAGGCTATTAGGCAGTATGTTGCTAAAGAAACAAAAGCAGGCGATCAGATTTTTATTGGGACTGAGATCAATCTCATACAAAATCTCGCAGCCCAATATCCCGACCGAATGGTTACTAAACTTCACCGCTCTCTTTGCTTAACGATGTATCAGATAACGATGGGACGGCTCCTCTATACTCTAGAAAATTTGGAAAGTTTTGAGAGAGTGGAAGTTCCAGATTCGGTCCAGCACTATGCTCGATTAGCACTTGATAGAATGCTCAGTTTACAAGGCTAATTTGACGCCGAGCACCCGACACCAAAGCCAACCCCTTAATAACCGTTAAAGGCTTCCCGTTCCCCTCCTAAGGCATCCTAAAAATAGTGTCGATAAGTAAGCATGTGTCAACTCAAGGAGGGGCTCTTCATGAAATTCATTGGTCTATCATTCATCTTTTCTAGTCTTGTTTTTGCAAGTTTACCCGCTCGCTTTGATTTACGAAGCGTAGAAGGAAACTCTTATGTTTCGCGAGTCAAAAAACAGAACGGGGGAACGTGCTGGACGCATGCCACGATGGCAGCTCTCGAAAGCAATCTCCTGCTCACTGGAGAATGGGCAAAACATGAGGGCAGTGAAGAGACCGATTTAGCGGAATATCACCTCGACTGGTGGAATGGATTTAATCAACACCATAATCCAGATGCTTCTGGAGGTGGATTAACAGTACACCAAGGCGGAGACTATCGAGTGGCAAGTGCTTATATGGCTCGAGGGGGGGCAGTTCGAAACAAAGACGCCCAAAGCTACTCCAGCGCTCCAAAGCAATTTTCAGATACTTACCACACTTTCTATGCTCGACATATTGAATGGCTCGATGCAGGTCCAAATCTTGAAAACATAGATGCAATCAAAACTGCTTTAATGGACCACGGAGCGATGGGAACTGCGCTTCATTGGAGCAATTCTTACTACGATTCTTCATCCAACAGTTTTTACCAATCTCCTTCAAGCTCCAGAGATGCCAATCACGCAGTGGCTATTGTGGGCTGGGATGACACCAAAAAAACGGATGCCAAAAATCCCGGTGCTTGGCTCATTAAAAACAGCTGGGGAACTAGCTGGGGAGATGACGGTTACTTCTGGATTTCCTATTACGATAAAGTGGCAGGTCATCACAAAGAAATGGGAGCGGTTTCATTTCAAAACGTGGAACGACTTAATTACCAACGAATCTACAGTCACGATATCCACGGATGGAGAGATACTAAAACTGACACTCTCGAAGCTTTCAATGCTTTTACTTCTGGGGCAGTCCCTGGAAGCCGTGAAACTCTTCGTGCAGTAAGCTTCTACACAACTGAAGATGCAACCGAGTATGTTGTAAACGTCTACGGAAGCTTCGAAAACGGAGAACTAAAAAATCTTCTCAGTAGTCATTTGGGGGTTCAGGAACGCAAGGGCTTTCACACAGTAGACCTCGACGCTCCCATTAGCTTAGAATCGGGCCAAAAGTTTTACATCGAAGTAAAACTCTCACGAGGCGGGCAAGCATTTGATAGAACTTCAAACGTACCTGTCCTGTTGGGTAGCTCAAGCCGAGTCACAGTGAAGTCAAAAGCAGCTAAGGGCGAAAGCTATTATCGAAAAGAGGGCGCTTGGGTCGATCTAAATTCCTTTAACGACTCTGCTAATTTCTGTATTAAAGCGCTTACTAATTAAATTCGCCAAAACAGTAAGGCAGCGATTCATACGAAGTCTGGCTTAAGTGGCACACTCGAAACTGTTTTCCTTTTTCGAGTGTGCCCAATTCCTTTTCAAGCCCTAGTGCCGCAGCTGCATTATAAGTAATAGCCGCCAAGCTTTCAGGAACCGTCATTTGCATTTGGCTGCAAGCAATCGTCGTCATTAGGGGTAAATTCCGGCTAGGACAGGTACCTGGATTAAAATCCGTTGAAATGGCAATTCGCGCTCCTGCATCCAAAAGCTTTCTAGCGGGTGCGTAAGCGGTTCCAGTAAAAAGTGAAGCCCCCGGACAAAGCACCCCCACCGTCTTTGAATTGGCCAAAGCGTTGATTCCTTTTTCAGAAATCTGCTCCAGGTGATCGATGCTCGTCGCTCCTAACTTCACTCCGAGTTCCACTCCGCCCAAATCTGTAAATTGATCTGCGTGAAGCTTTAGACTAAAGCCTGCTGCCAAAGCACACTCCAGCAACTTTTTGGTCTGGGCCAAATTGAAAAACCCTTCTTCGATAAACACATCGAAAAAACGAGCGAGTTTCAATCGAGATACTTCTGGAATCCATTCGCGGCAAATGACCTCTACATATTCATCGGTTCGGCCTTTAAACTCCGGAGGTGTCATGTGAGCAGGCAAAAAAGTTGGGACTAAATTGACTCCCGATGTTTCTTGAAGAGCTCTCACGGCCTCCAGCATTCGGCACTCACTTTCTAACGTCAGGCCATAGCCGCTTTTTACTTCAATGGTACCCACTCCATATCTTTGAAAGCGCTCTAATTCCGCTTGGGCATTGCTGACCATGTTCATGAGTGGTGTTTCTCTGATCGCTTTAAGAGTGGTAGCAATTCCCCCGCCCTCTTCTGCAATTTCTTGATAGGTCTTTCCCTTTACCCGAAGGGCGTAGTCGTGAGATCGGTCGCCCGCATGCACTAAATGAGTATGGCATTCGACAAGTTCAGGAATCCAAAGCTCTTCGGAACCCGCATAGGCGTTTACAATTTCTCCATACTCAAGAGGCATGAATTTAGAGGGCCCGATCCATTCTATTTCATTGGTTTCACTATTAACGACAATGTTTGCATTTTCAATGAGTCCCAGATCAGATTCAGTCGTGTGTCGGCCCTCTTTTTTAGCGACTCCTTCAAGAGTCAGGACTTGGTCAATGTTGTGGTAAAGGACTAAATGATCAGTTCTCATGTTTTTAACATCGGAATTTTTACGTGCCGTTCTTTCGCTACTTGTTTTGCTTTTTCGTAACCCGCATCAGCGTGTCTGATGACTCCCATGCCGGGATCAGAAGCCAGCACTCGTTGAAGTCTTTTATCTGCTTCGACACTTCCATCTGCAAGCACGACCATTCCCGAGTGAATCGAATAACCAATCCCAACTCCGCCACCGTGGTGAACGGAAACCCACGTGGCACCATTTACTGAATTAATCAGCGCATTGAGAATGGGCCAATCTGCTACCGCATCGCTACCATCTTTCATCGCTTCAGTTTCTCGATTGGGAGAAGCAACACTTCCGCAATCCAGATGATCACGACCAATCACGATAGGTGCTTTCACTTTCTTTTCTCCGACAAGCTGATTAAAAGCAAGCCCTGCTTTTTCTCTTTCCTGGTATCCCAACCAACAAATTCGTGCCGGCAATCCTTGAAAGTGAATCTTTTCTTTGGCTAAAGTCAGCCAGCGATGGAGTTCCTTTTTATGGGGAAACAACTCCATCAACACTTTATCAGTAACGTAGATATCTTGGGGATCTCCACTCAAAGCAACCCACCGAAACGGCCCTAGGCCTTCACAGAAGAGCGGTCGGATATATTCCGGAACAAATCCTGGAATTTTAAAAGCATCGGCAACACCCTGCGCTTTGGCAACTGCCCGAATATTATTTCCATAGTCAAAAGTAGGAATCCCTTTTTTCAGAAATTCCAAAAGACCTTCGACATGGGCCGCAATAGATTTCTCAGACCGCTTTATATATTCTTTTGGATCTTTGTTTCTGAGCTCAACTGCCTCAGCCATCGTTAGCCCAACTGGGTAGTAGCCCATCAGGGGATCGTGAGCGGAAGTTTGATCCGTCACCATATCAGGTAGAAAATTTCCCTTCGCAATTTTAGGAATGAGCTCCGCTGCATTTCCAACAAGCCCGATTGAAATTGCTTTCTTTTCTTTGAGCGCTAACTGAATTTCCTGAAGTGCTTTGGACAGATCGGTCTCCATTCTATCCAAGTACCCGGTTTCCATTCTTCGCTTAATGCGAGTGACATCAATATCGATTCCCAGAAAACAAGCTCCGTTCATGGTGGCAGCAAGCGGTTGGGCTCCCCCCATGCCTCCCATACCGGCCGATAAAACCCATCGTCCAGTGAGATCCCCACCAAAATGTTTATTAGCTGCAGCTGCGAAGGTCTCATAAGTCCCTTGCACGATTCCCTGGGTCCCGATGTAAATCCAACTGCCTGCGGTCATCTGGCCAAACATCATCAGCCCTTGAGCTTCTAGTTCGCGAAACTTTTCCCAATTTGCCCACTGGGGAACTAAGAGTGAGTTTGCTAAAAGAACCCGTGGAGCATCTGGGTGGCTTTTAAAAACCCCTACTGGCTTTCCCGATTGGATTAAGAGGGTTTCATCGTTTTCTAAATCCTGAAGCGCCTGAACAATGGCATCAAAACAATCCCAATTTCTCGCTGCTTTTCCAGAGCCTCCATAGACAATTAAGTCCTCCGGTCTTTCAGCTACATCAGGATCTAAATTGTTCATCAGCATTCGAAGAGCAGCTTCCTGCTGCCAACCTTTCGTGTGCAGTTCGGTTCCCCGGAAGGCTCTGATATTTTGATGTGAAATTTTTACTGCCACAGTCCCTCTTTATTGCCTTTTTGATAAAGTTCGCCGGAATTCAAAAGATTAAAAGCTGTCTCAATATCTGGGTGGAGGTACCGGTCCACTTCCAGGACTGGGATTTGCTTTCTTATTTCGTGATGTAAAAAAGCAGGGCCTCGGCCGGGTTTCAGCGGCTTTCTAAAATCCAGAGCTTGGCACGCAGCCAAGGCTTCAATCGCTAGAACGTAAGTTGTATTTTGAAGTGCCGTTTTGGCCTTTCTCGCTGCTAGAGGTCCCATGCTGACATGGTCTTCTTTTTCATTCGAAGTTGGAATTGAATCGGTCGATGCTGGGTGACTCAAAAGTTTGTTTTCAGAAACAAGGGCAGCAGCTGCGACATGAGGAATCATAAACCCGCTGTTCACCCCTTCATCTTTAACTAAAAATGCAGGAAGCGAACTAAATTGGGGATCAATCAACTTTGCTGTTCTTCTTTCAGAAAGACTCGCCAACTCGGAAAGTGCCATCCCCAGAATATCCAAAGCAAATGCGACTGGTTGACCATGAAAATTTCCTTGAGAAATCAATTCACCCGTTTTCGAGTTTACTAACGGATTATCAGTGGCAGCATTCAGCTCTACACTAAGGGTCTCTCGGACAAATCTGAGTAGTTCTCGGATAGCTCCATGCACTTGAGGGGCACATCGAAACGAATAGGGATCTTGAACTCGGTCGCAACTCTCATGGCTTTTTGCGATTTCGCTTCCATCCATAAACCGTCGCACGAGTTCTGCACTTCGTTTCTGTCCTTGATAGGGCCGTGTTTCCTGAACCCAAGCGGCAAAAGCCTTTTCCGTTCCCAAAACTCCATCTAAGCTCGCAGATGCAATTAAATCTGCAAGATCCGCAAGCTCTTCCGCCTTTTTAAGATTGAGTACCCCCAGCGCTGTCATTTGCTGGGTACCGTTGATGAGGGACAGTCCTTCTTTCGGAGCGAGCTCGATTGGTTTTATTTCCGCTTTTTCAAGAGCCGCTTTTCCAGTCATGCGCTTGCCCTCAAAAAAAGCTTCGCCTTCTCCAAGAACAACAGCAGCCAAATGAGCTAAAGGAGCTAGATCCCCACTCGCCCCCACCGACCCCTTGGTGGGAATGACGGGGTGAACTTTTCGATTCAACATTTCGACAAGAAGTTCTACTAACTCTAACCGAACCCCGCTAAATCCCTTTGCGAGTACGTTTGTTCGAAGCAGAAGAATCGCTCTGCTTTCGGTCTCTGAGTGAACCTCTCCGATTCCCGAAGCATGACTTCGGATTAAATTCACTTGAAGCTCTTTTAACTTTTCGTTCGGCACTGTTACTTTGCTGAGGTAACCAAATCCAGTATTGATACTGTAAACTCGGTCTCCCTTTTTGATAGCTGTATCTACAATCGCTCGAGCAGCTTGGATGTTTTGTTTTGCTTCCTCAGATAAAGCGACTGGTTCCAAACCTAAGACAATCTGATGAAAAGATTCGACCGTTAAGCTGTTTCCATTCAAATAAACCATGACCTAACGATTCCCCGCAGCACTTCTTAATTTTGAAATTTGTGAAGAATAGTCTTTTGATGAAAAGAGGCCAGTACCCACCACTGCAATGTCTACCCCTGCTTCGGCAACTTCCGCTATGTTTTCCAATTTAATTCCACCATCCATCTGAATTTTTACGTCGGAACCGATTAAATTCTTTTTGAGTTCTTTTACTCTATCAAGCATCGGCCCGATGAATTTTTGTCCTCCAAATCCAGGGTTCACACTCATCACTAAAATGAAATCACAATGTTTAACCACGCTCTCTAAACTAAAAAGAGAGGTGCCTGGATTGATCGCAACCCCTGCTTTCATTCCCAAATCCCGAATTCGAGTGAGGGTTCTTTGGATGTGAGGACAAGCTTCCACATGGACGGAGAGCCAATTGCAACCCACACGAGCAAACTCGTCTAAATACTTGTCTGCGTCTGAAATCATCAAATGGGCATCAAAAGGCAACTGGGTATGTTTGCGAACGCTTTCAAGAACCGTCGGTCCAAAAGTAATATTCGGTACAAAATGGCCATCCATGATGTCGAAATGAAGTACGTCGGCCCCTGCTTTTTCAAGCGCTATCACCTCTTCTTTGAGGCAAGACAGATCACTAGCTAATAACGAAGGGGCTATCTGAAATTTCTGGGAACCCGATGGTTTTGGACTCATGGCTTCCCATCATCAACTAGAGTGGGATTTCAGTCAATGGAAGGCCAACGATAACCTTTTAGAAAATCAGCTATATTTAGGCGTTTTCGGCCTTCCTGTTGGACTTCCAGGAGGGAAAGGGCCTGGCCATCCCCGCACTGCACATGGATAAAGGTTTTCTGGTCGGTTTGAACTGCCCCTGGAGTGGCCCCCGACTTTCCCGGTGCAAGAGCTGCTTTGAAAATCCTTAAGGTTTCCCCATGCAACTCCATCTGGGCGACAGGCCATGGTTGCAAAGCACGAATCGTATTAAACAGGGCCTGAGCTGGTTGCTGCCAATTGAGGTTGGATTCAGACTTTTCCAGTTTTTTAGCGTAAGTGACAAGGCTGTCATCCTGAGGAGTGTACTGAGCCTCCCCTGCCTCGAGTTTTTTTAGGGCCTTAACCAGTAAATCGCCCCCCACTTCAGCTAACCGGACCAATAATTCCCCCGAAGTCTCCTCAGGTAAAATTTCAACTTTTTCCTGTAAAAAGACATCGCCCGCATCGAGCTTTTTTACAATTCTTTGAATCGTCACACCCGTTTCTCTCTCACCATCCATAATTGCACGTTGTACTGGAGCTGCTCCTCGGTACTTTGGAAGCAACGAAGCATGGAGATTGAGACAACCGTGTTTGGGCATTTTGAGAATGCCTTCTCGTAAAATCTGTCCAAAAGCGACAACGACAATCACATCCGCATGGAATGTTTTTAAAACATCTGCTGTCCCGGGTGCATTGACATCTAACGTTTCCAAAACATTTAAGTCTTGTGTTCGAGCATACTGCTCGACTTCAGAGGGAGTTACTTTGTAGCCACGCCCTTTTGGCTTCGCCATTTGGGTAACAACGAGGGCTGGAGGCATTTCCTGATCACAGAGTTTCTCGAGGATCCTGGCTGCAATTTGAGGAGTCCCCATGTAGATGTATTTCAGCATTGATTAAAGAGTCACTGCTTTCTGGAGTTTCTTTTTAAGGAGTCGCCGCTTGAGTGGGGAAAGCTTTTCTACAAAAAGGACTCCATCCAAATGGTCATTCTCATGTTGAATGGCAACTGCTAAAAGTCCTTCAGCAGTCATTTCTAATCTTTTTCCATTTCTATCTTGATATCGGACAGTAATTTTCTCATTGCGTTTCACTTCTTCAGTCACTCCCGGAACGCTGAGACACCCCTCTTCAAAAGAGATGCTGCCTTCACCTGAGCTTAAGATTGGATTGATAAACTCATGTAACTTTGCCTTTCGGTCTTCTCCAGCCCCTAAGTCGATCACAAAAAGGCGAAGAGGCACACCCACTTGAGGGGCGGCAAGGCCAATTCCATCAGCGGCATACATGGTTTTAGCCATTTCATCTAAGAGTAAGTGAAGGCTCTGGTCAAAACCGGTCACCGGTTCAGACACTTCTTTCAGGCGCGGATCTGGATATTTGAGTATTTCAAGCATAGTTATTTTTTAACTAGTTTAACCCCTGCTAACCCGAGGAATAACATATTCGGCAGCCAGGCCGCAACCATGGGGGGTATTCTGCCTCCTCGTCCGACGGAGAGGCTCATTTTGGAAAGAATGAGATAAACAAAGACCAGGAGAAAGCTGAGAGCCACTCCCTTAGCCGGAGATTGGTTTTTAAACGGACTTAAGGAAAAAGAAAGGCCTAACAAAACAAATATTAAGGGAGAAAACACGTGGGCTACTCGCTCATGGTAAGAAACCCGCTGAACGGTCATGTCAACTCCGTACCGATGGCTTCTTTCGATGAATTTTCGAAGATCCCTCAAGCGCATCGTTGTTTCTTCAATTTCAACCGTTTGATAATCGCTTGGATTTTCACGAATGATATCTCGAATTTCCTTAAAGCTCTCACTTTTGGGAAATGGATTTTCTAACGGGTACTCGACCATCACCCCGTCCAGAATGGACCAATCGCCATCTTCAAACTTAGCTTCTTTTGCTCGAATCTTTTTTAAAATCTGAAATTCTGGTCCCAAAAAATATAAGTCCAGATCCTGAAGGGTATTGGTTTTCGGGTTAAAAGTTCCTACATGATAGATCAAATCATTCGAGCGATACCAAAACCCGTAACGACTTCCATCTGCTTGGAATTTGGCAACTTCAGCACCGCTCTTCCCGGCCTCCAGCTGATTCTTCTTTTGCTCGAATAAGGGCAAAAGAGGATCAAAGAGAAGAAATGTAACAGTACTGAGAGTCGCAATAGCGGCTATAAAAGTAGATACAATCCGAACCGGACTTACTCCACTTGCATAAAGTGCCAAAATCTCATTGGAACGAGACATGGTTGAGAGAACGAGCAAAGTTGCCATCAGGGCTGCAACGGGTACGAACTGCTGTGTAGCTTTTGGGATCTTGTAGAGATAAATCTCCATCGCTCTTCCGAAGGGAATTCCAGCGCTCCAGAATTTTGATAAGAAATCGATACCAACAGCAAGAGCAGAAATACCAATCAGAACCAACACAAAATAAATGATCAACTCACGAATCAGATATTTATCTAGAGTATCCATGAAGTGTTAAAATTCAGACTCGAGCCAACTTTTTAATTTTGAGAACGTATTTGGAATCCCCGCTGGATTATTACCCCCCGCTTGTGCGAAGTCGGGTCTTCCCCCACCTTTCCCTCCGATTTCTGGAGCCAAAAGTTGGACAATTTTTCCAGCGTCTAGCTTTCCCACCAAATCTTTTGTGATACCGACACAGAGGGAAACTTTCCCACCCCCGGTTCCAAGGAGAAGCACCAGCGTCTTTTCTTTTCCCTTGTCTCGAAATTGATCCACCAAAGCCCTCAAGATTTTAGGGTCAGACTCATCGACTTGCTCTGAAACTAGCTTAATCCCTTTAATTTCTTGGATACTTGAGGATTCTGCCTTTCCGGCTTTGCCCCCTTGGACAACTTTGATTTTGAGCTGTTCAATCTCTTTTTGGAGTCCCTTAACTTGGGAAATAAGCCCGTCTACTTTATCAACTGCAGCCGTTTCTTTCATTCCCAGTTTGGATTCTATTTCGGAAAGCAAAAGTTCCCTCGAACTCAAATACTCAAAAGCTTTAACTGAGGTAACTGCCTCAATCCTTCGGACACCACTGGCCACGGAGCTTTCACTTAAGATCTTGAAATAACCGATTTCAGAAATCTCAGATAAGTGGGTGCCACCACACAATTCCACGCTAAAGGCAGAACCCTCATCGCCCACCCGGACTACACGGACTTCAGCCCCATATTTCTCATCAAAAAACGCAAGAGCACCTTTTTTGATCGCTTCATCGTAAGGCATTTCAGAAACTGTCACTTTGCAATTTTTGAATACCTGTTCGTTAACTCGCGATTCAATTTTCTTCAGTTCGTCAGCTTGAAGAGCTTTGGGGTACGTAAAATCAAAACGCAGCCTTTCAGGATCAACTAAGGAGCCTGCTTGTTTCACTCTATCCCCTAATTCTTTTCTCAAAGCTGCATGAAGCAGATGGGTAGCAGTGTGATTTCTCATCGTGAGTCGACGCAAAACAGGATCAACACTGAGTTGGACCTTAAAACTTTTTTTTAGTGAGCCTTCATCGACACACACGTGAAGCACAGATTTTTTTGCAACTTTAAACGTCGAATGAACCCTAGCCTTTAAGCCCCCCGAAGCAATCTGACCCTTATCACCCACTTGCCCGCCCGACTCGGCATAAAAGGGACTTTGATCAAAAACAACATAGCCGTCGCCCTTTAGTTCACTCACCTCTCTTCCCTCAGAATCGCACAAGCAGAGTGGCTTAGCTTCAGCATTCAGAGTTTGATATCCAACGAAAGATGTGGGCTCGGTCACCTTCTCAACTGCTTTGAAAAGATTTTCTAAGAGCAGCTTGTCGGTGGCTTTCTCTTTTCCACTTTGGAGCCGTTGCTTATCCATGAGTTCATCAAAGCTCTTTTTGTCGACTGTGAGATTTTGCTCTTTGCAAATCACCTCGACCAAGTCCAAAGGGAACCCATAAGAATCGTAGAGGAGAAAGGCAGTTTCTCCTGGAAGTACCTGAGTCTTTTTAACTTGAGTAGATTTGAGAGCTTCTTCTAACACTCCTAAGCCCCGGTGAAGAGTCTCATGGAATCGTTCTTCTTCCTCGCGAATCAAAGTCTCAATTAATTTCTTATTCTGCTGAATCTCGGGGTAGAAACCACCAAGCGAATCGGTAACGGAAGCAACGCAACTGAAAATAAAAGGCTTTTCTTGTCCTAATTTTTTCCCATAGCGGATGGCTCTTCTTAAGATTCGTCTCAAGACATAGCCCCGACCCTCATTGCTGGGAATCACCCCATCCCCAATAAGAAATGTGCTCGATCGCAAGTGATCTGCAATCACCCGCATGGCTACATCCGTTTCAGGCTTTTTTCGATAAGTAATTCCGACTTGATGGGCAATTTTTTGAATGATTGGTTGAAAAAGATCGTTGTCGTAATTGCTGTACACTCCCTGCATGACAGCTGAAAGCCGTTCAAGACCAGCTCCCGTATCGACACTCGGCTTTGGCAGAGGCTCTAATTTTCCAGAAGAATCTCGATTGTACTGCATGAAAACAAGGTTCCATATTTCCAAAAACCGTTTTCCCCCCTCATCTTTTCCAGGAGAGGGAGCGGAACCATACTCATCACCCCAATCGTAGTGGATTTCTGTACAGGGCCCGCAGGGACCTGTATCTCCCATGGCCCAGAAATTATCCTTTTCCCCCAGTTTTTCAATCCAGTCAGGTCGAACTCCTTGCTGCTTCCAGAGTTCTAGGGCTTCGTCGTCCTCTTGAAAAACGGTGATTCGTAGGCGCTCTTTGGGAATTTTTAATTCCTGGGTTAAAAACTTCCAGGCAAAATCAATTGCTTCTTTTTTAAAATAATCTCCAAAGGAGAAGTTCCCCATCATTTCAAAGAAAGTATGGTGGCGTGGAGTAAAGCCAACGTTTTCCAAATCATTATGTTTTCCACCAGCCCGCACACATTTTTGTGCCGTGGTGGCTCGGGTATAACCAGGCTTGGACACTCCAAGAAATACATCTTTGAATTGGACCATACCGGCGTTCGTAAAAAGCAGGGTGGGATCAGCCGCCGGGATTAAGCTCGAGCTCTTCACGCGCTCGTGCCCATGAACTTCAAAATACTTAAGAAACTTCTCTCGAATTTCGCTTGATTTCATTTGGGTAGTGTAGCCCTAACCCACCGAGTCGGCAATGTTTTGGGCGACGATTTCCATGACATCCATGACCTGAACGTTCTCTCCTAATCCCTTTTCGTTTACGCCACTACTGAGCATCACGCGGCAGAAGGGGCACGAAGTGCCAATAACCTCGGGTTTCTTATCCAACGCTTGTTCAGTTCTGGCGATGTTTACTCGTTGGTCTTTTTGTTCTTCCATCCACATTCGCCCGCCCCCGGCACCGCAACACATAGCTCCTTTTTTATTGAGATCCATCTCTACGGGAGCACTTCCCGTAGCTTGCTGGATAAGCTGTCGGGGTTGCTCGACGACATCATTGAAACGGGCGTTGTAGCAGGAGTCGTGGTAGACCACTTTTTTATTTGATTCCT
>RFNV01000037.1 GCA_009927005.1 Pseudomonadota bacterium
GCAGCATGTCCGGCAGTTTGGCGTCGATCTGGTGCGTTCCCGAATCCCGTGGGAGAGTATTGAAAGGGGCCTATCGGAATGAGTGCCCTTTTCCCCGTTGACACACCGACATGCGAAGCGTAGGAAAAAGAAATGCCGCCCTGACGCAACTCAGGCGGCACATGACCGAGGTCAAAGGAGGACCGTCGATGAGCAAGTCTTTACCGCCCGAGAGCGGCGCCGTCAACACGGCAACCACAAAAACCGACCAGAGCAAGGGCAAGCGCACCAAAAAACACGCCGTCGCTGCGCTGCGGGCATGGGTCAAGGCCGCGCCGCCGGGACACGATAGAGGATTCGACCCCTACGATGCGGGCGAAGCACATGCCATTGAGTGCTACATCGCCGCGGACTACATCGACCCGGCCCACTACAACCACGTTGTTCGCCGCAGTCTCAAGGAACTCGCTGACGCCGTGGTTTCGGGGTGGGACAAATGAGTGCCGCCCGTCCCGACCGCCTGACCTGCGCCACCCGCCGCGCGTTCAGGATGTGCGTCTGGCACTACACCCGCATCAAGGCTGGTGGACATACTCTGTCCGTTCCTGAGTTGGCGCGGAAGTTTACCGTCAGTGAACGGACCATTCACCGCTGGATCGCTGTCGCCAAGGAGCACGGGGTTCTCCGCATGGAACGCACCGGGCGGCGTCCGTTCTGGCGCGTCAACCGCGACTTCATCGACACGCTGCGTCAACGGAGCAACGCGACCTACGGCAGAAGCCGGGAAGGCCATCTGTCGCACCGCGCCCGCAACATCCGCTTCGGCTACCGAGAAGCCTGCTTTGCCTATTGGTTGGAGAACCATCCAAGTGCTGACCTGACAAAAACGACCCCCCATACCCCCATAGCTTCAACACCCTTTGGGTTTTTACCTCCGATCCAACAGATTCCTCCTAGTTCCTATTCTTCCTTTCCCTACGATTCTCCAACGCGTGTGCGCGCGAGGGCCGAGATCGAGGCTGAGAAGGCTGAGAAGCGGGCCGAACTCCGGGCCGGTGTGTTCATCGCGGCCAAGGGTGTCTTGGCACAGGGCGAAAACGGGGTTG
>RFNV01000036.1 GCA_009927005.1 Pseudomonadota bacterium
TGTCAAAATCTGTCTCATTGCCGTTAGCGTCAAAATATTTTATAATATTTTCTGTTATCTTTTTTTTACTTTCCTTTTTTTCTGTAATCTTCTTTTCTTCCTTTTCTGTAATCTTCTTTTCTTCCTTTTCTATCATAATAACGGTATTAATAAAAATATTGATTTTGAATTATTCTATTGTATAATTCCTATATATTTTCTTTATTATTCAATCTTATGCAAGAAACAGCCATCATATCCTATGTAAGAGTAAGCACGAGAAACATATGCCAAATGCAATCACTTCACAACCAATTATATATGCAAAATTCTTATTTTAATAAAATGAATTTAAATATGAATCAAATAATAAAAATATCAGATACAATAAGTGTATCCGATGGTTTATCCGAAAATTTAAAAAATGTCATACTTGAAAATAAATCATTAGGAAAAAAAGTTGAGGTATATTTAACTGCGATCGATAGACTAACTAGAAATGTATTGGATGTACCATTCATTAAAAAATACATAGATGTTATAGTAGTCGTGGGGTCTGAAAATGTATTAATATATGATGTAACGAAAGAATGGAAAACAATTCAAAATTTTATTTCTTCAGCTACTAAAGAAATAGACAGATTAAAAGAAAGAGTATCATCAAGAATGAATTGTAAGAGAAAAAGATCGAATAATTCTGATTTAGTATCAAGTGCACAAGTAAAATCAAATACGATAAATAATTTACTCGCAAAAGGATATTCTGATGTGGATAATGACACTATTAATAATATTGCTTCAATGATAATTTTATGCCAAAATATTAAATCATATGACGATTGGAAAAAAATTTCAGATATTTTACACAAATATGGAAATTTTTCAATTATGGATGATTATTTAGATATTGTTCATAATCCTGTCTATGATCATTTGTCTAGAAATGATATTATGTATTACGTTAAAAAAATTTTTGAAAAGCAGTCATATAATTTTGATGAAAATATCATCAAAGCATTTGTAAATGCAAATATCAATTTAGGCAAAAAACAAAAAGTATTACAAAATAATGGATCAAATAG
>RFNV01000034.1 GCA_009927005.1 Pseudomonadota bacterium
GGTCAATTTAATAGTAAATATCAATGGGAAACTAAAGATATGTCTAATAAATACGTTAATCATCCAGAATTAAACAAAGAACTTAACAGTCTTTATATTTTTAACCTTGACCAGTAATATAATAAGTAGTATCATATTTAAATGAGCCCTAAAATTAAATCAGAAGAAAATACAATTTCAATTGGTAGTTCGGAATTATTTGAAACAGTTATTGTTTCAGAACAGAAGATAGAAACTCCCCAAGTAGTTCCTCCTAATCTAATAACAAGAAATCAATATGGTCTTATTGAAGATAAAAGTCTTAATTATGTATTTAATGATGATGGAACAATTAATTGGCGCAAAATGGTAAAGATCGAACATCTTGTACCTAATAGACAAAAGACTCAAGAAACAGATGTTTCGAAACTCCAAGATAAAGATTTGCTTATTCTTTTAGGTGGAATCAAAGAGCTTGCTCAGATTCGTGGATATACAAGTGTTGAATATAAAGTGGTAGCAGCTTCTGAAAGTTATTTCGCAACAAGTTGTAAAATTACTTGGTTGCCAAATTATGAAACAGGCGGTAAGGAAATCGTTTTTGAATCTCTTGCTGACGCTACAGTAAATAATACAAAGAGTTTTGCTAGATTCTTTTTAGCTGCGATTGCTGAAAACCGTGCTTTCGTAAGATGTGTAAGAAATTTTTTGAAGATTAATATCGTATCTCAAGAAGAACTTGGAGATGCCAAATTATTGGATGAAGGATCAAGTATTAATGATAACCCAACTTCTCCCCAAGCAGTTCTTGAAAAAGTAATGAAAGATAAGGGTATTAATTTTGATCAATTAAAGAAAAAATTAGTTAAAGAAAAGTTTGATAATGCAGAAAATTTAAATAGCATCTTAGATATTCCTAAGAGTAAAATATTTGAATTAATTGAAAGGATCAAAAAAGCATGAACCAAGAACAATTTAATATAAACGATATACTTCCATCGGATAAATTTGAAGTAATTATTTCTAAAAAAGATTTAGATTTAATATTTAAATTTTTAAGTAGAGCAGAATTAAAAGGAATGGAAGTTCCAGAGTTTAATAGAATTTTAGAAATTTTTAATCCAAAAACTTTAAAAAAACTTTAGAAACTATAAGGTTGACTCGCTAAAATAAGCATCTTCTTTTTTACTCCATCTGAACAAATTTCTATTTCTCTAAGGACTATTTCTTTATTGCCAGCTGTTGCTGGTATATTAGCTGTATCTAAATATATAAGCGCTGATCCATTTGCATTTTGAACGCCAATATAAGATTCATTTAAGGTGGCTTCTGCAAAAACAGCATAATTTTGAGTATAAATATCTAAAGCTGCATTATAAAGACTAGACCCTAAAGCTGTAACAAAAGATGCATTTGTGTTTGTAGTCATAAATTTACTAGATAAACCATCAGAATATATATTTGCAAAATGAGAAACTTCTCTTCCAATATTTAAATTTACATAAGAACTTGAATAATATAAATTAAAATTAAAATTACTACCATCTTGAGGTTTAACATTTAAACCATTTGAATATAGATATAATTGTACATATGGAGAAACGCTAGTTTGAACTAGAAAATCTTGAAATTTTTGTGCATTACCATTTCCACCAAATTCTAAATGTCCATAGTTTTGACTATCTTTATAATAATAAGCCCAATTTGGAAGATTATTTCCATAGTCTTGTACAAATTTCATTGCCATAAATTATTACCTTATTCCTGTTATATATTGTACATTAATGTTATTACGTTTATTATCTAAAGTATAACCACTAATAGTTAATTTACCTGTTAATATATTATTATCGAAATAATTTCTAGTTTTAACTTGAATAAAAATATTATTAATTCC
>RFNV01000330.1 GCA_009927005.1 Pseudomonadota bacterium
AGCATCCCCTCTAGCATCCCCTCTAGCATCCCCTCTAGCATCCCCTCCAGCATCCCCAACGCTTTCAATCTCATCATTCCTTGCATTAGGATCAATCCCATAATGCATTAAATAGCTTTTAATTTTATTAGACAATTTATCATCTCCCTCAACTTTAAGTTTTTCAGAAAAATAAACAATATTCTCATCTAGGGTTTTTGATGCCAAATGAGTAGCTATTTCTGACAAATCTGAAATTTTATGATCAAATGCACCAGCAGTATCAAATAATTTTTCTTTTTCTAATCTTAATTTTCTGATTCGGTTTTCGGCTTCCTCGGTTCTTTTATGTGGAGGTTTATATTTTTCTACAACTGGCTTCTCAACTTTTCCCTCAATTTTATCCGGCTCCTCAACTTCTCCATCGTCTGTTATTTCGCCGCCTTTTTGTACAATTTTACCACCTTTAATTCCCTTAAAAAAAGAAATTTTATGAACCTTTTTGGCTTTACTACCAGGTCTACTGATGATATTATTACTTAAATTTGTATTAAAATTTTGAATTAAAATAATATTAACTTCTTGAGGAATTTCAAAGGGAGCAACATTTAAATCATCTTGCCAAGCTACAATAGTTTGACCTAAATCTTCTTGCATAATTTCTTTTGCTGAGAGTACATTAACAATTTTTGTATTTGATAATTTAGCATCAGAATATTTAACAACGCCCCTAATCTTTTTTATACTTTTATCATTATAACATATAAAATTAATAATACCTCGCTTAATAGCAACTAAAACAAAAGGAATCAAAGAAGATTGTAGCTCACCAATAACAGATATTTCCCTTAGACCAGATGTGTTCATTTCAACCAATAACCTAACTAGATAATTACATTGTTCAACTTCCATATAGGGAAAAACATCAATATCAGGATTATAATACAAACATTGAGCGTCACGCATAACTAACGATAAACGATCATTTTCAATTAAACCAATCGGTAATTTCATATATTCTCTAAAATAATTAGTTTGACCCAAACCTTTTTTAGCATATTCTAACCATTTTTCATTATTATATAATTCATAGGTATCTGTAGCATCTATAATATATTTTTTACATATTTTAGTTAAATTATGTATAAGTTCTTTTTTGATAAATGGAAATTCTTTTTCTTCTAAACTATATTTTTTGACAATATTAAACCCATCCACATTATATTTATAGTTGATCCCAACAAATAATCCACAATTAGTTAAAACAACTTTCCCAAAAAAAAACTTAAAAAAATAAGGTATGCAAAAAGCATTTTCACTCTCTCCAAGAAATAAACATATGCTACCGCCTTTTGATATTCTTTTATTATTTATAATATCGTATAAAAATTTACATTGGAAAAAACCATCATCAATATTAGAAAAAGATTTTGTTGAAATAAAATCAAAAGGAATTTTATTGGGTTTACTACTAAAATTAAAATATTTTTTTTTATCTGAGTTTTCAGAGGAAAATAAACCAATATTTTTAGAATTTGGAGCAAAAAAGATACCAGGTATATCAGTATATGGCGAGCCTTGTCTTCTCGCAAACCAATTACGATATTTAGAGTAATTAATATTATTTTTTTCATTCATTAGAATACTTGAGTTAAAATATACACGAAACCACTGTTTAGATAAGGTTTGATATTCTTTATCATATCTAACCTCTGCCGCCCATTCTATTTCATCTTCTTTTGGCACATCTGTAATTTCTATAAATTCCATTTGTATCGCCTCTTATTATATTGCAAGAAAAAAACAGACAACTCTCGACCCCCTCACCCCTCAACATAGGAAACCAAAAAAAATAAGACCATAATATACAAAATACTTCTCGTTGAAAGACGCCCCCATGCTAAATTTATGGAAAAATTCTTATTAATTGGAGGAAAAAAAACATTAAAAGATATCTCACCACGTCTCAAAAAATTTTAAGAATGAAAAAATACAAATAATTTTGTATTTTTCTCTCTCACCTCACAATATGGAATCTCACATCGCGCTTCCTAGTTTTTCAAAAATTATTGAAACT
>RFNV01000205.1 GCA_009927005.1 Pseudomonadota bacterium
GAGCACGCCGGTCCACGCCCGGATGGCATAAAGACGCCGCTGCGCCTGGTTGATTCTTTGAATCACCCTTGGGTCCGCCGGCGGAACCCCGTTGTCCACCACCCGGGCAATTTCGTTTCGAACTTCCCCCAGAAGCATCATGGGTTAAAGCCTCGCCGCAGTTAACAAGTAAGTGAGGGAGCTGTTTCCCCCGCGGAGAAACATGCCCCAAGTATCAGTTGCGGTTGTGTAAAGATTTCCGTCTTTGCCTAAAACACACAAAGAATAATTAGATGACATTTTGTTGAGCCAAAATATGTTTTTTACTTTGTCTCTTGGAAACAACACAACTGAAAGAGAGCTTCGATTAGAGGCATCCCCAACCCCAAGGTTACCATAGCCGTTGTAGCCTGCAGCCATAATCCGCCCGTCGTTTAGCAATATAGCCACCGAACCGCTAGCGTTGGAATCCTCTTGCTGAAAAGGCATTAACTTTTTTATGTTGGCAAGGTTATATCCCGACAATAAAATTGGAGAAAGCTGAGCCGTGGTTGTTCCATTAGCCAATTGCCCCTGACCATTGTACCCCCATCTATACAGGTTTCCGTTTTCTGCGAAAGCCCAAGTAGTGCCAACAGTATAACCCCCGCTTGAATAAATAAATTTACCCGGGCCAGTTTTCCAAATGTCCCCACCCGAAACTGTTTTTAGAAAGTAAGGCGTTACCACACTTGTGCCGTTGCCGGCCGGACCATTGCCGTCATTAAAACCAGAATAATAAATACGCCCTTGAGAAGTTCGATAATAAACCCCGCTGATAAAGGCATTAGAACCGCATATCTCCACAACATCACTTAGATTGGTTGTTGCGCCTATCTTTACGTAGTCCCACACGGTTGAGGCCGTTTGGTTTCCGCGGGCAAGCTGCCCATGGCCGTTATACCCCGCAGCCCGAACCCTTCCGGACTCAAACAAAACGGCGCACATGCCATAATTTTGCCGCCCGCAAACAACAATGTCCTTAATTGTATTGTATGTATCGGAACCACTTTGAATATTTACTGGGGTGGGTGTATTTAGAAGAGCGGTGGTGCCAGTTCCCAGCTGCCCCTCGGTATTCCTTCCCCAGCCATACAACGTAAAGCCGGATGCGTTTTGAACTAAAGCAAGGCAGGTTGTTCTACCAACCGTACCAGAGTAGTTCGTAGCAAATTTTTTTACAACACCTCCTCCGCTAAATGAAATTCTTGTCAATCTATGATTAATTGTATTATCCCCAGTAACCCCCTTGCCCAACTGACCTTCGTCGTTACGCCCAGCGCTCCATAGAGAACCGTCAGAAGCTAATACATATATTGAATCGCCTGTTGTGTAAATTTTTACGGGTACTGGCTGGGGAAAGTTTAAAAATTCGTATTGAGCATCAAACAAAAATATTTCACATGGATTGTATTGAGTGAAGATGCCGTTTGTAGCGCTACTCCCTAGTTGACCGACTGCAAGATTGCCGACACCATAACTGTAGCCAGCTATTTTTAGCGAGTTGTTACTGGAAATACCGTAAAAGACATTTGATCCCGCCGCCGTTGTACATGAATCATCGGTGGGTATCGGTTCAACACAAGCGTAGGCTACGGCCGTC
>RFNV01000137.1 GCA_009927005.1 Pseudomonadota bacterium
CCTTTGGGACGTTTCTTACGAAAACAATAATCAGCCTCAACCTGTACCGGTAAAACTCTATACTTCATCAGACTCCCTTTATGTCCTGGGCTCGGACGGTTCCTTGTGGAGCACTGGTGATAACTATACCGGGCAGCTTGGAAAAGGGTATACCGGGGACGCGGCAGCCAATTACTATCTTACAAAAATAAACTTAGGCGGAGGAGTGGTCTTAAAGTTTGCGGTAAGTGCCGGAATCGGTCATAACGCAAGCGCGTTTTGCATGGCGTTAGTTCAACAGGCGAACGGCCGTTTTCTTTATGGTTGGGGTCACAATGGAAGTGGGGCAATGGGGAACGGAGGAACAGCTGACATTGGCTCCCCAACCATTTTAAGTGGAGTTGAGGCCGGGGCAGATACATTTAATACCATCACAGATATTGTTTGCACGGGCAGACAAACTACCTCTGTGGCCGCGGTTCTTTTTAGCTCCGGCCTGGTAAGAGCGTCCGGGTATAACGCCCATGGACAGTTGGCACGCGGCAACAATACCGCAAGCACCTCGTGGAATTATGTAAAAATGGATGCGTCTACTAATTTAAGCAACGTGGTTGAGATTTGCGGCAACGACGCTTACTATTCCGGATTATATTTTAGAACAAGCGGTGGCCGTTTGTACCATTCCGGGTATAACGACAATGCGGGATACGCTGGGAACGGGACTACCGTTAGCACGCCTTACTTTGTAAAAGAAGTCTCAGGAGGAGCAGTCTGGCCAACAGGATCGGGGAAATTTATTTTCACAAGCGGGGCATTCTGGCACGGGCAAGTGTGGGCAATCAGGGCAGATAGAAGTATTTACCGATGGGGCGTTAATTGGCATGGAAACCTTGGCGATGGCACAACAATGACTCTTCGTCCTACCCCGCAACTTTTAAGCGGTTATACCTCGTCCACTGTAAAACGCATAATGCCTATTTTCGTAGAGGACTGGGATGGCGGTTACCGCACATATGGGGCCACCGCTCTGTTAATGAACGATGGACGCATCTTTGTTACGGGACGAAGCGCGTATGGGGGGCTTGGAACAGGAACAACCGGGACTTTATCAACTTTTACCCGTGTAAGGTTTCCAAAGGAAAAGGTTAAAGACATTTATTGGATAAACAAGAAAAATCAAAATTTTAGCTTATGTGTGCTCGGTTTCGATGGAAACCTTTATACTGCCAGTCTTAACAATAATAATATGTTCTTGCGGGGGGATACCTCGGCCAGCACGACAATTCTGACGCAGGCGAGGCTTTAACCCATGATGCTTCTGGGGGAAGTTCGAAACGAGATTGCCCGGGTGGTGGACAACGGGGTTCCGCCGGCGGATTCAAGGGTGATTCAAAGAATCAACCAGGCTCAGCGGCGTCTTTACGCCATCCGGGCGTGGACCGGAGTGCTT
>RFNV01000132.1 GCA_009927005.1 Pseudomonadota bacterium
ACCTTTAGCGACCGACCCGTCGAATAAAAGCCTGCAGAAGATTAACAGTCTTCTTCAGGCCATTGAGACCAATACAGCGGGAGCCTCTGGAGGAGGTCTTACAGATGCCCAGCTTAGGGCTACGCCAGTTCCGGTCGACATTGGCGGTAGCGGGTCCATCACGATCACCTCTGGCACGGTAACAGTTAGTAACGAGGTTGAGGTCACCAACGATGACGGGAGCCCGATCCCAATCAGCGGGAGTGTAGAGGTTTCCAATTTTCCGGCTACTCAGCCTGTTTCAGGCCCCTTAACCGACACTCAGTTAAGAGCCACCGCTGTCCCTGTTTCAGGTACTTTTTGGCAAGCCACCCAACCAGTCTCGATTGCCTCGGCTATTTCGCAAAAAGTACAGGGCTGGGACATTCCCATCCATGATTATCGGGCCCTTGGCTACACCAGTGGAAATTTGACATCCGTGACCTATAAGACCGGCGGAGCAAGCGGAACGACGGTTGCCACGTTGACGCTTGGGTACGATGGAAGCGGGAATCTCACCAGTTTGACAAAGACGTAAAATGGCCACTCGCTACGCAGTTGCTACCGGAAATTGGTCTAACACAGCAACGTGGGACGGGGGAACTTTGCCTACTTCGGCAGACGATGTTTATGCAAATAACAAGACCGTAACCATTGACCAAAATATAACTGTCGTAAGTCTTCGGAATGCCGCCGTTGCTTCTCCAGTCATTGCCGCTGGCGGCTCGTTTCAAACGCAAACATCTGGTACAAGAACCATATCTGCAAATGTAATTTCAACAGGCGCAACGATCTTAAATGTACAAGGTACCTGCAACTGCACCTTAACTGGCAATGTTACAGGAGGATCTTCTGGCTCAAACTATCCAGCAGTTATAATTGCTAATTATGGAAGTTTAGGTTCAAGTCTTAGCTCCTATCCAGTATTTGTACTAAATGGGAATGTAACTGGAGGAAGTGTTTCAGGTGCTTATGGAGTTCGTCTTTGGGGCGGAACGATGACGATTAACGGGGCAGTCACCGGAGGTACAGCTTCCACTGGAGCTAACGGGGCAGATTTTTACAACTCCGATAACCAACCAGCAGCAATTACAATCAACACCGGACCAATTACCGGAGGCTCATCTTCCAGCGGTAGTACAGCAGGATTTTCAGCCACCACTTCACCGACCGGAACCGCTCTGACAAATTCATATATTAACATAAATTGTAACATTGTTGGAGGAAGTATACAGCAGTCAAACTATGGCGTTTCAACATCCAGCTCAATCCCAATAACAATTGTTGGAAATATTACACCGGCCTTTGGTACTGGGCTGTACCACAATGCTAACGCAAATCTGGCGGTAACAGGAAATATTAATTGCTCCGGTCAGGCAGGAGCCGGAATTCAATCAGTTGGCGGTGTTAGCTCAAACGTAATTACGGTTAACGGAAATATTACTGCTGGAACCTCTGGGGCTACCGGAGGATTCTTTAAAAACGGCGGGTTGGGAAACGTTTCTATTACGGGGACAGTTACTGGTGGAACTGCACAACAAGCTTCCGGAGTAAGAATTGATAATAACGCCAATGGAACCGTAACTATTAACGGAGATGTGTATGGAACCTCCGCAGGAGGATACGGAGCAAGACTGTTTGTATCCTCTGGCTCCACGATTGTTGTTAACGGTAATTCTTACGGCTCGACTACCGGTACCTCCGGATATGGAGTATCCAACGAAACTATATATACAGTTACTGTTAATGGGAATTCTTATGGTGGAGGAGGAACCGGCTGTTACGGGGCCTACAATGGATCCACCGGCACATTAATTGTGAATGGTAGTGCAGTTGCTGGGACAGGAACCACTTGTAGTGGGGCTCATAATAATTCCACAGGTACAATGATTGTCACAAAAGCAGTCGGTAATGGTTACGGACCAGGGTCTGTCGGGATTGGAATTTCTTACGGAGTCGTCAGCAACAATCAGGGGTCAATTACAAGAGTGGAGCAGTTAGAATTTGGTGCTCTTGGGATGATTCCTATATTTGGCCCTGGGCAAATTGTTTTAGTTTCACAAACAACAAACATAGTGAATTTTTACACCTCTACTGGAACCAGAAAGACCCTCGTTGACGGGAACGCTTCTGGCCTAATGCCAGCAGTATCAAACGTACGTTCTGGTATTTCTTATAACGGAGGAAGCCTTACTGGGACTTGTGCCGTCCCAGCCGCAAGCTCCGTGGCCGCAGGCGTTGCGGTCGACAACACCGTTGGAACCGCCGCCCTAACCCAGGCCAATGTCTGGGGCTACGCCCTTTCCTCGGCCTCGAGCGTCGCTGGGTCTGTCGGGGAGAAACTCAAGAAAACTGCGATCCCGGCTGACATTATTGCACTCGGTTAGAACTAG
>RFNV01000033.1 GCA_009927005.1 Pseudomonadota bacterium
ACCATTCCAGTGAGCCAATAATATATAATTCTGCATATTATATATTATAACTAATTTTAAAAAAATCTAAAATTAAAAACTAGCACTATCGCATTGTTGAGTTGTTTGTTGACAATTTCCTTGTGGATCAGTAACAAAAGATGTTTTAAAACAAAAATAATTTAATCTTGGACACCCTTGGCTATCTATGTATTGGTCTGTATAAGCATAATATGAAGCAAAACCATCAGAACTATAGCAATTTCCACCTTGGCCAGCATTACAAGAAATTTTTAAATTATTCGATAATTGAGTTAAATAATCTCCTTCATATTGACACGTTTTGGTTTGCGTTTCTGTTTGAGTATTAGTTTCAGGTGGACAATCTGCTTCGCATTCATAACATGTGTATGATGGACAACCATTTGTTGGTTCATATGTATATCCTGCCCAAGTACCATCGACTTCAATAGTATAACCTTGACTATCTACTCCACAAACTTTTGTACAAGGTGCTCCTTCTACTTGTTGACCTTTTGGACAATTTCTAATGCAGGTATCTGTCGCCGTATTTGTTCTACAATAAATATCTGATTTAAAACGCAAGCATGCTAAATGCAATCCATTTGGACAAACATATGTATATATCTCTGGGCAAGAATTTCCTTGAGAGGGTTGTGCTGGAGGACAAAAGCATGGTAGTGTTCTAGTAGTTGTTTGAGATTGAGTCTTAGTTTGAGTTTTGGTTTGGGTTTTAGTCTGAGTATCTGTTTTAGTTTGAGTTTGAGTTCTAGTTTGTGTTTGAGTAGTCGTTTGGGATTGTGTTACAGTTTGAGAAGCGCTATTAGTGGTTGTTCGAGTTTGTGTTTGAGTTTGAGTTAATGTATTCGTTACTGTTTGAGTATCTGAATTTGTACTAGTATCAGTTGCTGAATTTGTACTAGTATCAGTCGCTGAATCTGTGCTACTATTAGTATTAGTTTGAGTTTGAGTATTAGTATCGCATGGACAATTTATGACGCATGCCGCAGGGCAGTTTTTTATTGTACCATCTTGACAAAATATTATAGAAGGACTACATGTTCCAGTGCATTTACATTCTGGAGGATAATTTATTGAAGCTGCAATAGCTTGAAAATTACAATCAATTGGATCACAAGGAAATTCAAGTTCATTAGGACACGTACAACTCGGAGTACATGGATTACAAGTATTAACAATTTTTGTTACTGGTATATATTCCCAGCTTCCCTCACTTGGTCCAGTTCCACCTCCTCCACCGTATGGAACAAATACCCATTCATAAGTAGTAATAGTGCTGCTAATAACTCCACAAGGGCAACTATTATCTGGTGTTGGTCCGGGGTCAGTTATGGAAAGGGCCATGTCTTGTTTACACTAGAAATTTACTATTTCTTTTTAATATAATATAAATTGTTTTTTGTTTTTAATTTGCTTTGTATATATTTTTGAGCATTTTTTAAACCTTCTGTTGAAAAAGGAAATACTCCATATAAAAAATTGTCATTTTTAGAATAAATACCATAGAATTTATGCTTTTTAGATTTATTTTGAGGCATATTCTTGTAATAATTGCTTAAGAAGCTTTAAGTGATGCACATTCCAAGTGTCTCCAGTATCTTTATTATCTTTAGTTAAAAGATCTTGATACGTATTATACTCTATTATTTGATTTAATAAATTAAGTATTTTATCCATATAAAATTATATGGTATTTTATTAAAATATTATAATTTATATTTTGGGATAAAGTTAATTAAAGCGTCTGAACCATAAACTTGAAAACTAGATATTTTATAGTCTTTTCTATCAAGCATATTTTTTAATTCATTTATGTACTTACTTTTAGTATAAACAACTATCGTTTTATCGTCATTAACATCAATTCCATATTCATCTGCAAATTCTGAACAAATTGCTAATGCTTGGCTTTGATTACTCACTCATAGTTTACACTATTAAATATCTGATTTATTTCCAGAAAATACTATCTCACAATATTCTGTATCATTTATATAATTTTTAATCATATTTTTCATCTGTACGAAGTCA
>RFNV01000300.1 GCA_009927005.1 Pseudomonadota bacterium
GTTGCTTGAACAGTCGTACATGAGCCGGAAAACTCTCCAAATCTCCGGTTCGCCTTCGTTTTCCCGATCCAAGCCTTGATTCATCATTCGCATCGCAAGGGCACGCGAGGGAAGCAGTCCATTGATCTTTGCGGTGGCGGTGGTAGAGGATCTAGTGACTCTGTAGCCGCGTTCCACGTGATGGGTTGTACTCCAAAAATCCTTTGCTGCTCCGACCGTTGCCAAATAGTAGGCAATCCTGCGCATACTCTTAGCATCTCTCGTGACGGAGAGTTCGGCGCCCTTAGGGTCAGGAATTGGAATTGGAACTCTATATTCACTCCTCCACCTGAGAGAGGGCAAGTCAAAGGGGGGTGGACGCCTCGCCATTTTGCACAAAAAGGAGTAAATTGTCTAGTCTTGTTTTTTTAGACCAGATGGTATTTTCTTGAATAATGAGATTTGCAATCGTTTATAAATTTCAATTTTTTTATTTTAATCAATAAAAAAATATAGTTATGTGTTACAGATAGATATAAATAAATATAGGCATGACTTGGACTAATCATAATGAATTGAAATCGCTCTCCTCAACCAATCAACATCACTGTCAACAAAAATGTATGAGACCCTCGCCAAAAAATCAGAAGGAGCCTCCCCGTTGTTACTTGAGTGGGTGTACATCAATCGAAAGATATGCCAGATAAAAATATCCGATTGTTCCACTGGTTGACTCAAATCTTGATGCGGTCGCCAGTCTTTCAATCCTCTTGTAATTTGGAGTGCGACTATACGCGAAGGTAAACAGGCAGACATTTTTTGGGTCGTCTGTGCATTAATAATATAGGTTCCGTCGTTCACGCGTGTGAACGTGTGTTTGAAATCCTTTACGGCTCCTATGGACGCCAAGTAATGCGCAATTCTGTGTATATTCTTTTTAGTATGTGGACTCTGACTCGGCATCTTAATCCTTTTTTTTCTCTCCAACTTGGGCAAGTCAAAGGTAGGTGGCGTTGAAGGGGTCTGCATTCTGCGTAAAGGGATCCAGAAATTGTGTACCAAATTGATAAA
>RFNV01000198.1 GCA_009927005.1 Pseudomonadota bacterium
GGAATGTCGTATTGTTGATCTGTAAAAAATTGAAAAATTATAAATATTGTAACTCTCGTGTGGAATGTATAATAACAATACTCTTCCTGACAAAATTGTGATAAATGTGCGAACAAGAGAATGATCCTGAAATTGAGAACATTGTTGTCCCGCGAGGTCAGATTGAAAATCTGGAAACCTTGCGAAAAATAGTAACAGAAATGGTTAACACTGAAATTCCAAACAAAAAGGAAATGGCTAAATTCATTAAGGCCATGAACAAGAAATACAAGACAATCATAAAAAACACACATCTACTATATGCATATCGAATTATGTGTTTTGAAGGGTTTTTTAAGGAAGAAAAGAAATATGTATTGTTGATGCAATCAAAAGGAGGTAGGGGTGAATCAGGAGTTATGGTTTATGGTTTGGTAACTTCGCCGTATCCCAATGGCCAAGAATTTAGTTGCGAGTGGGATTGCAAATATTGTCCAAAAGAACCAAATATGCCGAGGAGTTACACAAATGGAGAACCAGGTGTAGACAGAGCAGTGAGAAATAATTATGACCCAATACGACAATTTAGGGATAGAGCCAATAGTTATATCGCAAACGGGCACAGTGTCGACAAAGGAGAAGTTATTATTCTGGGCGGAACGTGGCACTCGTACCCCAGCGCATACAGAGACGAGTTTATTAGGAGTATTTATTTTGCAGCAAATACATATTTTGACTCTATGAATATTGAAGAACTTCGAGAGCCATTATCACTTGATGAAGAAATGAAAATAAATGAAACGGCGAAATGTCATATTATTGGTATTACAATTGAAACTCGTCCGGATTGCATTACACCGAGGGAATTGATAAAGTTGAGAACCTTGGGTGTAACGCGTGTGCAAATGGGTTTGCAACATATTGATGATAGGATTCTAGAACGCGTCAACAGAGGATGCACATTGAAACATGCTATACGAGCAATCAAACTATTGTTGGATTCTGGATTTAAGTTTGACATCCACGTTATGCCAGATCTTCCCAAACCTTTGAAGCTGGGTGTAAACCCTAAAAAATTTATTGAACGCGATGACATAGATTGGGAGTTTGATGTATTTGAGGCAGACATGAAAATGTTTGAAGAATTGAGGGAAAATCCTTATTTGCAAGCAGATCAATACAAAATTTATCCTTTTCAAGTTGTAAAATTTTCAGAAATGAAAGATGAATATGAAAGGGGGCTACATATTCCTTATTCAGAAGAAATAGCCAAGGAGCCATTGATTGTCGGAGAAGGAGGAACAGTTAGTGATTACCCTTTTACAAAACTAGATGAATTGTTGATTTACATACTGGCAAAGATGCCCGATCACATTAGAGTGAACAGAGTACTGAGGGACAACCCACGATCATTTATTATTGCGGGAGCGAAAGATCTTAATAAGTGTCAAAAAATAACTAACGAAATGGAAAAGAGAAATCTTGTATGTAATGACATCAGAAATAGTGAAGTTAAAAATAAAATTATTGATACATCCAATGCTATTCTTATCGTTGAGGAACGCGAGGCATCTGACGGAATGGAGTATCATTTGCAATTTAGAACATTTGATAAAAAAATATTGCTTGGATTTTTGAGGCTGAGATTGAGTGTTAGCGCTGGAATGGATGGAGATAATATTGTTTTTAA
>RFNV01000126.1 GCA_009927005.1 Pseudomonadota bacterium
CCCTTAAAAAAGTTGTTCAAGCACAAAGGTTTCCATCAGTTAGGGTAACTTGGGTATCCTTTTTGATCATCCGCGGTTCCCAGGCCGTGCAAATCAGCAGACCGAATTCGCTGATATGTGTGTAGCTTTACAATATTTTTAGTTACCCTTAGTTACCCTAGTTACCTTTTAAATTGGGAATCAACGACTTAATCCGGGTAACTTTGTTTTTCCAAGGGTACCCTTGCCTGACGGAAGAAGCTGAACAAGAAGAAGACTACAATCCTGGCTACGGGGAAAATAAGAATCGGCAGAACCACCCCTAGAAGTTTGGCCCGGGTCATTTTGCCGGCCGGTGGTAAAGGGCCAGCTTGGCTACCTTGTCGATCAACCCTTTCTTGGCCTTGGACCGTTGCGTCAGCGGAACCGCCACCTTTGGCTTCTTGGCCATTAGAACTTCACCCTGTTGAGGATCGCCCTTCGCCTGGCGCAGCCCTGGCAGTTCTTGATCCTTGTGCCGAAGACCGCGTCCAACATCGCAGCGACAGGCATCGCAAACATGTGGACCAGGTCCCCGAGACCCGACCGGGTGCAGAGTCCGGGGTCCTCCTCGCACATCTGCTGGATGATCTGCCGCTTGTAAAACGTGCGCACCGTGTGGTCCATGGGGTCAAGAGCCTCATAACGGGCCACAGCGGTCACCAGGGCCTCCAGGTCATCGTTTATCCAAGTGGACCCCTTCCCCTTGTATTTCCAAACGTAAGGCTCTTTATTGGCACTCATTTGACATTAAAGGGGTCCGGCCCAGGATTGACGTGTGGACTTCCATATTGGGTTTCGGCACATCGACCACGATATTTCTGCCCTTGCCATTCTCATGGCACTCCTTGAGGACAGCCCCAACCACGAGGTTACGATCAGCAAAAAGGCGACCAGGGATCTGGCCGAGTACATGAGCCATTGTTCGGATGCGGATAAACCCTGTGTGGTGGCGGTGACCGAGGATGACGGGATGAAGCTGAAGCTTCTCAAAAGCCATTCCGAGGTTTCCGATTTTGTCGACGACATCATCGAAGACTAAAAGTCGGCTGTCTCAAAATGTTTCATCAGCTCGTTGGCGTCCTGGACATTGTCCTGGATGTAGCCACGAAGCTTGTGCTTTAGAATCCGCTCTTCCCGGGTCTGTTGTTTTTTAAGCTCACTCAGCGCAGCCTGGGAGTCCTTGTAAATCTTGATTGTGTCGCGCAGCTCGTGGCGCAACGCAAAGATTTTTTCGTCCAGCTGTTCCAATAGCGCTTCGGTGCGCGTGATGTCTCGGCGCATGGCCCGAAGGCCGGCACCCATTTTTTGGAACCACGATTTGAATTTCACCGTTTCCATAAGCGCAAGTTTGCGCTCATGGAAAACGGGATCAACTAGTCAGCGCGTGACACTTCAACGCAAATTTTTCAACGCTTCCGTTAATGCACGTCGTTCGGCGCGCGTCGTGGCGGAGTTGCGAAGAGTCACGTCGTAGCCGCCATACCATTTTTCCTGCCCCCACACGGAAGCTTTCGCTTCGCCCACCAGGACGCCGCGTGAGTTGTAGATTTCATAACCGCCAGGCCACTTCTGGGTTCCCCATACGGAAGGACGAATGGCAAACTCTTCCGCGGATGCACCGGCCGCCACGATGCAAAACAACAGGGCGGTAATTGCGTTTTTCATGTTGATTTAATTTTACGGAAAAAAACCAGCTCA
>RFNV01000122.1 GCA_009927005.1 Pseudomonadota bacterium
AGCCAGCATTTGCTGGGTGTCCGGTTGTTCCAGGAAGGACATGATATCCGGCTCCTCGCCAATTGGGGCTTTGACCGCCTGCTCCGACATCTCCCGCCCCCGCATGGGACTTGGCAAAAAGATTTCTGAAACCGGTTCTGCCGCCCTCACCTCTTCTTCCATTGTTGCTGGTGCCCTCTGCTCAACAGCATTGCGTTGCCGTTCCTGGATTTGACGAAAGGCATCCTCAAAAGGAATTCCTTTTTCGTCCGCTATAGCTTGGATCTCCTCGTACGGAACCCGCTGTGTTTGCTGTGTCGGAGCAGGTGAAGTTTCCGACTTGTTCGGCGCGGTCGAACTGGATTGGCCTTGTTTTTTTGGCCCACGAATTGCCACATCCCCGGCTCGGATACCGAGTTTCCCAAGCAGCGGAAGTCCAATTCCTCCAATCACTGATCCTGGCAAACCAAACCTTTGCCCCATTCTCATGCCTGCCATGGCTAGGCCAGTGTCGAGAAGAGCCTCCCCTACCTGCTTGTTGGATTCCGGTTTATTGAGTGCTTCACCAATCGTTTTTCCTGAGCCAAGATCCTGATAGAGTTCCATGCCTCGCCCCAAAACGTTTGCTCCAATATAAGCGGGAGCTGCGTATTTACCCACAGCTTTGCCAAGCCCGCTTTTCTTTGCCGTTTCCGCCGCCGGCTTGGCTTCCGCGCTTAGTTCGGCCGCTACTTTTTTTGCGGTCTGTGCCGCAATTGGGTTTGAGGTGACCGACTTGACTTTGGCCGCACCGGTTTTAGGCGCAGGTTTTTCGGTAGCAGCGGTAGGTTTAGCCTTGGTTCTTGAGGCGGGTGTTTCTTTGGCCGCAGGTTCGGTTTCTGTTTTGGTGGTAGCCGCTGCTTTTCTTTTGTTTACCTGATCCTGCAGTTCCCCCTGGAGTCTTTGCAATTCGGTCTGGCTGAGTTCACCGGCCTTAGCTTTTTTATACAGACTGCGGGCGGCCTCTTTGGTGTCGCCGTCTGGTAATCCTTCACCCCATTTTTCGAACGCTTTAAGGGTCCTGCTGGATATTTTGTTTTGTTGGTCGGCCATGTTTATTCCTTTTTATCTACTTCCTTTTACAAGTCAATACTTGTTGTGCTTCAACGCTTTGCCGCTGCGGCGTTATCAATAAGGTTTGGGTAGGGACGGCCGGCTTTTTTGGCGCGCGCCTTGGCCCACGCTTTTTTGGTTTGATGATAGTGGTTTGTCCCGTTTGGTCGGGTCTTTGCTTTTCCAAAATGGTTTTTTACCAAGCGCCATAATTAACAGCTCCAAAGCACGCGGCGCGCCCAGTAGTTGGCCGACATTGCTGCCCTTGCCCTTGATGCCACCTGACCGGGCACAATAGCTTTTTCTTCGGCTTTTGCTTTTGTGTTGGCGATAGTCCTGCATAGAGCTGTCACCAAAATGAACGAGCTTTTCTTTACCGCCTTCGCAGGCTTTGACCATCATCTTCTTGCCAGGCCGTGTGCTTTTCCGAGGTGAGTTGCACGGCATGGAAGCTTTTTTACCAAGAGGCATAAATCAACCGTTAAAGAAGCCGGGGAAACGGTAGGCCGGACTTTGCACCGAGCCAAACCTTGGCACTTCCAGGTTAGCGGCAAACTTTCCCAAAACGTCTTCCGTGTCAGTTTCCTCAGTGTTGGCCAAAAGTTTAAGAAGCTCATCAAGCTCATCTTTAGTCAGATCTTTCAGACCTTTTGCACCAAGGGGTTTAGGTGCTTTTTGTTTTTTATCGAAAAGCGGATTGGGTGCGATTTTTTCGGCGTTGTTAAGGTTCTGCATTTCCGTCGCCATCCGCTTGTTTTCTTTTTTTATTGCCAACTCAGCAGGCGGGGCGACTGGAGGCATTTTTTTGCCGTACTCGGTTACGTTGATTAACTTGCCGCCGGTAGATTTGATATCCATATGTGTCTCCTTATTTTACTGCAGCCTTATTGTCAGTAAAGCTTTACACCTGCCCGGATTAGCTCGGGCACAAGTTGTTTCTTTGCTACGGAAGAGGCCTTGCCAGCCACTTCCGTCAGGTAATCGTCTAGCTGTTCCTGGGTCATTCGCTTGGCCATGTTAAAAAACGACGGCGTGCGTACCACCCGGGCAATGTATTTACCACGCAGCTCGCGGAACCTGTAGTACTGGTCATCGGTAAGCTGATAGTTTCCAATCATTACTCCCCGTTTGGCATCAGGAATAAAAGCGTTCTTGGCCGCTAAAAGCTTAAACAAAGGATCGGCCTCTGAGGTGTTGATAAATCTCTGAAGAAACGCGTAGCGTTCAATCCCCATTGGGGCATTAACTTCTTCGCCTAAAACATTAAGGGTCGGACGACCGGTAATATTTCGGACAACCGGCACCTTGTTGAAAATCCATTTCCCCCACCAGGAAGTCTGAGTCGGACGGATCGGGTTAAACACATCTTCCACCTGGCGGGCAAAGTTCGGGACCACACTGCCAAGGGTGGAGTTTACAAACTTCTCCAAGGCGGATCTATCCTGACCTTCATAACGACCATCCAACATTTGAAAGAGACCGGTCAGACCCTGTAAAAAGGACTGGTTAAACGGCACCTGTCCGACGGTAAGGGCGGCTGAGGTGAGCTTCTCCCAGGCATTCTTGTCGCGCCCCCGGGGGTAACGGCTTTGATCCGTCCAGGTGCCCAAAATGGCCAGCGGAATGGCAAGGGGTGTGGCCAAGTAGCTAACTTTGATTTGGTTGCCGCCAAAAGAAAATGAATAGGGACTAAAGCCAGCTTCCCTGGCTTGCCTTAAGGCCGCCGGGTCTTTGGGGCCGGTGCCGGTAATGGTGAAACCATCGTCTTGGCCGTCGTCATCCTCATCCTTAAGCAGGGAAGACATGGCATAAACAAACATCATCGTGGCCAAACCAATTGTGGCCTGAACCGCGTAAAGATTACCCTGCTCAATTGCCTTGACCGTTTCCATTTCTTCAGCGGTTTTGGCCAGCCCTTTTGTTTTGCTGGTGCCGGCTTCTTTAAAGGCTTTGAAAGCGCGATAAGCACCAATTACCGGAACATAATTAAGGCTTTCATTGGTAACGTTCGAAACAATTTTGGTGAATGGAACAAATAGCGGTACAAGAATTCGATGCTGCCTGGACAATGTACCAATGCCTTCGGAGATGTTTCCGAGCAGCCCGTAAGGTTTGTTGTTGTAAGTTGAATAAAGGGAAAGATCTTCGGCCCTGCGAAGAATAGTGGCCCGTTCTGGGTCGTTTTGAATGGCGCGATCCCTAAGCTCATAAACGCGCTTGATAAAGTCAGGGTCATCCGGACGAAGTCCCTCGCCCAGCGCAGTCTGCGTCGCTACGGTTACAAAGTCGTCGGTTTGGTTAAGGAGCCGGGCAGCTTCCTCTTCCTCGCTCAAGCTACTTAAACCGTTTTCAATATTTTCGACGGCCTGGATGTTGGCTTGGATGGTGGCAAAACCCTCCATGGCAGAACGACCAAACAAGGCATCAGAAGCTGACATGATGCGAAAAATATATTTTCCCTTGGATAAAACGTTTTTAAGAAGCGTGTCCGTCTCCATGGCTTCCAAGGCGTTGATGGTTTCCTCATCAACATATTTACCTCCTGTGCGTGGGTTGATATCACCTTTTAAAAGTATCCCTTTTGCCTCAGCCCAGGCAATTGTGCTTAGCGAAGCCAAAAATGTTTTGTACCCAAGGGACATATATTTCAAAGCCAACGCTGGGTTGCCCCTGGCATTGGCTGCGGCAATCGAATACGTGCCGATGTCAAATAGGGCCTTGATCATTGTCGAAAAGAAATTCATCCAAAAGGTTGCAGGGCCGGACAATAGCGACATGTACCAGTAGGCCGAAATGGTTGGCACCCCGTCAGCCCGGGTGGCCGCGTTAAGCACCCGTAGAGCGTCAATAAACTTGCGGTCGCGCTGGAACCCGGCTGGGGTACGGCTGGCTTCCTCCATCCGGCGACGCAAGTCTTCGGCAACGTTGACATCGAAAGCTGGGAACTTCCCCAGGCTTTCAATGCTGGCCAAAACCTGCTCGTCGCTGAGCGCGCCCAATGATGCGAGTTCCAATATTTTTCTAGCGTCCCCGGCAATAGCATCCTCAACCGTGTTGCCAGACTTGGGCAACGGAGGCTTCACCACCGTGTGCATTTCGGTAAGGATCTGGGCAACCCGCTCGGCCCGGATCTCAGGATTGGTCATTCCCTTGCGGTTGACGATATTCCTTCTGACCGTGCGTCCCCGCAGGCTAAGTTGCTTGCCTAGCTGGGTCAGCATGTTGGCTTGCACCATATCGGCCAGCTCAAACAACAAAGGTTTGTTTTCAAACTCTGGCAGAATGGCCGCCAACACGTTGGCTAATTTTTCTCCGCTAAACTCTGCATAGTGCTGACGAATAATTTTCTCCAGGTTCTGCGGGTTAGCCTGGCCCAGGGCCTGACTGTACAGGGTGTTGATTTGGGTGATCAGGGCCTGGACGTCGGCCTGCCCTAGCGTCACGTTGACCATGCTTGCCTGAACGGCTTTGACCTCTTCGGATAGACTTTGAAGTTGGGGATTGATCCTTGCCTTTAGCTCCCGTTTGTTTTCGGCTAGCCGGCTGGCGTATTCTGCCACTACACCCGCGGGGCTGCGGAGCAGGAATTCTTTGAGAAGCTTGTAACCAATCGAGATTGTTTGACCCATACCGCGACCGGACCTACTGAGAATCTCTGTCACTTTTTGGGCTTTATGCACTTGGCCGGTTTCCACAAAACGGGAAACCGCGTAAGAAGCCAAAGCAACCCGCTCGGTTAGATTAAGTCGGAAAGACCGACCCATGAGATCGGCTTCCGTTATTTTATCCGGGTCAAGGTTAGCCTCCGCCACGATTGCCGTAATTTGGTCCGGACTAAGCTCGGTGATAAACTCGTCAATGGTTTCAACTACGCCCGTCCCACGCAACCTAG
>RFNV01000347.1 GCA_009927005.1 Pseudomonadota bacterium
GGCTGAGTATGATGCTGGCTACCAGGAGCAGCAGGACAATCTTGGCTGGAGGATTCTTGCTCAGGTCCAAGGAGCCCTGGATAAAGGTGTGGAAACGGGGATATCACAGCAAAAATTAAGTGCGGACGAAAAACAAAGGAATTTAAATGCCGCGTTAAACAGCGAGCTATCTCTAATCAATCAGCTTTATGAGCGGGCCTACAAGGGCGATATGAAAGCCCAGGAGGCCCTTAACAATTTCACTTTTGATCCGTACATTCTGGAAAATGCTTCGGTAGAAAAGTTCAGTGCGTTACGGGACAATCTGGACAAGGCAAGATTATCCGTAGCCAACAGCGGAATGATCGGGGCAATGAATAGGGTTAAGCTTGGTTTGAAGAACATGGTTGAAAATCTGGTTGGGGAGAACGACCCCGATGCAGCGGCATTGGCCAGCGTAATTGCCAAGGCAGTAAACCAAAGCGGGCAGGGCGCCGTTCAGCCTGAGGTTCTGGAGGAAATCCAAAACCGGGTAAAAGTGTTCAAGCTGAATAACCCGGCGTCGAAAGCCGTGGATCTTGGAATCGTTGATAATTTTAGAAACGATCTTGAGTCGGCCAGCAAGGCAGCTCTTACTGAAAAAACTTACGGGGACAGAAATCTTACTCCGAGGGATGCGTCGGCGGTCATTGGTAATCTTACCAAATTGATTGAGTCCGATCAGGCCATGGATCCAATGGAGAAAACCCTTTATAAGTCCGTTATTCAAGACCTCCTTGTCCGATCAGGTCTGGCCGGTAATGAAATTGGTTTGGGAATGCCCCGAGGCAACTCAAGCTCCGCAGGAACACAAACAGAACCAGGAACAAGCCCCGCCTTAGACATGCTGCAAAAAGCGTTGGATCGCCTTAAGTAAACCGAGTTTATGCAGCTTTCTGACATTCTCCAGAACGAGAAGTTCAAAGGAGCCAGTCCGGACCAGCAGGAGGAAATCCTAGATCTTTACGAGGCCGCCATCAAAGAGCAGTCGTTTGGGCCTGGCCGGTTCAACATGCGCGGGTACTTGCAGGCCCAGAAGGATGTAAACGCGGCAAAGCAAGCACTTCAACTTATGCCGGATCCGCGGTCAGGCGGGCAGAGACTTAAAGACGAATTTTTGGGTGGGCTCGAAAACACGGCTATGTCGGGTACGGCCGTGCTTGCTGCTGCCGGGTTGTTGGATCCAGAAACAGCGGCCGCCAGAATCGCCGAGGACGACAAAGCCATGCAGGCCAGGCCTGCTTCTAGGGCTATGCGAAACTTTCAACATTCCAGCAAAGAGGGATGGGTCGGACCTATTCTTAATCTCTTTACCAACCCGGAAGCGGCTGCGCTTATCACCGCCCAGGGATTAGGCACCAGCATACCCGGATTGGCAGCAGGAGGTATTGGAGCCTTAGTCGCCAAAAAAGCAGGTGCCGGGAAAGAGATGGCCCTAGCTGCCACAATGCTCGGGGTCGGCGGAGCCTCAACAGTTGTCGAAGGCGGGTCCAGATTTTTGGAGGACTTGCGCCAGGAAGCCGGAGGAAACCTTCAAGACACCCAGACAGTGGCCAACATCTTACGCGATCCGGCTAAGGTTGAGGCGTTAAAACAAAGGGCCATACAGCGGGGGGCCACCGTAGGAGCGTTTGACGCGGCCTCTGTTGCGCTTCCGGCTAACGCACTTTTTAAGACTGCCCGTGGGCTTAAAGGTCTGGCCCAGCGAGGAGTAGGAGATGCGGCTATTCAGGGCATGCTTGGCGGCGCCGGTGAAATTGCCGGTAATGTTGCTATCGGGGAGGAAACGGATCCGGCCGATGCATGGGCTGAGTTTGTCGGCGAAATGGTGCCAGGCATGATTGAGTTGGGTATTGGCGGAGCCAGGAAAATGATTCCGCAAACCGAGCAGGCGGTTAAGGAGAAAGTCGGGACCACTTCACTTTTTCCGACCACAACCAGCGCCCCGACAATTCAAACAGAAAGACAGCCCGGCCAATTCTTCGGTAAAAAACTTCCGGAAGGACAAGTAGCCAAAGCCGCCTTAAGAGCAGAACCAGCGCCTGTCGCTGAAACCACAACTCCAATCAGCCCGGCTCCCTCCATGGAAGAGCCCGTGAAAACAGAGGCCCTCACCCCAACCCAGGAAGAAAAAAGCCCGGAGGAACTGGCAGCGGAAGAGGATAGAAAGGAAAGCAGTTTTGTTTTCCTAAACAACCGGTTCGGACCGGCTTCGACTGTTGCCGAAGGGTTGGCTCAACAGCTTGGCGTTCGACGAGGCGGCATCAAGGTAGCCACCACGCCGGAAGAAGACGAAGCTTTGGGCGGTGAGTTTGAGACTGATCCCGATCAAGACAGAACGATGACGCAAAACATCGACCAGGCCGATTTCGTCATATCGATTGGCAACGACCAGACATACAAAAACGACGTGGGTCAGGCAAAGTTTAGAAATTACGCTTTGGATAAACAGAAGCAAAATAGCACTTTCGGGGTCATTGAAGGGCGATCCGAGGGAGTCATTATTCCAGCCCTGGAAGCCCACCTGCGGGCCAACCCGGACCACAAGCAGTTTGCAATTATCTTTCCACAAAATACGGCCATTCGAAGCACGGGCAAAAAACGAGAGGCGCTGATTAACGATGCCAACAACATTAGCCGGGTTGTTTTTCAATACCTTCTAAACCGCAGTGCCGATCCCGGGCAAAACCAAGAGATGGTTGACCGTGTTCGAAAAGCGACCGGCATGGATTACGCCCGAGCAGCTAACCCGGAGCAACTGGTTAACAATGCCATCCCGGCGCTTCGGTTTACCAGCCGGCAAGAGAGTGCCCAGGAGTTGCTTAAGAGCTTTGACCCGGTTGCCGACCCGCTCGCTTCCGGGCGCGTTCTAGTGTTTCCGACCGACCGGGCAGCCAGCCATGCAAAGAATCTTGGGCCAACAGCCCAAAAACTGGGCGCGGTAAAAGGTAAACTTGGTTTGGTTGGCAACACCTACGCCCTACCCATCTTTGGAGACGCACCCAGAAAGCTGAAAAAAGAAACAGTCGACCGTCAGGGCAGTGCCGAATCTTTTGATCCCAGGAAAGCTTCGCTCGAACTAGACAAACTTTACGATGTGGCCAGGCAAAACCCGGACAAGGAGTTCTGGCTAATGTTCGGAGCTTACCCAAACAACTTCTCCCTTTCCCAAGAAAGGGCAATATTCGCCGGGGCCGAAAAGACCATACCCGACAACATCCGGATGCTCAGCAGCACGGCGGCCAACGTGTTTCCGGAAGCTTCTCGGCCGCCAACTTCCGTTTCTACGATCACCACAAAAGGCAAAAGAAAGAAGTCCACGCGAACCGCCGAAATACCAAATCTGGACGGTCCGATCGGGCCAGAGCTGGCACTTGATCCCAACGACCCTGACCTCCAGTTGGGCGTATCGGACCGTATTCGCAACAAGGGCAGGGAGATTCTTCGATCCATTGTATTGGGAGAGCGGGCCGCCCGTAGCCTGCTTAATACGGCCAAAACAGTCCAAGCAGACAGACGTAGAAAAGCGGTGGGAACCCCAAAAACAGGTACGGACTACAGCCCTACGACCCTGACCAAGGGCCAAAGAGTGTCCGCGTTTCCTTTTACGGCTTTTGTACGGTCAAAAAAATACGGAACCATGCTGGTACGGGTTAACAATATTTTGCCCATTGGCCAGGAGAGCGGGGTGGATCTTCAGACCGCGGCACAGATGGCCAGAAAAAACCCTCAGGTTATCGATGCGAACAATGCGCTTGAGCAGCAATACCTGATCGACATTGATTTCTACGCCGAAGTGCCAAAAGGCCAACGGACGTTGCCCGATTATTTCCGCAGGGAAAGTCCGGCCGTCAAAAAGACGAAGGCCTCTGGGAAAGTAAGAGAAGCTCCGTCTGAGGAGATTATGCC
>RFNV01000104.1 GCA_009927005.1 Pseudomonadota bacterium
GTTCTTCACAGTGGGCTTAAGTGTAGAATTGACGTGACTGGAACACGAGTGGGCGCAACCGTGGGCACAATCTTGCTTGCTCTTGATAGTGGGCTTCATTGTAGAATTGACGTGACTGGAACATGAGTGAGCACAACCATGAGTGCAATCTTCCTTGTTCTTCACGGTAGGACGATGATTCTCGTAACTTGGTGTAGTCTTTGGCGTAACACGATACCACCGCTCAACAGAGTTACTGTTTTCCGTTGTGGCCCCACCAGAAAGATCACCGATGTGATTGCGATGAGGAATGCCCACACCAAAAACATTGATCAGGCCCTCGGACAGAAGGAATCGAACCATGTCTTGAACGAATGGAGATGTGTTGTCTGAAATGAGTGAAATCTTTGCTTCCATGTTGCCACCAGTGAGATACTTTGAGTGCTCGACGTACTCCAATGGAATGACATTTCCAGTAGGGGTAAACTTGAAAAGGTAAGGAGAAACGTCGTGTGCCTTAACAGAAGAAATCTTGACGGGCATTGTAAAACTCTCATTGTGTGTCATCTTTTCCACAATAATTTCATCATCCTCAATCTTGAAATGTGTGTGCAAAAGTTGAAGACTCAGCTTTCGTTCGGTCATCCCATGCTTTACAAAAATCATTCCGATACTTTCAATAAGTGATGAATTGTGTGAAAATTGATAAACATCCATAAAATCACCAAGTTGATTGAAAAAATAGGGAGAATACTCAACAACATTTGCATTTGAGAAAGCAAAAAGTGACAACAGTACAAATAGAATCTGCATGTCTTGACTTAATGAGGTGATAAGACGGTCTGATGGCCTGATGGGTGTGTGGTAAGATGATAAGTTTACAAGGACATTACAATGAATTCACATTTCAATTTTTTTTAAAAATTGAATATATAACCCAATATATTATCTAAGCAAATAGTAATTAAATATAATATAATATAATGGCAGAACTACTAATAGCAGGTACAATAGGGAGCATAGGGTTAAATGTAGTAGCGCAATGCATTACATCATTGACGGCATCAGCGAATGGAATATATACACTTGTGGGAAATATTACAAATAATGGTTCCGTTCCTGATATTGCTAATTTTTTTGAAGAATCAGACATTAAGGGAGATATACAAGTTTTAGAATTTTTGATAAAAGAAATAAACCCTAATAATAACCCAACAAAGACACTCGCTAAATCATTGCATTTACTAAAGGAATGTGTGAGTGAAATAGAAGAAAAATTAAAAGAAGTAAAAAGGAGAGTTGATTATAATAATTCACTATGGTTTTTTACATCTATTAGGTCATATGGGTTTACAGACATGGTAAGAAATCTAAAATCATTGAAACAAAAATTAAATGGAAGGAGAGACGGTTTATTTGAAATATTAAAAATAAATAATTATTTGACACCACTATCTGAATCTAAATACATGGACATGAATCAATCTAAAGTATTTCAAAATATATAAAAAAAACTGAAAT
>RFNV01000363.1 GCA_009927005.1 Pseudomonadota bacterium
CTTCTTCTTTGGTTCATTTTGCAACAGAAATTTATTAGATATAACCTTGAAACTAATTCTGGTTCCAAGCTGATCATTTGTCTTTACAACAATTCCCTCCGCTGGATCTCCTTTAGTATATTCCAGACTTTCTGCAAAAGCCATTAGACCCTTCGCTGTAAGTTCACACGCTGTAAATTGTTTACTGGGCCCACAATAAAGTACAGGAACAGTATCCAGACCCAACTTTCCACATAGCTCAGTAACTTGTTCATGATTGTAATATGTTCTGTTGGCTATGTTCCATACATTGAAAACTCTAAATGAAAATTTTTCTTGCTTTAGTTTATTTCCATTTATCCTTGGTCCAATAATTTCTCCTTGAATTGCAATATTACCATAATTTTCTCCTCTCATCTTTGCTTCAATATCATATTGTTGAACTATGTGAAAATAATGTTCATTTGACTTGTCGGGAATCCTGCATTCATAATTTCTGCTACATACCATAAATTTACCGTCAATCAGTCCAATTGTACACGAGCATCCATCTTCTTTGCGTGTTATCACTATGTCACGATTTTGAATTCTTTCTAGCATTGAAACATCATTTTGAATCCTTGGTTCATCTGTTTTGACAACACAATCAGGAAATGGCCCAGAATTATCATTTACTGTTTTAGTATATTGTGACAATTCTTCTTCTCTGACGTACTTTGTAACACCCATTTCCTTGGTAATATCATCGCCTTCCTTATACTTTGCCGGATCAAACCCTCTATCACTTAGCCACGACATTGGACCGATCAATCCTTGACTATACACGCCTCTCATTTTGATTGTCTTAATTCGCATTTCCTTCAAAAAAGATACGTTCTTATCATTTGAATCAAGAATTGAATCAATTCCAAAATAAATTACCAAATCTCCAACTTTATACTCTCCCTTTTTTACAATACACTGCCATCCCATAATCTCCGCCAACTCAATATTGTCAGCACCAACAATAGGAATAATGTTCAAAATTCTTTCAACTCCAACGAGCTTTCGGTCTGGTTCAACACCTATTTCTCTGCTCGGCTGAGCGCTTGCTTGACCAATAACACTTTCATCGCCATCACTCGAAGCCATTTTTTGATTTAATGGATCAAATGAGGTTATGTGATTAAACTAATAGTATTATAGGTTATTCAACATAAAATAAATTTCAATTTTTTTTATTGAAATTTATTAGAATTCATAAAATAATAAAAAAACTATTTACATTATCAGTTTAGTCAACTTCTTCAACTCTACCGCTACCCATATCACCCATTTCACCAGCCATGTTTTGCATTTCTGCCATTTGCTCGGGTGTCATATTTTTCATCATTTCTTGCATTTGGGCCATTTGTTCAGGAGACATATTTTTCATCATTTCCTCAACGCTATTCATATCCATATTACCCATTGGGCCTGAACCCATTGGATTGCTTCCATACATTTGTGATGCATATGGATTAAATACAGACTCTAATTCTTTTTGTTTTTCATCATATTCTTCTTTTGATGCTGATTGATTGTCTTCGAGCCATTTAGAAGCATCGTCAAGTGTTGTTGTAAGTTTCGTCATTTCTTCCTCAGAC
>RFNV01000152.1 GCA_009927005.1 Pseudomonadota bacterium
TAATGTAATTTAATATGAACATAAAAAATATTTTTTTTCATTAGAATTAATAAATCAATTTTTTTTTATTTTTATCACTACACCACTCACCTCCTACACCTCACACCCCAGAGCCACATCAACCACATTACTCCTCCTGAGACGACGATGGATTAACTGCCTCCATGTCAAAAAATGTTATGATTTTGTTCTCCTTTGCAAAGGCATGATACAGTGATTTTTTTTCACAATAGTGATGAAGGATAGGAGCAAAAATCCAAGAGACATTTGCTCCAGATTGTTCGATCAAATGAATGCATGTCTCAAGTGAACCAAATGATGCAATGCCATCGTCAACGAGAAATACCCTCGATCCTTTAATTTTGTTTTGTTTACTAATCGCCAGTTCGTTAAAAATAATTTTTTGATCAGACTCACAAAAAAGCTTTTCAGGTTTTCTGATTAAATATAATGGCTTGTCAATTTGATTCAGGATAAGATATACTTGCAGAGCTCCAGCAAGCGGAAATCCTTTTGCTTCTGGTGCAATTATCACATCAAATTCGTTAGCATACTTCAAAATTGAAAGACATAACAGTTTCATGAGTTGAGGCAACGAGTATAGGCTACAAATGTCATACTTCCTTGAACCATATTCTGATCCTTCACGCGGAACGTCAACGTACAAATTGTTTGACGTCAAATACTTACTAAAATAGTTTCTACCATACCATTTAACTTCCCAATTTGACAAAATATATGGGACATCCAAATTTGGACTCCTGACAATAGTTTCTTCATTATCAGTAATTGAACATACTTCAATATTGCATTCGCTTATACATCCGTGAACAGCCTTGAGTATCTCAGGAACAAAACTGTATGCTGCACACCTTCTCAATCCTGTTGAAAAAAATTCTCCGGATGAACTCAGATTTACCAAATAAATATTTCTTCTGTCTTGTCTCATTCTGAAAGGAAACAACAAACACTTGTCAATCACAGTCTTTCGGATATTGTCAAATGATTCTAGCGTCTTGTCCTTTGAATGAATCCAACTCATTGTGCACTGTAGAACAAAATTAAAAATGTAATCATAGATCAGAAGTGACATTACCATGTTATCCAAATAAATTTCTTCAGCTATGTTTCCCAAACCATGTTCTTCAGCTTTAGCCTTTACATATTCAAAGAAATAACGAGAAAAATTATTTTCACGGTTCTTTGATTTTTCACATAAATTCTTCATCCTGTCACGAATGTTTTGCATCTCTCGCCTGTTTCTGAAGCATTTGAACATTACCAGCAAATGACCAATAACAGGAATTCTGTACCAGTAACTTCCATAAAAATTCTTAGTCAGCAAGATAGTCATGTCATCCTTCAGTTTCTCAAATTCATTTGCTTCATCAATTGTTCCGTCATTAACTCCAAACATCATCTCAGTCCAAGAACGAATAAAAAATTTGTTCATTTCAGTTTTCAAATGCGTCGTTCCGTCCACCACTGGAAAAAATTTAG
>RFNV01000312.1 GCA_009927005.1 Pseudomonadota bacterium
ATGAAGAAAGACTTGATGTTTGTAAAGATCCACTTCATAATTCTTACTGCTGTATCCTTGTCGAGCGCTTTGTCAATCTCGTCCAAAATCACAAAATCTGGAGGAGTAGGAGTTGACAAAATGCGCCAAATATAGGAAGCCACAACAAATCGCTGAACTTCGCCTCCGGAGAGAGTATTTGAGAACAACTTGTCAGGGGCACTTGGAATTACTGCTGACCTAAGCTGGAATACCACCTGTAGAAAATCCTTGATTTCTTCATATGATTCTTTTGGATTTTCAGACGGATAAAAATCTCCAAAAGTGGCTTTTATTTCACCATGATATTTGGCAACATCACCGAGAGTTTGTGGAACGAAGCACCTATGAGTCAATAGCCCTGAAAGTTCTTCATTTGTTTCTATTCCATTATTTCCAATAACAGTAACGCTGCATAGGTTACCGGAGTACAATCCCGCCAGATACTTCAATGTGAGAGACTTACCACATCCTGTTGCTCCTTCCAATAGAAGCGAACCACCTTTGCGACAAGAAATCTCGACTGGGTCAATCATAATTTCTTTGAATGCCACACTGTTAATTTTAATTCGTTGAATGCCAGAACTGATAGTACGTTGAGTTGCCACTTTACGTTTGTCATTTTCGATTTCGTTCAGCATATCGAATAGGGGCTTCGTCGATTTTTCCGCATTATTCTCAATTTTTTTCATGGTGATGTACGCGTCGATGATTGAAAAGAGTAATGAGCCATTAATTAGAAGAGTGACAAGAAGAAAATACTTCTCGTTTATAATGATTACCATAGCGATTCCTGCAATGATACAATTCTCAGCAAGAGATATAATGTAGTTTTCGTTTTCTTGATCAAATGACCGCTCGTTAAAAATTTGAATCATTTCCATGAGTTTATCGATATTGTCTGGAGCGTGATTATCAAACGAAGGATTTATTTGATTCGTCATCTGATGGAACATTGCGTAGTACACTCTTGCCCACATGGTTTCGTGATCAACCTTTTTCTCAATCCTTTTAGAAGTCACGTATGGAATGACATACCGCCACATCAAACCGTAAAAAGTAATTATGGGGATGATTAAAACGGGTTCATTTGAGACAATGTAGTAGCAAATGACAATCGACTGAATGGTCTGTGTGATGATAGTGATGACAGTATTAGTAATATTCTCATACACCCAAGTTGATTTCGTTTTGAGATTAAATTGTTTTTGCATGTTGTGTTTTGCACGCATCTCAGGCGTTGCCCGTGTAAGAGTCTCATCGATCGCTCGGTGGATGTTTTTCACAATTTGGAGATTGCATTCATTTGTTTTTTTGCGCATCAGGACATTAGTCAAGTTGCCGACATTTGAAGAGAAAATAATAAACAATGCAAGTGCAAGAAAGTCAAAGAAGACCAACTTTTCAGTGTTTTTGATCAGCGCAGTTGTGGAATACGCGCGCCCAATGTTGGCCATCAAGTCAATCGCCACAGAGAGAAAA
>RFNV01000270.1 GCA_009927005.1 Pseudomonadota bacterium
GACGGAACGAGGACTCATCCAAGATGAAAAGACTCTATTTAAATGGGATGGCACTCGCTTTCCAAACAAGCTTTGGAACAAAGATCAATTTGTGACGGACTGGCTTCAAAACCAAGTCAGTTGGGTAACCGATCGATTGCTGCTTCAAATCGGAAATGAAACAATTGAAAAGTACCTCAAGGAATTTCAGCTGGATGGAATGGTCTCTACGAATCGGCTACTGCAGTTTTCCGAAAAGCTTTTTCTGGGAAATTTACCACTCAAAAAGGAGACTCAAGAAAGTTCCCGACGATTCTTCTACATTGGAAAATACAGATATGGCTCTGAAGTGTGGGGACAAAAAGCTTCTGGAGATGACCACGCTACTTTCATAGGACACTTGGTTTTGAAAAACCAGGCCTGGACCTTCTCAACTTTGCTCAAACCCTCAAAAGAATCCAGCGAACCGGTAACGGCTGAACGCGCTCAGGCCCTTGCCATGGACGCTTTGACCGGGCTTGGTCTTTTTTAATTCTCGTTTGTCACAAAATCCTTTCGAATCCCGTTTCTAAGATCAAATAGATGTCATTTTCGACTGTCTCCCCCGGGAATGGCGGCAGCAATGCGAGCCATTCCCCTCCCCCTCAAAAAAAGACAGCAAATACAGTTACTTGTGTTCTTGCCCGCAAACAAGAAACTTTCCTTTGTAGCTTCCCCGAGAACTGCCTAGAATTGGAGTTTATGTCCGGCAACTTTGGAGATTCACACAGACCTCGTCGTGGGGCTTCCCGTCTAGGGATTACGACTCTTACTGCTCTTGGAGTGGTGTTTGGGGATATCGGCACAAGCCCTCTCTACTCTCTTCGGGAGTGTTTCCACGGTTCTCATGCGATTCCACTTAATGAAGTTAACGTTATGGGGGTTCTCTCCCTCATCCTTTGGTCTTTGATTATTGTGATTTCGGTAAAATACCTTCTTTTCGTCCTGCGTGCTGACAACAAAGGAGAGGGGGGAATTTTGGCGCTCACTGCTTTAGTGGCTCCAAGAGCTCAAGCCACTTTAAAAGGGCCCCGCGGCATCGTCATCGCCATGGGACTTTTCGGGGCTGCTCTTCTTTATGGAGACGGGGTAATTACTCCGGCCATTTCCGTTTTGAGTGCCGTTGAAGGTCTTAAAATAGCGACTCCCTTTTTTGAAAGTTACGTGATCCCAATTACAGTCGTTATCTTGATTGGACTATTTTGGTTTCAAAGCTCAGGCACTGCAAGAATTGGTAAACTCTTTGGTCCGATTATTCTTGTTTGGTTTATCGCTCTAGCTATTTTGGGAATTCGAGGAATTTTGGCAGAACCCCATGTTTTAGCTGCTGTAAATCCGATGTATGCATTTCGATTTATCGCAGAAAACTCGTGGACTGGATTCATCGTCCTTGGAAGTGTTTTTCTAGTGGTGACGGGAGGGGAAGCCCTCTACGCAGACTTAGGCCACTTTGGAAGACATGCCATTCAATTGGGGTGGTTTAGCGTAGCTTTACCCAGTCTGGTCCTCCAGTACTTTGGTCAAGGCGCTCTTCTTCTCACAAACCCTGCTGCTGTTGAAAACCCTTTTTATCTTTTGGCGCCTGATTGGGCTTTGTATCCCTTGGTGGTCATTGCAACTATGGCCACTATTATTGCATCACAAGCAGTAATTACTGGGGCTTTCTCCTTGAGCCAACAAGCCGCTCAATTGGGCTTTCTTCCCCGCATGGCAGTAAAACACACATCGGCCAGGGAAATTGGGCAAATTTATGTCCCGTTTGTGAATTGGGCTTTGTTAGTGGGAACTCTCTATTTGGTAATGGAATTTCGCTCATCCAGCAGCTTGGCCGCGGCCTACGGGATTGCAGTCACTGCGACCATGTTTATCACTACTTCCCTTACTTTTATTGTGATGCGAAGAAAATGGGACTGGTCATTAATCCAGGCTCTTCCTTTAACACTTTTGTTTCTCATTATTGATCTCGCTTTTCTGGGAGCTAACTCAATCAAAATTATGGATGGCGGTTGGTTTCCCCTCGTTCTTGCCGGTGTCGTTTTCACCCTCATGTTTACTTGGAAGCGCGGAAGAAGAATTCTTGCTCAACGCTTGCTGGATAAAGCAACCACTCAAGATGAATTTATTGAAACAGTACTCAAAAAAATTGAAGTCCGTGTTCCAGGAACGGCAGTTTTCATGTCCGCTACCCCCAGAGGGATTCCCGCGGCTCTCAGCCAAAACACTGAGCACAATCAAGTTATTCACGAAAAGGTAATTGTTCTCACCATTACGACCGAGGAAATCCCCCACGTTCCGTATAAGGACCGGGCCCTTGTGGAGGAAATTGTTCCTGGATTTTTCCGAGTTCTCGCTCGTTACGGATTTATGGAATCGCCACATGTGCCCCAATTATTAAAGCACTGTGAGCAGTTTGGTTTGCACGTCGATTTAGATAAAACTACTTTCTTCTTGGGAAGAGAAACCTTAATCGCTAGCAACCGAACGGAGCTTCCCAAGTGGCAAGAAAAAATCTTTGCTTTCATGGCTCAAAATGCTCAGCGAGCGACGGATTATTTTAAAATTCCATCAGATCGTGCTATTGAAATCGGAACTGTTGTCGACATGTAAGTTTTTTGAGGAATCCCCAAAATGACCAAACCAGAAATTCGCGTTCGTATTGCTCCTTCTCCAACGGGAGATCCCCATATTGGCACTGCCTATATTGCTCTTTTTAATTATGTCTTTGCTAAAAAACATGGCGGCAAATTCATTATTCGAATCGAAGATACGGATCAGACTCGTTACCGAGCAGAAAGCGAAGCAATGATTTTGGATGCTATTCGCTGGTTTGGGATCGAATGGGATGAGGGCCCAGACAAGGGCGGAGAATTTGGCCCTTACAAACAAAGTGAACGACTCCCCCACTACCAAAAATGGGCTAGGGAGCTCGTCTCCAAAGGACATGCTTATTATTGTTTTTGCAGCTCTGAGAGACTCGCAGAGCTTCGAAAAAAACAAACCGAAAACAAACTGCCGCCGGGCTACGATCGCCACTGTCGCAATACCGATCCCAAAGAAGCACTGGCTCGAGTTGAAAAGGGCGATGTCCATGTGATCCGATTTAAAGTTCCTTCATCCGGTGTCACAAGCTTTGAAGATGGAATTCGGGGGAAAGTAGAATTTGAAAACACCAAGCTTGATGATCTCGTCATTTTAAAGGCGGATGGATTTCCCACTTATCACTTGGCGAGCGTCGTGGACGATCACTTGATGAAGATCTCCCATGTGATTCGAGGCGAGGAATGGGTATCCTCAACTCCTAAACATGTTCTTCTTTATCAGGCATTTGGTTGGGAGCCCCCTCACTTTACCCACCTCAATCTTCTGAGAAATCCCGACAAATCGAAAATATCAAAGAGAAAACACCCAACCAGCATTCTCTACTACAAGAGAAAGGGAATCTTGCCAGAAGTTCTAAGAAACTTCCTGGCTCTTATGGGATGGAATCCGGGGGGCGATCAGGAAATATTCAGCACAGAAGAAATGATTGAAAAGTTTTCGTGGGAACGCTTCTCACTGGGAGGCCCCGTATTTGATCTCCAGAAACTCTTGTGGATGAATGGCCAGTATCTCAAGAAGAAAAGTGATTTTGAGTGGGTCCAGCTTCTTCGACAGAATGTTTTTACTGAAGACTATTTGCTCCAGCTGATTCCGCTCGTGAAAGAACGGGTATGTGCTTTCGAAGAATTTATCGATAACACTTCCTTCTTCTTCAACGGAGATCTCAAATACGATGAATCGGCTCTCCCTCCCAAAGGAGTGGTTGCTAAAGAAGCCTCAACTTGGCTCATCGAACTTTTGGAGAAGCTTGAGGGTTTACAGTCTTGGAATGTAGAATACATCAAAGAAGCATGTGAAAATTACTGCAAGGAAAAAGAAATCAAAACGAAAGATCTCTTCATGACTCTTCGGATTGTTGTTTCAGGTGGAACTGTATCTCCTCCGCTTTTTGAGACCATCCATGTTTTAGGAAAAGAAATGACCCGCCGAAGGATGCGGCTTGCTTCCGACAATCTTAAGAAGAGATAGAAAAATCGATTATTTTTCCGGGATTCAAAAGCCCATTCGGATCAAAAGCTCTTTTTATGGCCTGATAAAGAGATAATTCCGCCGGAGTTCTGCTGTAGACAACCCAGTTCTTTTTTAAGACCCCGACCCCATGCTCTGCTGAAACACTGCCATGAAATGTTTTCAGAAGAGGATACAGCGCTTTTTCGAAACGATTGATCTCCGAGTGAAATTCCTCGGGCGAAAGTCCCTTTGAGTTTAAAAAATTGAGGTGTGGACTGCCATCACCGTAATGTCCAAAGACGAAGAGTTCAGACTGGATTTGTATTTTTGAGTAAAGCGCTTCAGCTTCTTTTAAGAAATCAGCACAAAGTTTTACAGGAACACATAAATCATATTTCCGGACTAACCCACTTACTTGAAGACTCTCCGTAATTCCCTCGCGCAGTCCCCACGCTTCCGTCTGGTCACTCGAGGAGTCTGCTGCCAGACCATCTTCAATTCGGCCAGAGTCCAAAAGATCAGAGAGCCACTGATCCATTTTGTCTTTTTCCTGCGAATATGGACCAACTTCCACATCAATCAGCGCTAAAAGAGCCCCCCGCTTTTCTAGCTTACACTTTCTTCCGAGCTTCGATTCAACTTGTTTGAGGCACTTATCAGAGAAGAATTCAAAACTCGTTAGGGTAAAAGGCGCACTCCTCACCTTTTCATAGACATAGTTGAGTGATTCATAGTCTCGGATTGAAAAAAGAAAGACTCTCGAATGAATCGGAGGAGGACAGAGCTTCAAGGTGGCCTCAGTAATCACCGCCAGGGTGCCTTCGCTACCTATCAATAGCTGGAGCAGATCATAGCCGGTATTGTTTTTTTCGAGCCCCTGGTTGAGTTCAATGACCTCTCCAGAAACTAGAACAGCCTGAATCGCACTCACCCAACGCCGGGCCATTCCATATCGAATCACTCGAACCCCTCCGGCATTGGTCGATAAATTACCTCCAATTTCGCTGGTCCCTTTGGCAGCGAGATCAATCGGCCAAGTGAGTCCCTCTTTTTCACAGTGCTCATGGAGAGCTTGTGTCGTCACTCCTGCCTGAACTCGCACTGTTCTTCCCAGGGTATCGACAGGATCAATCCGGTTGAGACGACTTAGGTTTAGAGCGAGATCCCGGTCTGTGGCTGTTATCGCCCCAGCAAGTCCAGTTCTTCCTCCAGAGGGAATAACTGGAATTTTGAAATCACTGCAGAGTTTAAGGACAGCTGAGACTTCCTGTGTGGATTTGGGTAAAGCTACTGCCCCTGAAATTCCGGGGGTCCGAGTCCAATCCCGACCATATTGGAGGCGTTCCTCTTCGGAAATGAGAACGTGGGAGGGTCCCACGATTGCTCTTAGTTTTTCAAGAAACTCTGGATTCATGACCAACTCACTTCATATTCGATTGGCCCCCAATTCAACTTGCCAACGGAGCCTACCTGAACAGGGGCTACCCCTTTTGGAGTACCCGTAAAAATTAAATCTCCAGGGCAGAGCGGAAAGAATTGCCGAATGTAGTCGATACTGTCCGATGCTTTTAGCATCATCTCCTTTGCATTCGCCGTTTGCTTGAGTGTCCCATTGATTTCAAGTTTAAAGATTTGGTTTTCCCAATCGGGAAACTCGCTGATTTTGAGCCAAGGACCAATGACAGCTGAATCCTTAAACACTTTACTGATAGTCCATGGGTGTCCATTTTTTTTAAGAGCAGACTGAGCATCGCGAAGTGTCATGTCTAGACCGAGAGTGACAGCTTCAATGGTTATGTTTTGACCGAGACGAAGCACTATTTCACATTCGTGGTGAACCTCTCCTCGGGCTTGTGGTAATTGCAAAGCTAATTTCTGTTGGTTTTTGGCAGCGTGAACCAGCACACTGGGTGGCTTAATAAAAATAACGGGTTTCTCGGGAGCTGCTTCTCCCAATTCTTTCGCATGCTCCAAATAATTCTTTCCAAGACAAACGATTTTATCCATGGAGTTAAGTTTAATTGACCAGTGAACTGGGTAAAGCTTAAATATCTTTTTTATTTCTAAAAAGTGGGTGCCTCCAATGAATTTGTTTAGAATCCTTGTTTGTGGAATACTCTCTCTTACGATGCCAACCTATTCCGCCCCAAGCCCGTTACCCGTTCCAAAAAACATTAGAATCGAAAGCGCCGAACGACGTAAAGAAGTATGGAATCGATTATCCCAGCAGGAAAAACAGTTGGCTTTTCATTTACTCGAGGCGGCTCGCCTTGGAAGAGAACTTCTTTTTCATCAAAATCACCGACATGGACGAACTATCAAGCGACTTATTGAAACTGCTCTTTCGGGCAAGGAAATCAACAAAACAAAGACCCTTTTGGGTAAGAGTGGGTTTCAAGAATTTGTCGTTTATTCTGCAAAATTTTTAGACCAATCGGGACCCTACTCAAGCTCGAATAGAAAATATATCCTTACTAAAGTATCTGACAAACAACTGACCGAATTGATGAAACGCCACTTGGTCGTGCCCTCTCTGAATGATCTGACCGAAATCAAGAAACTCCTGATCGACCCAGGGTTCGAGGTGGAGCGCCAACCAGAAGATCCCAAGGGAACAGGCTTAGAGGCCGTCGGGGGAAACTTATACGAAAAAGGCATCACTGCTGAGGAAGTACAAGCTGCTCTTTCGAAAGGATTGGAGCCAACCCTGAACTGTCGCATTGTAAAGCAAGGCGGAAAACTGACTTGTGAAAAACAGACAGTCGAACTGTCGGGTTTTGTGGGAACCACTCTCCAGCAAATCGTGGAGCAGCTAAAAAAGGCTGAAGGGGTTTCTGTTTCAAAAGAACAAAAAAATCAAATCAAAGCCACTATTAAATATCTCGAAAAAGGAGATGTTGAAGATTTTCGAGAAGCAAATATCGCCTGGGTGAAGGATCGCTCCCAATCCCCTGTCGACTTTATGATGGGTTGGGTTGAGGTCTATGAAGACTTTCTAGCTAAGATCGGCTCTTGGGAAACCTATGTTCAAGTGGTTGATCCGGAAGTGAGCAAAGTGGCTCAAAACTTAGCGACTCATGCCCAGCACTTTGAGAATGGAATGCCCTATGGGAAGTTTAAAAAGACTTTCCCAAAAGATTATTCTCCCCCAGCTATCATGGTTTACTACTTTCAGGAGATCTCCTCCTATCGCACCGGGGGTTATAATCTTCCCAACTTTGATGACATTCGCCGCGACGTAGGAGCAAAGAACGTGATTCGACTTCCGCTCCCTGGAGAATCCCAATCTCCTGACATCCGTGCCATTTGGAATGAGGTTTTAGAGGAGTTTGGTCCTCCAGATAAAAAAGACACGCTGATGAAGGCGAGAGAGAAAGTTTATCGGGTCATGGTCCTTCTTCATGAAATTATCGGACATGGTTCTGGAACCTACGATGAGTCTAAGTTTAAAAAGAATGAAGACCCCATTTCGGCCCTTGGCAGTCTAGCCAGCGCTCTTGAAGAACAGAGAGCGGATCTGACCGCGCTGGTGTTTGCTGGCGATCAAGCGTTGATTGCTGTGGGCTTATATAAAGATAAAGGTGAAGCTCAGGAAATGTTGAAGGCACAATATGATTTGTACCTCGTAGATTTCTTGCGTCGCACCTCGGGACAAAGAACCTTCACCGAAGCCCACCAACGAGGCCACTGGCTTTTTGTGAATAAGCTTCTTGAAAAAGGCGCGGTCGAGTGGGCAGCAAAAAAGAAACAGCCTAAAACGCTTAAGAATCAGATTCTTCGAGTCAAGGACTACGACAAGTTTCACCAAGTAGCTGTTGAGCTTTTGGGCGAACTTCAAAGAATCAAAGCTAACCGCGAGGAACAAGCCTTGGTGAAACTGTTTGATTCCCATGCTCCTTTAGATGCGATTAAAGAGCCTTGGGCTCAAGCTATTATCGAGCGAGGTAAAGATCTCAAAATTAATGCGGGTTATGTAGAGCAGCCTTGGCGGGTGAATTCCCAATTGGTTTTTGAATCTTTCGGGGGAACAACCCTAGAGACAATCGCTCCTTTTTTTGAAAAAATGAACGCAGAAACTCCTCGTGTGGAAAAAAATTAAAAAGTTCTTTTCAAAGATCTTACGGCCAATTCCAAATAAAATTGGAGACCAGCCTTACTTGGCTGGAGAAGCAAATTTTCTGGCGGGCGCTCACTCCCGATTTAATGAGGCTCTCAGGGTTCTAAGAATTTCGATTGAGTTCATCAAAGGCTTTCAAGGTTTTCACTTTATCGGGCCATCGATTACGATGTTTGGATCTGCTCGCTTTAACGAAGGGCACCCCTACTATGCCCTGGCTAGAAAAACTGCCAAGCTAATCGCTGAAGGAGGATTCAACATAATTACGGGAGGAGGCCCCGGAATCATGGAAGCTGCCAGTCGGGGAGGACTCGAAGGCAAACGTCTATCTGTTGGAGCTAATATTATTCTTCCCCATGAACAAAAGCCCAATCCCTACTTAAGTAAGGTAGTTACTTTTTACTACTTTTTTGTGCGCAAAGTTATTTTGGTGAAGTATTCAATCGCTTTTGTTGTTCTTCCAGGTGGCTTTGGAACCTTAGATGAGTTTTTTGAAGCTTTGACTCTTATCCAAACGGGTAAACTCTATCAATTTCCGGTCGTGTTAATGGGTAAGGATTATTGGAAAGGGCTACTTGATTGGATGGAGAATACCCTGGTGGCTCAGGGGGCGATTACCAAAGATGACCTTAAGTACCTCACCATTACCGATGATCCGCAGGAGGCTTTGATGGCTATCCAGAAAGCTGTCAGCCATTTGAAGCTTCGCCCGAATCCTCAAGTGAATACCCAGCCCTTATAACCTGACTACTCACCCGGAAAGCCTTGATGGCTTTGGATATCCAGCATTTTTGTCTAAAGCTTTTGGACAACAGGTCGATACCTGCTTTGAGGGCCTTAATGCCCAAAAAACGGGAGTCAGATTCAATGCTACATAAATCGGCCAATAAAGTTTTCGGATTCTTAGCGATGAGCTTCCTCTTTCTATCCGTAGCGTGTTCACACAATAAAACAGCGGTCAGCAAGTTAGAAGGTCTCAGCGAAGAAGTTGCTGCATCCCAGGTTGAAAGCCAACCTACAGAGGAGTCCGCACCCGCAGGGGTCGTATCAGAAGCTGAAGCAGTGGTAGAGGCACCAGTAGAAGTGGTGGCAGAAGCTAAAGTAGAAGCTCCAGCAGAAGTCGTGCCCACAACTGAAGTGGTAGCAACGGCAAGCCCCTCACCTTCGGAAAATGATTTTGCTGTTCCTGCATCTGCTCCAAGCGTAGAAGTAGCGAAAGCAGAAAATGATTTTTCAGTACCTGTAGCCGAATCAAACATTTTGGGTGAGCCCGGAGTCGACCCAAAATCGTCCGTGGCTACTCAAAACCAAAACGATCTTTCAAACCAAGCCCAATCCGATTTGGATTCCGTTGCTCGTAAGAAAAAGAAGCGCGGTAAAAAGGGTTGGGGCAACAGTCTCTCAAAACTCGATGAAGCGGTGCTGGCGGAAAAAATGGCTGCAGAGAATGCAGAGGCTAGCGCTGAAGTCTCAGATTCACAAAAAGAACTTGCTTCGCCAAATATGTCCACCTTCATTGAGCGAAATCTCTTGTGGTTTGCTCTAGCGATCGTTGGTGGCTTGATTAGCGTGTTTTTTACGGTTCGGCGAAACCGCAAATCCACCGACACGAACGTTTAATTTCTTTCGGCGCACGGCAGTGGCTCTCTTCGGGCGATAGCCTGTTGAGGCCACCCGTGGCTGATGCACAAAAGCTTCTCTCACTGCTCGATTGGCATGCTCTCTTCGCTTGATATAAGCTTCTCTGGGAGGCCGATCCGGAATAAGCGCATCGCAACCTGAGCCGATGAGATCGTGGCGACCCGCATCTTCCAATGCCTTTCTCACTTCAAAATAATTCTCTGGTTTGAAAAACTGAAGTAGTGCCCTTTGAACTTTTCTATCTCTCAAGTGTTTTGCAACGAAGACTTCCTTTTTCGTGAAGGGGTCAAGACCTGTGTGATACATACAAGTCGCAACATCAAATGGAGCTGGTATAAAATCCTGAACTTGATCTGGTTTGTATCCGTTTCTTTTTAAGAAAACTGCTAGTTCAATCATGCTTTCGGCAGAAGAGCCAGGATGGCTCGCAATAAAGTAAGGAACCAAATACTGCTTGGGCTTGCCTACTTGTTTTGTTGCTTTCCTAAATTCATTTGAAAAATTTTCAAAATTGTCGGCATCTGGCTTCTTCATCAGATTTAAAACGGTTTTATCTGAATGCTCAGGAGCAACTTTCAGCAGTCCCCCTACGTGATGTGCAGCAAGTTCTCTCATGTATTCAGAAGACAGTTGCGCTAAGTCCATCCGGATTCCACTCGCAACCAAAACCTTTTTTATCCCTTTCTGCTTTCGAGCAGATTTCATGAGATCAATCAAAGGTCCGTGATCCGTGCCTAACAGCTTACAAATAGTTGGGTGTACACAAGATTGGCGGCGACACTTCATTTCGATTTCAGGCCGCGTACACCGCATCTCATACATATTTGCTGTCGGCCCCCCAATATCGCTGATGGTTCCCTTGAAATCAGGATCTGAAGCGAGGTTGTTAATCTCTCTTAAAATCGAAACCTTTGATCGAGACTGAATAATTCGTCCCTGATGGGCTGTAATCGAACAGAAAGTACATCCACCAAAGCAACCTCGCATGATGGTTACCGAGTCCTTGATCATTTCATAAGCCGGGATGGGCTCACGATATTTCGGATGCGGCTTCCGAGTATACGGAAGATCATAAATACCATCCATCTGAGAACGACTGATCGGCAGACCGGGCGGTGTTGCGACGACCGCTTGATCCCCATGGTTTTGAATTAGGGGATGCGCATTGAATGGATTGGTGTGTGTATGAATGATGCGAGTAGCTTCTGCAAACTGATAACGATCTGCTTTTACTTCATCATAGCTAGGCAATGAAATGAAGGCCTTGTCCTCAAAGTGGGTTGGACGAGGTTCTTTTGCGCCTAGCGCGTAAGCAACCCCTCTCATTTGTCTTAAATCTTTTAAGGTCTCCCCGCGCTGGAATCTGCGAGCAATTTCAATAATAGGCTCTTCTCCCATTCCATAAACAACCAAGTCTGCTTTTGAGTCTAAAACAATAGAACGTTTTACCGTGTCGCTCCAATAATCGTAATGAGCGAGTCGGCGAAGCGAAGCCTCTACCCCACCCGCAATAACGGGAACACCGGGAAAAGCCTCTCGAGCGCGTTGGCAGTAAGAAAGAGTGGCTCTGTCGGGTCTCAAACCAATTCGGCCACCCGGAGAATAAGCATCGTCGTTGCGGACTTTTTTATTAGCAGTGTAGTGATTGATCAAAGAATCCATATTGCCGGCGCTCACGGCAAAGAACAGGCGAGGCCGTCCAAACTCCCTCCACGGTTCACAGGAGTTCCAAGCGGGCTGACTGAGAATAGCGACTCGAAATCCTTCTCGCTCCAAAACCCGGCCCAAAATCGCCATCGCAAAACTCGGGTGATCAACGTAGGCATCACCGGTTACAAAAACAACATCGACTTCATTCCAACCACGAGCCTGCATTTCTGCTCGCGTGGTAACTAAGAATTTTTGTGCTTGGGGGTTCATGACGCTTGGCACAAAATAGCTGATTCAGAAAATGAAAGCTAGACTTGTTCGGGGTGTCATGTAACCATTTGATATTACATGGTTAAGTCAAAAAACCCTTTGATTTTGGTGATTGATCCCGCGGTTAAGAGCCCCGAACTAGAGACTTTCAATCGCCTCGCTCAAACTTCCCCAGTGGCCCTTAGCTATCATTTGCCCGCTTTGTTTGGTTTGAACTCCCTCCAAAAATTGAGCGATCACGAGATTAAAGGAATCATTATTTTGGGAAGCCTCAGCAGCGTGAACGAAAAATTACCGTGGCAAGCTGAACTCGGGGAACTTCTTAAAAAACATTTCAACCAACAGACTCCAATTCTCGGACTTTGTTTTGGTCACCAACTGATTGCCCATCTTTTTGGTGGAAAAGTAGATTATGTTTTTCCTGATCAGAAAAAACATTTGGGATTCCGCGAAGTGAATTTAAAAGAAAATCGCCTGTGGGGCCCTTCGTGCAAAGGCGAGCTTTATGTTTCACACCAAGAACACGTGGTGAGTATCCCAAAAGATTTTTCAGTAAGTGCTAACAGTGACTCTATTGCAATTGAAGGACTTGCTCACACTTCACTTCCTATTTGGACCTTTCAACCACACCCAGAAAAGGAACCGAAATCGGGTGACAGAGCACGATTTGTTTTTGGCCATCAGTTGGTCGATCGTTTCCTTTACTTTTGTGCGGGCAAATAATGGGTCTGGTTACCTACAAATCCGGAAATGCGTATGTTGAGTCTGTTTCCTTAAAGAGTCTTGGGGAGCGCTTCGGAACTCCTCTTTACGTCTACTCCCACAAAAAAATCAAAGAACAATGTAATACTCTTTTAAAGAGCTTTTCGAAACAGCCCACCCTGATCTGTTACGCTCTTAAAGCCAATTCAAATCTTTCACTTTTGAAATTGATTTTTGGTCAGGGTCTAGGAGCAGATGTTGTTTCCTGTGGTGAAATGAAAAAGGCTTTGCAGGCCGGAGTTGATTCGAATCGAATTGTTTCTCTGGTGTTGGTAAATCCCAAGATGAAATAACTGAAGGGCTTCGTTCGAATATTTTTTCTTTTAATGTTGAATCAGTAGAGGAAATTAATCGCATTGGAGAAATATCTCGCCAACAAAGGACGAGAGCACGGATTAGTCTGAGAATAAATCCAAACATTAACGTCCGAACAAACCCTTATATCGCTACTGGCCTCTACAAAACCAAGTTTGGATTTCCCGAGTCACAAATCAGATCAGCTCTTTCCTTGATAAAAAATTTTCCCGAACTAAGCCTGGTTGGCCTTTCTTGTCATTTAGGGAGCCAGATAAAAAACACTGGCCCCTACCGCGAAGCCTCAAAGCGGTTAGTTCATATCGCCGACGAGCTTCAAGATCAGGGTTTTTCGATTGAGTTTTTAGATCTCGGGGGCGGCTTCGGTATTTCGTATGACGGAAAAAAAACACCCCCATTATCCGAATACGCAAAAGCGGTTCAGGAACCGCCAAAAGGAAAGCCATACCTTTTGGTGATCGAGCCGGGGAGATGGATTGTGGCGGAGAGTGGGATTTTGCTCTCACAGGTCCTATACAAAAAATCAAACCCTCATAAAAATTTTCTTATTACAGATGCTTCCATGACTGAGCTGATTCGTCCGGCTCTTTACGAAGCTTATCACCCGATAGAGCTCTGTGAGAAACGAAGGGGACCCCAAACAACCTATGATGTGGTGGGACCCGTCTGTGAAACGGCTGACTTTCTCGGACTCAAAAGAAAGCTGGGTCCAGCAGACTCGGGCGATTATCTCTGGGTAGGATTTTGTGGTGCTTATGGATCCTCTATGGGCTCTCAATACAATGTCAGACCGAGACCTGCCGAAGTTCTTGTCGATGGAGATCGAGTTACGCTTATCAGGAAACGGGAATCTCTCGTCGATGTTTGGAAGAATGAAATTCTGTCAGAATACTAATCACTGAAGTAACAAACCACGCCCCTTCTTAGAAAAGTCCTTGTTTTTACTGAGCTGAATACGCTTTTGCCTGGGCTGAATACGGTCCACACCCTGTCTTCACTCGTTTGGCAGGCCAGTTGCAATTTTTTTGGCGCAGAGGTGGTTTATGACCCGTAAGCAAATTGTTGTTGCCAGTTTATTATTCCTAATGCCGTACTCACTGCATTCAGAAGACAAACATGCTGGTGAGACGAAGAAGGAAACTCCACGGGCCAGTGCTGAAAAGAAAAAACCATCAACTTTGGCCGAGAAAATCAATGCCTGCTTAGCAGAGCGGCCCGGTTTGAAAACAGAGAAAAGCATTCCTCAGGAGAATGCTGAGTCCCCAGAAAAACCAGCAGTGGAGCCACAACTAGCTGCCCAAGCCGCGGCCACAGCCAAACCGAATGGCGCTCCACTCTTTCAACAATTTTGTGCTAGCTGTCACTCAGGGGGCATTGATCCCTCAAAAGCAGTTGGCAAATTAAGCGCAGGACAGATGCCTCCTGCGGGTGAGGCACAACCCAGTGCGGCCGAAAAACAAGCTTTGATTGAATATTTCTCCGGCCAGAAATAGTCTTTAGCTCGCATGAAAAAATTCTCACCGGCTACTCAGACCGGGATCGCCATGCTCCTTGGGATTCCTGTCGGTTTTTTCTTTGGTCATGATCTGCTTTTTTTAGGAAAAGTCAGCCAGGCCTTAGTCTATCTTATTAAGATGCTCTCCATGCCTCTGCTTTTTTTTGCAATTACGGATGGCTTCCTAAAGGCTGAATTTAAGGGGAAAGGTTTTCTTTCTCTCCTTTTGGTCTCAGCAATCAATGCCACTTGTGCCGTTGGCATTGCACTTCTTATCTCCAATCTTTTTCATCCGGGCCAGTGGCTCAAGCTTTCACTTCCTGCTTCTTCTGTGTTTTCACAAAATGCTAATTGGCTGAATACTTTTTCTGAAAAACTTTCACTTTCCGAGGTTTCCCAAATGCTGACGGGAACCACTTTGGTCATTTTGGTTTCGTTGTGTGTGGGACTAACCCTGTTTACCCTTCAAAGGACAAGTCTTCGAGTGCACCCCCATTTTTTTGCAAAAGCTTCTTACTTCTCAGCCTTGGGACTAAAAACAGTTTTTAGATTAGTAGACTGGCTTGTTCTTTTTCTTCCCCTCGCTGTTTTCTGTGCTGTGGTAAAGGCCATTGGAACGAGTGGTTTCTCTGTCGCGGGCGGGCTGGCAGCTTACTTTCTCGCTTGTAGCTCTGGAATGATTCTTCACATCTTAGTGTGCTACCAAAACTGGGTTCGATTTTTTGGTAAAATTCATTTGAAGCGATTTTGGAAAGAAGCGAGCGAACCCGCAGTGTATGCCTTTGGGATCAATAGCAGCCTGGCAACGCTTCCCCACACACTCAAAGCTCTCGAACGCCTTCGAGTCAGCGCTTCTTCCTCCAGACTTTCGGCCTGCATCGGTACCAATTTCAACAATGATGGAATTCTTTTGTACGAAGTAGTGGCCGCTTTGTTTCTTGTTCAAGCTTATGGGATCTCTCTCACTTTACCAGCACAAGTTTTAATTGCGTGTATTTCCATCATTGCGTGCATTGGAGTTGCGGGAATCCCAGAAGCGGGCATCATTTCTCTCACGATTGTTTTGTCGAGCGTGGGACTGCCGGCAGAGGCAATCCCATTTCTTCTCACAATCGACTGGATTTTAGCAAGAATGCGATCTTTCACAAATGTGCTTGGTGACATCACGGTTGCGGTCGCAATCGATCGGATTACTCATCAGGGAAGATTTTCTTCTGGGTTAAAAGCCACCATCCTAGACTGATTCCTAAACATCCCCCCAAATTATCTGCAAGAAGATCCCACCACTCAAAGTCTCTTCCAAAGTAAGGTTGGGTGAATTCGTCGACAAGAGAATAGATGAACAAAACGGGAAGCGTCTTTAGTCTGAGTCGAGAAAAAAGCAAAAAACCTAAAAGACTATAGCCAGAGAAGTGAAATACTTTATCTAACCCTGCGGCCTCGGGAAGCGCATTGGAAGGCGGCAAGTGGGTTAGGACAAAACAAAGTATCCAATAGGGGATCGCAAGTTTTTGAATGGTTTTGGAACTAAGGTGTTTCATCACAAAAAGAAGTGCAAGCCGAGGGATCCCACAATAAAGAGTTGTCGATTGAAATAGGC
>RFNV01000348.1 GCA_009927005.1 Pseudomonadota bacterium
TAAAAGTTCTGTTTGAACCAAAGAAAGGCCAACAGGGAAGCCAGCTCCAACTCCTGCGACTCCATAGATGCTTTTCAAGTTTTCTCTCGCATCTAAATAGTTATCGAGCGGTCGTTGCGTTGCCAATTTGGTTTTTACACCAACGATTGGTCCAATGTTAATAGTTTGGTCTTTGTTTCTCCATTCGTAGCGATACTGAATCGTCGCTGCAGGATAAAGATCCCAATCCAAGCTAATATCCACGGCATGGTTTCTTCCAAAGTAATGCCCGACTCCGGCGAAGACACCTAGACCCGTGTCCGTGGGAAAACTAAATGTCGAACCCCGAGGAAAGAGAACATGAAATCCCGTTTTCACATAAGTAGCATCGAGATAAGAAATCTGGGTTCTTCCGGCGATGATATTGGACCGCTCGTTTAAAAGACCCAAGCGAACATCTAGCTTTTCGACCGCTTCCTCAAGAGCCTTAAGTCTCTCGTCTATTTGTGCATTACGACTCTCTTTTGAGAAGACCTCTCCAGAAAAAATAAGAATGACTAAACTAAAATATCTCAACCATGATGAATTCATCGCAATCCTTTACCTAAACAGGCTTTAGCTTTTGGACACCGTTGGCAAAACTGCGAATCGGGGGATTGTTTATCCAACTCCTTTTCGCAAAACTCACAATGCGCGGTTCGAAGACCGGCTACGACTTTTGCCCAACGTTCAGATTCCATCCGGGATTTGCGAAGTTCGTAATAAACTTCCGTTGCGGCCCCCTGCTCTTCCGAAGCGTCCCGCTTCTCGACTTGGGCCGTAATTTCTTGTTGAAGAACCGATTTTAATTTTTCCTCGAGATCCCGCTTTTGTTGCTGGAGCTTTATTTGGTCGGCCAGGTGCCGGTCCATCTGGGTCCCAAAATCACGGCACCGCTCGGAAATGCTTGAAAAAGCTATCAGAGGAAAAGCAAGGATTACCCAAATCATAAGATTGCCTAACTATCTAAAAACAAAATGAAATTATATGTTTTTGGGCGTTTATAATGCAACAGAAACTGTCTCGTTGACTTTGTGTCACGGAGCGTCTTGGATGGAGTCTTTGAGAGGGGCGCAATGAAAAAAATGCTACTGGTTCTTGGTCTATTAAGTCTTTGCTCTCTAGGGGCACAACCGAAGCCAACGATGCAACCCACTGCTTTGGAAGAACTCCGCGGGCTCCAACACAATCAGCGGTTAAATCAGAGGCATTTTTCTTGGCGCCCCAATGGGCAGCTTCAAGTGGATCGACCATTTTCCGAGATCGAAAAAACGGGCTACCTTCTTTTCCACTCAGATACTTACTACAACACAAACATCATTAAAGATGCTTTGGCTTCCAATCTACCAGCGGGAGTAAAGCTGATTGTCTATACCGACCAACCTTCTTTGGTTTCGAGACTGAAAAGCCATTACGAACCGCTTGCTGGAAAAAGCAATTTAGAAGTTCTGGGCTTAACTTATCGAGCCACAGACCGAGCGATTTGGGCCCGAGACAACACCCCCATCCCCGTCCTTCTGAAAGATTCTACAAACCTCTCAAAATGGGGTGCTGTAGATGCGGTCTACTATGGTGGGGATGAACCCGACTCGGCTTTAGCCAACTTCTTTCACATTAATTTAGGAAAAAATCCCTACCAATTCGAAGGTGGCAACTTTGTTGCCGACCCGAAAGGCAACTGCGTGATTGTAAACAAACGTCCCACAGCAGAAATACCTGATTCTGTTTTCACGGATGTTTATGGCTGCAAGAAAGTGGTTCGTTTAAAACACGTCTCTGGCATCGGACACGCAGACGAGCGAGTAAAATTCATCAATTCCTCAACGGTTCTCACAGACACCCCAAGTTATGTCCCTCAGCTTTCTTCTCTAGGATACGAAGTTCGGGTGCTCCCAGCTCCTCAGGGCGGCCGATTCCGAACTTATGTAAACTCACTCAGCATTGAGAACAAAATCTTTGTTCCTGTTTTCAATGAAGACAACGATGAAGAGGCTTTGGCAGTTTATAAATCGTTTGGTTTAGATGTGATTCCCTTGGATACAGAAGAAATATCTGACAAGGGAAATGGTTCTATCCACTGTATTACGATGACTTATCCTCAAATGGAAATGTCTGAACTTAAGAACTTACTCTTACGCTAACTGTTCCAAAAGGCTGACCACTTCTTTTTTTGATTCCTCATCGGAAATCATACGATAAGCCCGGATAGTGCCTTGTTTATCCACCAAAACAAAGTGCTCTCCATGAGTAATTTCTAATATGTCTTTCGTGTCACGAACAAATACGACTTTAAAACCTTTGACGACAACGTCCGAAATTTTTTCAAGAGGACCTGTCACAAAATTCCAACGGGTCCAATCCACTCCAAACTTATCTCCATATTTCTTTAAGACTTCGGGAGAATCATTTTCGGGATCTACGGAAACCGAAAGAAACTGAATAGAGGGATTTGAAATTTGCTTGGTGAGATCACTCATTTTTTTAGTAAGTAACGGACAAACAGTAGGACAATTTGTAAAAATAAAATTTACGAGGGTCACTCGACCTAAAAGGTTTTTATTTCCGAAAGGAGCACCCTCCTGATTTTTCAATTCAAATGCAGGGAGCTCGATAAGTTTGGGAAGTGGTTGCGGAGAGCTCGTGTTTTTTTGGTGCCCAACCCAAACAAAGAAAAACACTAAAACCGGAACTAGTAAAATCCACTTCAGAGTTTTCATGAGAGTTTACTCACTTTGAGGAAGATGGCTCCCGGGGACGGAATCGAACCGCCGACAGGGTGGTTAACAGCCACCTGCTCTACCGACTGAGCT
>RFNV01000175.1 GCA_009927005.1 Pseudomonadota bacterium
ATCGCCGTTATTTGTTATATTATTTAGTAATGTATTGAAATCAGTAAAACTAAAATTATCATCAGTTTTATTTATTTTAGTTATTATATCGCTACTGGAACTAGTTATATTGCTTGGGTCGCCTGTAATACTTCCGAATATTTTATTCACATTTTGCGAAAAAGTTTTTGTCACAGTACACGTTCCACCAGCAGACCCAACATCGCTTCCACATATACCTCCCGCGCTCGTTAAATTAATAACTCCCGTAGAATAGCAATTTCTAATAATACATGTGCCACCATTTGGTGCGACTAAAGAGCCACAAATTCCTCCTGCAGATTCGCCAATGGCTCCAGTGGTATAACAATTTGAAATAGTGCACGTACCATCGTTATTTGCAGTGTTTGAACCGCATATACCTCCTGCAGATTCGCCAATTACTCCAGAGGAATAACAATTTGAAATAGTGCACGTACCATCGTCAGCTGCGGTACTTGAACCGCATATACCTCCTCCAAATTGACCAATGACCCCAGTGGAATAGCAATTTATGATAGTGCACGATGTACCAGCGCCCGAACCGCATATACCTCCCCCACTAATACCAATTTCTCCAGTAGAATAGCAATTTGTAATGGTACACGCACCACTACTCGCAACGTCTAAGCCACATATACCTCCTCCCAACTCACTAATATTCCCAGTGGAATAGCAATTTGAAACTGTAAAATACCTCATGTTTGCTCTCACTATATACCCTCCTCCTTCAGTCAATGATCCGTTAATTACACCCAGATTTTTTATTTCAGAACAATTACCTATTGTGGTTCCTCTAGCAGCAAATAATCCACCTGTTTCGATATCATCATTATTATCATCCACCAAATCAATAATTTTATTATTGCCATTAAATATTTCATTTAGATCCAATTGAATGTATCTACTAGAAAGATTTGCATTTCCACCAACTAGTTGAGTAACTAAGTTATTCCAAGTTATGGTATTCGCTGAAGTCAAAGTATATGTAGTTTTCCCATCATCTCCACCAGCTTGATTTTTTGTTATATCAACACCAGTAAAATCCTGAATAGAGCCCAGATGTATTGCATCATTTACTACATATACACCTCCAAAAAATAATGTTAGGCCTGTGTCAATTATTCTTTGTTCGTTGTCGTTGTGTGTTGTATTAGTAGGCTCTTCGGGTCTACTTACAGTATAAATAGTTCCATCGAATGCAACAGTTGTCGCTGAATTGTTGTGTGAAAATGTAATAATGTCTCCATTTTCACTTAGAGCCACATATATAGGCTCATATCCTACAACAATATTATTTTCTATATTTTTATCATATACTTTCACGGTGTCAATACCATTTATTAAACCAATAGATGACTGACTACAATAAAAATAGTCTATACCTTCATAATGTGTAAATAATTTATTTATTATATTATGTCTGGTTGTGGGTATTTCACCACTAGTAACCACACTTATGTCAATGTTTGTTAATCTATCAGTTATTTCTTGTGCAGTAGTTGGGTTCAATTGCCAGATTAATTGTGGGTAAATATTTGCTGTGTCATAATAGAATTCGCC
>RFNV01000092.1 GCA_009927005.1 Pseudomonadota bacterium
AGAAAAGAAAATAAAAATAAATAATAGATGATGACCTAGAACAGTAATGGAGAGCGATGATCACATGAGGAAATGCATGTATGAGCTCGGTAGAAAGGTTTGATGGAGACGAAATGAATACTTTTATTCCCCAGAGTCTACAAACACAGATAGAGCTAGAAGAAATAGCTTGCGTAGAGAAACAAATTATAACACCAACAGCATCAAAAACGATCGTAGGAATTGTACAAGATGGCTTGTTGGGTGCATACAATATGACATCACCGACTGTAAGAATAGATTGGAAAAACGCGATGAATATGATGTCATACACTTCATTGGAAGATTTCAGTAAAATAAAGAAAAATAAGGAATATAGTGGATCAGAATTGTATTCACTTATAATGCCCCCAAATATAAATGTTGACAAGAGTGATTTGAAAATCAAAAATGGTCAATTGATTGAGGGTAGATTGAAGAAGGATGTATTGGGTCCTAAAAAGAAAAACAATTTAATTCAATTAATTTGGGATGGATGTGGAGTAAATGACACAAAAGATTTCATTGATAACACCCAAAGATTAATAAATAATTTTAATTTGTGGCATGGTTTTAGCGTTGGCATTGGAGATGTGAGCGTATCGAAAGAGGTACATGATCAAATTGACACAATGTTTGCAACAAAAGAATTAAAATTGGAGGAACTTATTACCGAAATGGAAAATAACCCTGATCTTATGTCACAAGAATTATTTGAATATAAATTGTTTAGTGAAATGAATGGTATGCGTGCCGATGTAAGCAAAGTAGTAATGTCAGATTTATCTGAAACAAATGGAATCAACATTATGGCTACATCTGGATCAAAAGGTGACGAGACTAATATGGGCCAGATGGCTGGATGCTTGGGTCTGCAAGCCTTTGAAGGTAAATTGATTCCAAAGAAATATAATGGAAGAACATTGGCATATTTTCACCAGAATGATGACAGAACAACAAGCAGAGGATTAATCAGACAGTCATTTTCGGAGGGCATGCAATTTCCAGAATTTGTGTTTCATTTGATGGCGGGAAGATCTGGAATCATCGACGGTGCCATCAAGTCAGTAACAGGAGACACACAAATAGTTATTCAAGAGGAAGGTAATACAAAATGCGTTGAGATAGGAAAATGGATAGATGAATTAATGGATGAATATAGCGAAGAAATTGATCATAATAATAAACACAATCAAGATCTATTAAAATTAAAAAATAAAGTATATGTACCGACGTGTGATCAATTTGGCAAAACTTCGTGGGAATTAATGACTGATGTTACCAGACACGATCCTACAGAATATTTATATAAAATAAAGACATACGGAGGCAGAGAAGTAACAGTAGCTGATTCTAAATCACTGTTAATTTGGAATAATGAAAATAAAGAATTTGAATCTGTGCTATCAACGAAAGTTAACATAGGAGACTGTGTTCCAGTAACATACAGTTTGCCTGAACCTCCTGTTGTTAGAAAATATATTGACATTGGAAAATATATTGATTGCGAAAGATTTGAAAAAGTAAAATATATTGATGGTGAAAAATATGTTTTTGATACATTAGAAAAATATAAAAAATATGAAATGACAAGGGAAAATGGCTTTTTAGTTGGCCTTTATGCTTGTGAAAATTTAACAAAAATTATATCTGATAAAAAAATAAGAAATTATATAACTTCACAGTTAAATAAATTTCAAGAGGGAAGCGAAATGACACATGAATTTTTAAAAAAAATAATGAAAGATATTAAATGCATTCCTGATGAAGCATTTGATGCTCCTGACGAGTTTATAATAGGATTATTGGACGGATATTTTTCTGGGGATGGTCACATTACAAGAAATTCAATTGTAGCAAATTCTGCATCTAAGGATCTCATTGAAGGAATATCATTTTTATGTTCAAGATTAGGAATAATTGGGAGAATAACAAAAACACAAATGAAAGAAAACAATTTAGGAACAAAAAATATTGCAGCATCTCACATTATTACAATTAGAGGACAAGCTGGAGTAAAGTTTAGAAAATTAATAAAGTTAACTAAAGAACATAAGAATAATAAATTAAATGAATGTTCATTTTCAGAAAAATATGAATTTTTAGAAGAACAAAATGAAGTTATACTTGATAAGATAATTAATATAGAAAAAATTGTTGCGGATAAAGATAAATATTTATATGATGTTACTGTGCCATCCACAAAGAATTTTCAAATTAAAAATGGATTG
>RFNV01000219.1 GCA_009927005.1 Pseudomonadota bacterium
TCTTCACTTGGATTCTCAATATATTGAACTGCATACCCATTTTGTTTGACTGCTTCCAATTGAACAGCTTCACTTGGCCACTTGATATATTCTATTGCACAGCAATTTTGTCTTATAGCTTCAAATTGAACAGCTTCAGTTGGTTGTTTGATATATTGAATTACTAAACTGTGTTTTCTGACTGCTGTTAATTATACTTCTTCACTTGGATTCTCTATATAGCTGATCGCACACCCATTTTGTTTTACTGCCTCTAACTGGACAGCTTCACTTGGATTCTCAATATGTTTAATTGCGTTTCCATTTTGTTTTACTGCTTTTAACTGCAATAAAACGTTCCGGCCATTTACATATTTAATATTTTCAGCATTATATTTTACAGCTTTCATAAAAAATAATTCATCATTCCATACATCCATTAATGATATTTCTGATTTATTACCCAATATGAATTTATCTGTTTTCATTTTGTTTTCCTCAATATACACTTTACAATCGTCTTCAAGTTGCACTTTTCTATAATAATACATTAATTCAAGACCATAATACGTCCAACAATAAAAATTATGAACGTCTGTAAAATAAAATCCTCCTTTCCTACATTCTCCATATGGATCAAACTTAACAGGATCCACATTTGGGCCATCCGCAAATTTATATCCGTTGTGAACCTCAGATTTATTCGTTAATTTAATTAAATTATTTGCCAAAATTGGAAAAAGTTCTTTAAATTCTTTTCCAGATAGAGTTTTATAAATATATTTTTTCAGCAATTCACATTCAGTGTCATTAGACATATTGACTAATTCTTTTCCAATAAAGATTAAATAACAAATAAATAAATAATGAATGCAATGTATATCCTATTCAATTTTTTTTATTAGAATGTATTTTTCAATATATTCAATTACACATCCATTTTGTTTTACTGCTTCCAATTGTACTGCTTCACTTGGCTTATCAATATATTGAATTACTGATCCAATTTGCTTAACTGCTTCTAATTGTACTGCTTCACTTGGCTTATCAATATATTGAATTGCATATCCATATTGTTTTGCTGCTGTCAATTGCACTGCTTCACTTGGATTATTGATATACTTGATTGCCAGTCCATATTGTTTTACTGCTACCATTTGGACAGCTTCACTTGGCTTATCTATATATTGAATTGCACGTCCATCTTGCTTTGCAGCTTCTAATTGTATAGCTTCACTTGGCTTATCTATATATTGAACTGTAAATCCATTTTGTTTTACTGCTTTTATACAAAATGATTCGTCGTTCCATACGTCCATCGATGATATTCCTATTCTACTACTTAATGTGAATTTATCAGCCTTAAACTTATTTTTTTCAATATACACTTGACAATCGTCTTCTAGTTGCACTTTTCTAGAATAA
>RFNV01000362.1 GCA_009927005.1 Pseudomonadota bacterium
GAGAGTGTTTAATTGACGTATGATGATAAATTGATATAATCTGTGGAAAAGGGATTGTATGGAATCAGTAGAGTGTCGTCATTGTGGTGGATTAAATTACTGTAAGAATGGTTTTAGAGGGAAGCACCAATTATATAAATGTTTAAATTGTTTGCGGTGTTTTGTACCGAAACGAGATCAAAAAGGATATGAAGCCTCGAAATTATTAGCGATTATTCTGTATGGAAGCGGCAAAGCATCGTATCGATATTTATCAAAATTGTTTAATGTGTGTCCTGCTACGGTTATGAATTGGATCAAATCATTTTCTGAAAGAATTAATGTTTCCAAGCCAGATGCGTCTATTACAGAGATAGAAATAGATGAGATGTGGCATTTTATAGAGTCAAAAAAAACAAATTGTGGGTCATTAAAGCGATTGATAGAGCAAGCGGAAAGACGATTGCTTGGGTTACAGGCGGACGAGACACTCAAACTGTTAAGGAATTATACGAGAAAATAAAACACTGCACAAAAGCGATCTTTTATACTGATAATTGGGACGCTTTTGCAAAAGTTCTTCCTAAAAATCGTCACGTCATTGGCAAAAAACACACAGTCTCAATCGAACGCAACAATTCAAATACACGTTATTACCTCGGACGTTTTAATCGTAAAACAAAAATCGTTTCTAAATCTGAATATATGGTCAACCTTTCTCTAAAACTTTGGTGGTATATCTGTGAACAAAATCATTTCACAGAACTTATACACTCTTTCCAATCATACCTTAATTAAACACTCTCATAAATATAAATGCCGTGAATATTTGATACGAAAAATTTAATTTTTTGAGACACCTAAGTAAGGAATGAAAAAGGTTTTATTTTTCTCAAGAATCATTTAAAGATGTGTTTTTTTATATGGTTGAAAAGATGTCAGAAAAGATAGCGTGTAAAAATTGTCAAAGTACTTCTTACTGGAAGAATGGGATGAAAAAGGATAAGCAACGTTATAAATGCAAGGATTGTGGGTATCAATTTACGAATACCCCACCACGTGGAAAGCCCGAAAAACTCAAAGAAATCGCTGTTACCTTGTATGTTTATTGCGGTATTTCGATGTTAAAAATTGGCAAAATGTGTGGCGTGAGTGATGTTTCGGTGCTGAATTGGATTAAAAAAGCTGGCGAAAAAGCCCCACCGCTCAATCCAAAATCCGATAGTGGAATCGTTATATTGGATGAAATGTGGCACTTTGAGAACGGAAAATCCAATAAAATATGGCTTTGGCGAGCAATTGATGGCAAAACACGTCGTCCTCTTGCGTGGGAACTCGGCGACCGAAGTCTTGAGACCGTCAAAAAACTTGTCGCAAAAGTCGATGACGGAAAATGTGATTTCGTTACAGATGAATATCCTGGATTTTTTGCGATTCTCCCCGAAGACCGCCATTATTATGGCAAAGATTTGACCTTTCCCATAGAACAATCCAATTCCGACATAAGACATTGGCTTTCTCGGTTTATCAGACGCTCTAAAAGCACAACACGTTCCGTCTCAGTCTTGGCTGCATGTATCTCTTTAATGCACGCCGTGCAAGAAACAGGAATCTTCCACAATATCCTTTCATTCCTTACTTAGATGTCTCATAAAAA
>RFNV01000321.1 GCA_009927005.1 Pseudomonadota bacterium
AATGCCAGTTAAGAGTTGAGAAAAGTAATGCAAGGATTGAAGAAATATCTCCAATTTGTTAGTTAATTGTTGCTCAACATAAAGTAACAAAGGAGCTACCAATGGATTGGCAGAACCAACTCATCACCGTTTACCTTACGTCCTGTAAATTCTTTTCTCAACTTTCTCCCTACATTTTTTTTAAAATTAGTCCGAACTCAAATCCCTTGTTTACTGATGAAGAAACCGTCACAATTTACATCTTTGGAATTTTAAATGAACTTAAAAATATAAAATCCATTTTTAAATTTACAAAAAACTTCCTCAGTGAATGGTTTCCTAATTTACCTTCTTATGAAGGATTTTTATTCAGACTTAATAATTTAAATCATCTTTTTCCTGAGCTTTCTAAATTCCTTTTACAAAATAAAAAGTTCAAATTGAATTCAGATTCTACTAAGCCTTTCGTTCTAATTGACTCTTTACCAATTATCTTGGCAAAGGGTTCTTGCACTTGAGGTCGAGTAGGTAATAGGATGATGTTTATTTTTAAAGGAATTTTTTAGATTTTTAAGAGTTATTGTTGAATCACAATGAAAACTATTCTTTAGTTGGACTTTTGGGCTGGATATGCGGGAATACCCATTTTTAGGCCCTTATGAAAAACAAAAAAATCTTAAATGAGCCGGATTATGTAGAACCAGTAGCAAAATTAAAATATCCGCAACTTTTAGCCTAAAAAGTGTTTCTTCTAAGCAGTATGAATTGCGCTAAAAATTAAAAACTCTTTTATAATCAAGCATATTTTAAGATATGACGTCTGGTAACAGCTGCGGGCTCAAAAGGCCTAATAATTTGTCTTTGTAACTCTTTATTTTCTTCTCTTTCCTTTGAAAGTTCAGATTTTAAAGTTTGAATCTCTTTTTTAGAATCTTCTAATAAATTTTTATATAATATGATTTTTTCTTCATCACTATATAAGATCTTACATAATATAATAGGGGGGGTCAGCGTCAAAGTTTCTCATATTTGACGTGATCGGCAGTTAGCTGTAGAACTAACTTGGTTAGTCGTACGACTAACTGACCCCCTTTTCTTGATCTAAATCAAATACAATGGAGTGTGTGATGGGTTCATTTGATAGATTAAAAGGCAAAAGAGAAATTCAAGATGTAAAGACTGGTGAAGTTGCATATGCTGTCGTTCCTGTTAAAAGAAACTACTTTGATGAGGAGTATTTTTGCATGTTTCAAAAGTCTCTGGATCTAATATCCGAAGATAGAGAATTAACATATGATGATTTAAGAGTTCTACTTAAATTATTTAGACATCTTGATATGAAAAATTTTATATCGATCAGTCAGAAAGAAATATGTGAACAACTAAAGATGCATAAACCTAATGTATCAAGGTCTATAAATAAATTATTAGAAAAAGGAATAATTATAAAAGGCCCTCGATTAAATGGGATATATACATATACTTTAAATGCTAATTATGCTTATAAAGGGCATCTTAAAAATCTAAAGCAAGAAAGAAAAAGGCATTTAGAGCTTGTTGAAGAACAAGAAACAGAAAGAGATGTTATTGAAAATCTGAAAAATAAGGAGAAAAATAAAAAAGAACTTTCAGATGCTGAGAAGCTTATAAAGAATAAAAAACATCCTACTTTGTTTTAATCTTTTTTAATAATATCTGTTTTAAATACTATTTCTATATTAATACATTTTG
>RFNV01000032.1 GCA_009927005.1 Pseudomonadota bacterium
CGATGACTGGGGCTAACTTAACCAGTAAAAAATTTATTGAAAGATCCTGAAATAAAAAAAACTTTATATTTATTTATGCTGATTTATTGCATCCAACAAATCTTGGAAATGCTACACAATCTTTTACACTGTCAACGCCAGTGACAAATTTAACGAGTCTTTCAAATCCCATTCCCATTCCTCCATGTGGTATGCTCCCAGTTCTGCGCAAGTTAATATAAAATTCCAATGGCTTTGGATCAATTCCCAATTCATTTATTCTTTCCATCAATTCTGATTCACTATCAATTCTTTGACTTCCCCCAACTAGTTCACCCGTTCCAGGAACCAAAATGTCAAAACTGTCAACATGTTCAACGCCATGTGACTCCTCAAGTGTCTCAGATACAACTGGCATATAAAAGGCTTTTACTGCTTTGGGATATTTGCATACAACTACAGGAAGTTGATAATGATCCACAATATATTTCTCATGTTCTGAAGACAAATCGTCAGAAAATGTAGGCACTGTTAGAAATTTCTCAGGGTTTTTTTGTATCATTTCAACTGCCTGTGCGTGAGTGATTCTGACGAAAGGCTCAGTCAAATATTTTGTCAGATCAGATTTTATGCTTTTTCCAAGTTTATTTTCAAGGAATGTAAGCTGTGGATCACATTTCTTCAATGCTTGTTCAATGCAATATTTAATACAGCTTTCTGAAATTTGAATTATATCTTGAGCAGATGAACTAAATGCTTTTTCTAGTTCGATCATTGTGAATTCACACAAATGTTTAGTTGTTTGGGATGGTTCTCCTCTGATTGCTCTAGTCACAGTCCATACATTTCCAAGTGGCAACTGTGTTTCTAATTCCATTTGTGCAGAAACTGTTAGGGATGACTTGCTCCCAAAGAAGTCCTTTGAAAAATCAACATCATTTGATCCAGCTTTTTGAGGAATATCAGTCATTTTACCTGATGTCAGTAGCAAAGTAGCTTGCATGGGTTGACATCCTCCTTCGCATTCAGAAAATGTAATAAGTGGCATATCAGTTTTAGTATAATTGTTAAGCTTAAAAAACTCTTCGAGTGATTCCATCAATACACTTCTTATCAAATAGACAGACGCTTTTTCTGGTGTGTGGCATTCCAAGTGAGGCAACAATCTCATTGACTCAAAGGGTAAATCAGCTTTAGCAAGTGGATAAGAAGCAGGATCAGCAACATTACCATACACATAAATTTCGCTAGCCACCAATTCAAATTCTTGTCCCTTTCCAGGGGATTTAACAATTTTACCCTTTACCAATAAAGAGCAACCCGCCGACAAGTGATCAAGAGAATCACCAAATATTTGTTTGTCACATACAACTTGGAGTGGATTCAATTTAGAACGATGGCAATCAGACAATTTTATGAAAATAACCTTTTTTTGCCATCTGGCAGTTAAAATCCATCCACTTACTACAACTTCATCGGTTTCTTCCTTCACTGCAGTTGAATCATTTAAATCTTGTATTCTTGTCCGCATTTTAAGCAA
>RFNV01000030.1 GCA_009927005.1 Pseudomonadota bacterium
GCGGTGGCTATCGTGGCTACATTAACCGTGGCAGCTATGGTGGTGGTCACTCTGGTACTCTTGCTTCGAGTGGATCTAAGCAAGACTCAATTTCAAAAGAGAAAAAATATGCCATTACTGAGTTTGTGAAGAGTATTATTGGGGAACATATTGTGCATCTGTGTGACACAACCGCGGCTGCGGCGCATGTTCTAGATCATGCTCAAAAAAATTTGATTGATCCAAGGGAAATTATATATATGTTGGAAATTATTTCAGCTTATTGGCTGCATGAACTGATTGCACATGGAAATATTCTTCAGTTTTATTCAGAAATTCAAAAAAAATCTTTGTCAGACGGTTATACTCCTGTGAATCATGTCTTTTGGCCAAAATGGAATACAGAAAAAGGAAAAGTTCATTATTTTACAAGAAATGATCATGATTTTACAAAAACGTTGATTGCTTTGTCTAAAATGGGATTTGGCTTCATTCCTGCTGAGAAGAACACGTTTAATGAGGACGCGTTCGCTTCTCTTGAATCAGTCATGAGTCATCCTACTCTCGCCCGCCCCCTCCCTCGAGGATTGTACGATGAAGCAATTCGAATTCTTGTCAATCCAGAAGTAGCATCAGCTTCAAGAGTTGCAAAGTTAGTAGCAAACAAAATTACAGATGAAAATTATAATAGTGAAGAAAAAAGTAAAGTTAACTATCAAACAATTATTTGCTGGCTCTTCTCGATTTACCCGCAGATTATAGTACAAATGTTGATTGAGCAGTGCACTCGAAACAATACATCCATGAAGGACGCCACTGGATATTGGAATCCAGTTGATCAAAAATTTGTGTTATACTCGAAAATTATTAAGGCTGGCCCAAATCAGCAGTCAAGTGAATACGTAAAGTTTGGAAGCATTTTTCCAAAAGATTGGGATGGGAAATCGATGAAGAAATTGTTTGACATTCTTGTTGCAAAGATGACCCATCATTATATGGATATGAACCATTTTCCAGAGATTAGTTTTGACAGGGTGGGGAAACAGTTCTATTTCACGCCAAGCACAGAAGCGACAGAAAAGAAGGAAACAGAATTTTATGATCCCCTATGTGCCCTGATTGGTCTCACTGGATCGCAATCAGACATTATGAATTA
>RFNV01000029.1 GCA_009927005.1 Pseudomonadota bacterium
TGTCTTAAGTGTCCAGAACTCATTTAAATATAAGGTTTCCAGTTGGACATCGGTGGGGTAGGGTCCCCGCCATGGAATATGGAATCCACTGGTTCAGGAGAGACTTAAGAGTAGCTGGTAATCCCGCCCTCCAGGCCAATTGGAAAGCAAATCAGGGTAAGGTTCTCGGCCTTTTCTGTTTCGATAAGAAGTTTCTAAGTCGCGAAGATTTTTCTCATAACCGGTTTCAGTTTTTCTTGGAGACCCTTGTTTCTTTGCAGAAAGAGTTAAAAGAAGCTGGGGGAGACCTTCTTTTCATGGATATAGGGCCTGAAACCGCCTTTGAAAGTCTCTTTGAAAAGTTAAAAACAGCCGGAAAGCCCTTGCCTAGTATGGTTTCCTGGAACCGAGATTACGAGCCCTTCGCCCGAAAAAGAGATGAAACCATGTCTCAATGGTTTAAGGCTCAGGGCCTGTCAGTAGTCACTGAGCGAGACCACTGTTTAATCGAGCCCCACGAGATATTTAAAGGAGAAGACACAACTTCTGCCTATCAAGTTTATTCACCGTTTTCTAGAAAATGGATGGAGTACTTAAAAACCCCGGGGGTAAAGGCCCGAGTTGAAAGCCAAAAAAAGGGCCTTCTGTACCTAAATGCATTTATGAAGGAGGGAAGTCCCCAGAAACTCTTTTCTCTGACTTGGAGAAGTCTTCTTAAAAAAGAGGATTTGGCTGATGTTTTAGGCACCTACAAAGAGAAAAACCAGAAAAAAGTTACGATTTCCATACCCCCCAGTGGAGCGCGAGCGGCTCTCAGTCGAGTACGGGACTTTAAAAAGCACATTAGAAACTATGGTAAAGACCGGGATATCCCTTCCGTTGATGGCACTTCGAAGCTCTCTCAGTTTTTTAAAAACGGATCTTTAACCGGGGCTCAAGTTATTGCTGAGCTAGATTTAGATAGGCCCGGTAAACTGACAGAGGGGGAAGAGAAGTTTTTAAAGGAAATTATCTGGCGTGAATTTTATTACCATATTTTGTGGCACTTTCCGCAGGTCGAGACAAAAGCCTTTCTCGAAAAATTTCAAAACCTCAAGTGGGAGAATAACGAGAGCTATTTTAAAGCGTGGAAACAAGGCCTCACAGGGTATCCCTTAGTAGATGCGGGGATGAGGCAGCTTGCCAAAACAGGCTGGATGCATAACCGGGTACGAATGGTAGTCGCTTCTTTTCTGACAAAAGATCTTTTGATTGATTGGAAATGGGGGGAAAAGTATTTCATGGAGACCCTCCTTGATGGTGACTTGGCTCCTAATAACGGAGGGTGGCAGTGGGCTGCCTCGACAGGGTGCGATCCTCAGCCGTATTTCAGAATTTTCAACCCTTATCTACAAAGTAAAAAGTTCGATCCTGAAGGAGCCTATATAAAGGAGTTTGTCCCCGAACTGAAGGGGCTATCAGCCAAGGAAATTCATGAGCCAGGTCTAAATCGCCCTAAAAACTACCCGGCCCCCATTGTGGAACACTCGATTCAACGTGAAAAAGCTCTGAAAATGTACGGAGCTAAGCCTTAGGCATTTACGAGAACTTAATTTTGATGTTAACTACGGCCTTCTTAAGCGGGTGTAGCTCATTTGGCTAGAGCATCAGCCTTCCAAGCTGAGGGTAGC
>RFNV01000243.1 GCA_009927005.1 Pseudomonadota bacterium
TGAACTACGACTGCTACGTTCTCGAAACTCCTAAATACGATATCGATGAATGCAGAAGCCGTGGAATGAGTTTCGCAGCACCTTTAAAGGTTACTGTACGACTCGAAGTTTACGAAGTTGATGAACAGACCGGCACTCGCAACATTAAAGATGTTAAAGAGCAGGAAGTTTATTTAGGTGAAATTCCTTTGATGACGAATCGAGGGAGTTTCATCATTAACGGAACAGAAAGAGTGGTTGTCAGTCAGCTTCACCGCTCTCCTGGCGTCTTTTTCGATCATGACAAAGGGCTTTCTCACTCAAGTGGCAAGCTTCTTTACTCAGCTCGAATTATTCCCTATCGCGGTTCTTGGCTAGATTTCGAATTTGATCACAAAGACGTTATCTATGTACGTATCGACAGAAGAAGAAAGCTTCATGTTTCTGTTCTGTTAAAAGCGCTTGGTTATAGCGTTGAAGAACTCCTTCACTATTTCTACGATCAAGAGACAGTCTTCCTTGGAAAAGGGGACCGCTATTTCATTTCTTTCGATCCAAAACTTTACGCAGGACAAAGAGCTGCTCAAGACTGGGTAGACGAAAACGGTAAAGTGGTGGTTGAAAAGAACAAAAAGTTCACTTCCTCGGTCCTGAAAAAGATTGAAGAGCAAAAAATCAAAAGATTCCCAATTAACCGCGAGAATCTCATTGGTAAAATTTGTTCACAGGACGTAATCGATCTGGAAACTGGCGAAGTATTGCTCGAGTGTAACGAAGAAGTCTCCGAAGAAAAATTAGACCTTCTTCTGTCCAAAAAGATTACTGAGTTCAAGGTCATTTATTCCGACCGAGTGAACGTTGGAACTTATTTCCGCGACACTTTAATCCAAGACAAAGTGAATTCGCGCGATGAAGCAATCATCGAAATTTATCGACGACTCCGTCCGGGCGATCCTCCAACACTGGAAACCGCTCGAACACTCTTTGATGGATTGTTCTTTGATGCAACTAAGTACGACCTCTCCCGAGTAGGTCGCCTAAAAATTAATCACAAATTTGGTTTTAAAACCCCAATCGAAACGACCACGTTGACCAAAGAAGACATCATGGCCACCGTGAAGTACTTGATTGACCTCAAGAACGGCAAAGGAACCATCGATGATATCGATCATCTTGGAAACCGTCGCGTTCGCGCAGTGGGTGAATTGTTAGAAAATCAGTTCAGAGTAGGTTTGGTGCGAATGGAGCGAGCTATTCGTGAGCGAATGAGCTTGCAAGATGTTGAGACTTTAATGCCTCATGATCTCATCAACGCAAAACCCGTTTCTGCCGTTGTTAAAGAGTTCTTCGGAAGCTCGCAGTTGTCTCAGTTCATGGATCAAACAAATCCTCTTTCTGAAGTGACTCACAAACGCCGTCTTTCGGCTCTTGGACCTGGTGGTTTGACTCGTGAACGAGCAGGCTTCGAAGTCCGCGACGTCCATGCAACCCACTACGGACGGATTTGTCCGATTGAAACTCCTGAAGGTCCAAACATCGGTTTGATTTCCTCTTTGTCCACCTACGGACGAGTGAACGAGTACGGATTCATTGAAACTCCGTATCGCCAGCTTAAAGATGGAAAAGTAACTGAAGAAGTGACTTTCTATTCAGCATTAGAAGAAGAAAACCATACGATTGCTTCAGCTAAAGTACCTTTGAGCAGCAATAAAATTGGTCCTGACTTTGTTTCCGCAAGAAAACAAGGCGAAGTGGTTCTCGTTCGAAAAGAAGATGTGGATTTAATGGATGTTGCCCCCAATCAGCTTGTTTCGATTGCGGCTTCTCTGGTTCCCTTCCTTGAGAACGATGACGCGAACCGAGCGCTCATGGGCGCAAACATGCAACGCCAGGCTGTTCCGCTCTTGAAGGCCTCTGCACCGTTAGTTGGAACTGGTATGGAGCGTTTGGTAGCTCGAGATTCTGGCGTTATGGTCACTGCGAAGCACTCGGGTATCGTTGATTTTGTTGACGCAAGCCGAATTGTTATTCGCATTGATGATAAAGAAGCCACGACTGGCTCGGGTGTCGATATTTACAACCTAGTAAAATATCGTCGTTCAAACCAAAACACCTGTATCAACCAGAAACCCATCGTAAATGTTGGTGAAAAAGTTGAAAAAGGCGATGTATTAGCTGACGGTCCATCGACGGACATGGGCGATCTCGCTCTTGGACAAAACATCGTTGTGGCCTTCATGCCTTGGGGTGGATACAACTTTGAAGACTCCATTCTCCTTAGCGAAGAGCTCTTGGTAAAAGACACCTTTACTTCGATTCACATCGAAGAGTTTGAGTGTGTTGCCCGAGACACTAAGCTTGGAAAAGAAGAAGTCACTCGCGACATCCCAAATGTCAGTGAAGAACAACTCATGAATTTGGATAGTTCCGGTATCGTACGAATCGGGGCTGAAGTTAAACCGGGCGACATCCTAGTGGGTAAGATTACTCCAAAGGGCGAAACTCAATTGAGCCCCGAAGAGAAACTACTCAGAGCTATTTTCGGTGAAAAAGCTGGCGATGTGAAGGACACTTCACTCCGAGTTTCTCCAGGAATCGTGGGAACCGTAATTGGCGCTCAAGTCTTCTCCCGTGAAGGAGCTGATAAAGACGAACGCACAGCGAGCATGATCGAGGACGAAGAAAATCGTCTAAGAAAAGATGAAGCAACCGAAGTTCGCATCATTCAGGAAGCTGCTCGCAATAAGATTGCTAAGTTAGTGGTCGGCAAGACAACTACTTCGAAGCTTTTAGATTCTAGCGGAGAAAACCAGCTACTTCAAAAAGGCGATGTGATTACTGAGGAAGTATTATCTAAGATTAATTACGACCTCTTGAAACACATTCCACTCGCAGCAGAAGTTGAAGCGCAAGTTGCTCATGTTTTGGGTGCTGTGGATGCTCAAATTCAGGGAATCAGAGCTATTTTCGATGAAAAAGTAATTAAGTTGAAAAAGGGCGATGAGCTTCCGCCAGGCGTCATCAAAATGGTGAAGGTCTATGTCGCCATTAAGAGAAAGATCGCTGTGGGCGATAAAATGGCCGGCCGCCACGGTAATAAAGGGGTCGTTTCCCGAGTATTACCAATCGAAGATATGCCTTACACCGAAGATGGAACACCGGTTCAAATCGTTTTGAACCCACTCGGCGTTCCTTCTCGTATGAACGTAGGACAAATTCTCGAATCACACTTAGGCCGAGCTGCTTACGGCCTGGGAGTAAGAATTCAAGAGCTCTTGGATAAATGGAGCGAAACTGAACTCAAAGCACTCTTAAAGCGATTCTTCTCTCAGAAAAATCTGCAGAGCGAAATCGATGCTATGGATGCAACCACTCTGCGAACTGTAGCAAGCCGCATGAAGACAGGTGCCTTCACAGCAACTCCTGTGTTCGACAGTGCTACTGAAGAGGAAATCAGTGGTTGCTTAAAAGCTGTTGGACTACCAGAAAATGGACAACAGATTCTGTTCGACGGACGCAGCGGTGAACCCTTCAAGCACGATGTAACCGTAGGAACCATGTACGTCTTGAAACTCCATCACTTGGTTGATGAAAAGATTCACGCTCGAAGCATTGGACCTTACAGCTTGGTCACTCAGCAACCTCTGGGTGGTAAAGCTCAGTTCGGGGGACAAAGACTTGGAGAAATGGAAGTTTGGGCATTGGAAGCTTACGGAGCAGCTTACTGCTTACAAGAGCTTCTAACTGTAAAATCGGACGACGTCGCTGGCCGAACCCGTATGTTCGAAGCCATCGTTAAGGGCGAGAACGTTCTTGAGCCGGGCTTGCCCGAATCATTCAACGTTCTTGTAAAAGAACTACAAAGCTTGGCACTCGATGTCGAATTAGTTGAGGATGTAAACGTATGAAAGACCTCTTAAATTTCTTTGATAAACCCAAAGATCCGCTTTCCTTTAAGGCCGTAAAGATCGCCTTGGCGAGCCCTGAAAAGATCAGATCCTGGTCTTACGGGGAAGTTAAAAAGCCTGAGACGATTAACTATCGTACCTTTAAACCCGAGCGAGATGGTCTTTTCTGCGCAAAGATTTTCGGACCTGTAAAAGATTACGAATGTATCTGCGGTAAATACAAACGAATGAAATACCGCGGAGTAGTTTGTGAAAAGTGCGGTGTTGAAGTCATTCAGTCAAAAGTTCGTCGTGAACGTCTTGGCCACATCGAACTCGCAACTCCAGTAGCACACATTTGGTTTTTGCGAAGTCTGCCCAGCCGAATTGGCGCCGTTTTGGACATTACTCTCAAAAACCTTGAGAGAGTTCTTTATTGCGAAGCCTACGTTGTGATGGATCCAGGGAAAACTCCCCTGAAGAAATTTGAAGTTCTCAACGAAGACGAGCACAACCAAGCTCGAAAGCTTTACAAAAGCGACTTCAAGTCTGGAATTGGCTCAGACGCCGTCAGAGAACTGCTCCGAGAAGTGGATGGTCCAACTTTAGCAAAAGAGCTCAGGGCTCAATTAGCAAAAACCTCAAGCGAAACAGCTCAAAAAGCTCTCGCGAAGAGATTGAAAGTTATCGAAGCTTTCAACCAATCAAATAACAAATTTGACTGGATGATGCTGGAAGTAATTCCTGTTATTCCACCTGATTTGCGTCCTCTGGTTCCTCTGGATGGAGGCCGATTCGCTACTTCAGATCTGAACGATTTATATCGTCGAGTGATTAACCGAAACAATCGCTTGAAACGACTCCAAGAACTTAATGCTCCTGAGATCATCATTCGAAACGAAAAAAGAATGCTCCAGGAAGCTGTTGATGCTCTTTTTGACAACGGTCGACGAGGAAGAACATTCACAGGCCCCAACAAACGTCCGCTCCGCTCGTTAAGTGACATGTTGAAGGGTAAACAAGGGCGTTTCCGGCAGAACTTGCTGGGTAAACGTGTAGATTACTCCGGCCGTTCTGTAATCGTGGTTGGTCCAGAATTGAAGCTGCACCAATGTGGTCTGCCCAAGAAGATGGCCTTGGAACTTTTCAAGCCGTTTATCTTCAACAAGCTCGAACAACGTGGCTTTGTCACGACTATTAAGAGCGCGAAGAAAATGGTTGAGCGTGAAAAAGAAGAAGTTTGGGATATTCTAGAAGAAGTCGTAAAAGAACACCCAGTTCTTCTAAACCGTGCTCCAACCCTTCACCGATTGGGTATTCAGGCTTTCGAGCCAGTCCTTATTGAAGGAAAAGCTATTCAGCTTCACCCCCTAGTTTGCGCTACCTTTAACGCAGACTTTGACGGTGACCAAATGGCGGTTCACGTTCCACTATCAGTGGAAGCTCAACTCGAAGCTCGGGTTTTGATGATGTCCTCAAACAACATCCTCTCCCCTGCTTACGGAAAACCCATTATTGATCCGACACAGGACATCGTGTTGGGTATTTATTACATGACCCAACTCCGATTGGGCGGAAAAGGCGAAGGAAAGACATTCTCCGGTCCTGCAGAAGCTATCTATGCTCACCATGTGGGAGAAGTTGATCTGCATTCGAGAATCAATTGTCGCCTCAATGGAAAGCGAATTGAAACAACTCCTGGTCGTTTGATTCTGCGTGAAATTGTCCCTACGGAAATCCCGTTTGAAGACTACAACCGCGTAATGGATAAGAAAGCTCTCTCTGCATTAGTTGATGCTACTTATCGAGCCGCGGGCAGCAAACGCACAGTTATTCTAGCGGATAAGCTTCGTTCTCTTGGTTTCGAATACGCCACCAAAGGCGGTGTCAGCATTTGTATGTCTGACATGAAAATCCCTGCTAAAAAGGCAGAGCTTTTAGGTGAAGCTTATAAGGAAGTTCAAGAAATTCAGAATCAATACACTGAAGGTCTCATCACCGATGGCGAACGCTACAATAAAGTGGTCGACATCTGGGCTCAGATTACTGACCAAATCTCTGAAGAATTGATGGCCGAACTTTCAGTTGATTATGTTTTTGATACAAAGCTAAATAAAAAAGTTGCTGTACCTTCCTTGAACCCCATTTACATGATGGCTGATTCAGGCGCTCGAGGTAGCGTGGCTCAAATTAAGCAGTTAGCTGGTATGCGTGGTTTGATGGCTCGTCCTTCGGGCGAGATCATTGAGACCCCCATTACAGCAAACTTCCGTGAAGGTCTGGATCCACTCCAGTACTTCATTTCGACTCACGGAGCTCGAAAAGGTTTGGCTGATACCGCACTTAAGACAGCTCATTCGGGTTACTTAACTCGCCGATTAGTAGACGTTGCTCAAGACTTAGTGGTGAGCGAAGTTGACTGTAAGACCACTCAAGGGATTGAGATCAGCGCTCTGGTAGAAGGCGGAGAAATCATCGAAGGAATTGGCGATCGAATTTTGGGTCGTACAGCTCTCGAGGATATTACCGATCCGTACTCCGGAAAGGTTCTGGTACAGGCTAACCAACAAATCGATGAGAACCTAGTTGATCAGATCAGCGAGGCTGGCATCGAAAAAGTGGTTATTCGCTCTGGCCTCACCTGTAAGACAATTACTGGTATTTGCTGCTTGTGTTATGGCCGTGACTTGGCTCGAGGACATTTGGTCAACATCGGTGAAGCGGTAGGTATCATTGCTGCTCAGTCAATCGGTGAACCGGGTACTCAGCTGACCATGAGAACCTTCCACGTGGGGGGTGCTGCAAGCCGACGTGCCGAACAGAGCTCCTTGGAAGTACGACACGAAGGTACAATTAAGTTAATTCGTGCGAATGTCGTAAAAGACAGAGCAGGTACTTTCACTGTGATGAACCGCAACTCCGAATTGGCAGTTGTGGACGACACAGGTCGTGAGCGTGAACGTTATCAAATCGTTTACGGAGCAAAACTATCTGTTACCGATGGTGCAAAAGTTAAGAAGGGTCAAAGCGTCGCAACTTGGGATCCTTACACTGTTCCAGTTCTTTCTGAAGCAGGCGGTAAAGTTCAGTTTGTAGACATTCAAGAAGGTCTATCAATTTCTGAACAAGTGGATGAAGTGACCGGTCTGTCTCGAAGAGCGATTATCGACTCTCGAGATACTGACCTCAGACCTCGCTTGTTAGTACTCGGAAGTTCTGATGAAACCAAAGCTACTTACATGCTCCCAGTTGGAGCTAACTTAGTAGTTTTTGATGGAGACGAGATCTTCCCTGGAGACGTGGTTGCTAAAATTCCGCGAGAAACTACAAAGACCAAGGACATCACCGGGGGTCTTCCTCGCGTGGCAGAACTCTTTGAAGCTCGTAAGCCAAAAGAAATTGCCGCTATCAGTGATGTCGACGGGGTGGTTTCCTTCGGTAAGGATAGCAAAGGTAAGCGCAAACTCATCGTGACACCTGAACATGGTGAACCACATGAGTATCTGATCCAAAAAGGTAAGCACATCAGCGTTCGAGAAGGCGACCATGTACGCGCTGGTGAAGCCCTGATGGATGGCGCTGCAAATCCTCATGACATCTTAAGAATTCTTGGGGAAACAGCTTTGTCGAAATACTTAGTGGATGAAATCCAAGAAGTTTATCGACTTCAAGGGGTACGCATCAACGATAAGCACATCGAACTGATTGTGCGACAGATGTTGAAGCGTGTAAAAATTTCTGATCCAGGTGAAACTGACTTCCTCCATGGTGAAAACGTGGAAAAGTGGCAGTTTGAACTGGAAAATGAACGGGTTACTAAACTCGGTAAAAAGACCGCAGTTGCTGAGCCCTTGCTGTTGGGTATTACCAAGGCATCCTTGAGTACCAATAGCTTTATCTCAGCAGCTTCGTTCCAAGAAACGACTAAAGTTCTTACCGAAGCGGCTATCCAAGGAAAAATGGATACGCTCCGAGGACTAAAAGAAAACGTCATCATGGGACGACTCATCCCAGCTGGAACAGGCTTGGATGAATACCGAAAATCAAGAATCGTTGTCCACCAAGGAGAAGCTGAAATGGCTGAAGCTGCTCCCATGGCAGTAGGACAACAGACTGCTGAAACAGCTGTAAACTCTTCAGAAGCTAAGCTGTAGCAGGACATGCAAAGAATGACTCGGTGGGGACTACGACAGTAGTCCCTTCCCAGCTCAACTCAAAAGCTCTCAACTGGTGAAACTGGGGCCTGATAGGCCGCTTTAAATATTCTGGGTCGTAGAGACTATCCCCTACCAAAGGCAACCCCTGGGAAGCCATATGAACCCTCACTTGATGGGTAACTCCTGTTGTACAGGTGATTTCCCAAAGGCTCATGCCCCTTTCCTCTCGAATTAGCTTTGCAAGCGTCAAAGCCTCTTGAATCGGAGGACGAACTTTCTCTTGGGCTGGGTCCTGAACGGAAACCATGAGCCGGGGGTCACTTGAAGAGTGGGCAATCGGTAGCTCTATTTGCAAACTTTTTGAAGCGGCTTTCCCAAAGCACCAAGCGAAGTATTTTTTATGAACGGCTTTGGCTTGGAAACGGCCCCTCCAATGCAAAAAAGACTCATAGGTCTTACAGACAACCAAAAGACCACTTGTCCCCGTATCAAGCCGATGCGGAGTGATGGTTGGTTGGACCGATGGAAACTCTCTCCACATTTCTGAATTCTGGGCAAAAGCCCATTGGGTGGGCGTATTTTGATCTAAAAGAGATAAAGGATGGCTAGGCACTCCCGAGGGCTTATCAACGATCCACTCCCCCTTTCCCTCCCAAATCACCGACAGCTTCAGATCAGGATTCCCCGTCCTCAGACCCGTAATATGCTCCTGAAGTAAGTAACAATTGAGTTGATGTCCTCGTACTCGGTCACCTTTTCGGGCCTTCTTACCGTCTACAGTAACCCATCCCGCTTCCAAAGCTTCTTCAATATGCCTGGAACTCAGCTCGGGAAAAAGTTTTTGAAGTTGTTTATCCACCCGCTCAGGGGCAAAACCCGATTCCATATGCTAAGGCTACCTTAATTTTCTTTCCTTCGATAGAGAGGCTTGGCAAAGTATTCACCATGAAAGCAGCAGTGCATCCTCCGAAAGAATGGGCTTTTTTTATTCGTGAGATCCGAGAGTTTTTTGATTTTCGAGGCTTTTTGGAGGTTTTTACCCCATCTCTCGTTGAAGCCGGTGCTTTTGAAAATGCTTTGGATCCCTTGAAAGTTTCATCGGTAACCGAATCTGCCGAACTCCACACTTCACCCGAAATAGAAATGAAAGCTTTGCTTTCAACCTGTCCAGAACCCATTTTTCAAATCTGTAAGTGTTTTAGAGATGATCCCGATACATCGATTCATTTTAAAGAGTTTACGATGCTAGAGTTTTATCGGCCGCACTGCACTTATGAAGATACCCGTCGCGACATGAAGGAACTTTTGGAAACACTCTCAAAGAAACCTTTATCCTTCGAGGAAAAGTCGATCGATCAGCTTTTTCGGGAAAAAACTGGAATGCAATTAGCCCAGCTACAGTCCTCTGGGAATTTTTTACGAAAAGCTCAGGAAATCGGCATTACCAGCTTATCTCCATCTGACACTTGGGAAGATATTTTCTTTAGAGTCATGATTGAAAAAATAGAGCCTTCTCTTCCCGAAGATAGACCCGTTATTGTTTATGATTACCCGGCCAGTGTTTCTACTTTATCGCAACCCAAAGGAGATTTTTGGGGGGAGCGCTTCGAAATCTTTTGGCGAGGAATGGAACTCTGCAACGGTGCGACTGAGCTCCTCTCAGAAGAGCTCCTAAAAAAACGCTATGCTTTTGAGTCTGCTGAAAGAAAGAAAATCGGAAAAACCCCTCACCCGTTTCCAAATCGGTTATCCCAAGCCCTTAAAAACCTTCCTCCCTGCTCGGGAGTAGCTGTAGGGCTTGATCGATTATTTTGGGCTCTAAAACCTTAAGTTTTTTGAAAAGCGCTTCAGGGGAATCTGCAGTGATATTTAGATGCCCCACTTTCCTATTTAATCGAGGTTTTTTCCCGTACAGGTGGACAAAAACACCCTCCCTTTTGAGTTCCTCGACAGCCAGAGTGGGAACCTCCCCGATAAAATTAAGCATAGCTGTGTAGCCTTTCGGTGCTGTATCCCCTAAAGGAACTTCAAGACCCGCACGCAAATGATTCTCAAATTGACTTGTTTCGGCTCCATCAAGAGTCCAATGACCCGTGTTATGAACTCGGCTCGCCATTTCATTGATGAGGAGTTTTCCTCCCGTTTCAAATAACTCTAAGGCCATCACCCCTACATACTGGAGAAGTTCTCCTATTTTTTTTGCGTACCCCTGTGCTGTTTGCTGCAGCTGGGTCGAAAGACCAGGCGCGGGAGCAAGCGTCCGTCTTAAAATTCCATTCACATGTAGATTTTCCACAAGAGGATAGAACCGCATTTCACCCCGGGCATTTCGACACGCCACTAGGGACAACTCTCTTTCAAATTTTATAAATTTTTCGTAAATGAGAGGAACACCCCCTAGCTCACTCCAAGCACTACTCAACTCTTCAGGCTTTCGAATAACTTTCTGTCCTTTTCCATCATACCCTTCACGACAAGTCTTCAGAATGCCGGGCACCCCGATCTTAAGAACTGAGGGTTCCAATTCAGATGCTTGTTGAATGAAGGAAAACTCAGCTGTGGGAATCCCGTGGGTCGTAAAAATTTTTTTTTGGGTATATCTATTTGAGACAAGCTCTAACACTTTCAAGCTGGGAAACAGTCTCTCAGAAACCCCTTCGAGCGCTGCCCTTAACTCAGGAATTGAAATATTTTCCCATTCGTAGGTGACCCGATCACAGGAGGAAATAAACTCGCGCAGGCCTTCCGAATCATCGAATTTCTTCCGAGTGATGGGACAGAGTCCTTCAACACTGTTTTCCCCCGGGGGAGCATACACGCGAACTTCACATTCAAGGTGCGGACTAGCGAGAATTAACATTCTGGCTAATTGCCCACCACCTAAAATACCGACTTTCATTTTTTCTTTCTCTTTCGGAGAGAGCCTAGCGCCAAAACCCGTTTCGTTTGCTGTTTTCTAAAGCTTGTTAAGGCTTTTTTTATCTGCATATCCTGAAGCCCCAGAATAGCTGCGGCAAGCAGGGCTGCATTGACAGCACCCGTTTCTCCAATGGCGAGTGTTCCTACCGGAATCCCTTTCGGCATCTGGTTGATCGATAGCAACGAATCAAGCCCCTTCAGAGTGCTTGTTTCAATTGGGACTCCCAATACGGGCACGCAGGTTTTGCTAGCTAACATACCCGGCAAGTGGGCCGCTCCTCCAGCGCCGGCAATAATTACTTTAATTCCTTTGGACTCCACTTCTGCTGCATATTTAAACAGAAGGTCGGGCGTGCGGTGAGCAGAGACAATTTGAACATCATGTCCAATCCCTAACTGATCTAACATTTTTGAAGCAGACTTAAGGGTGTTCCAATCAGAATCAGATCCCATCACAATGGCTACTTGCGATTTCATCGGCTGTTTTTTTAACACGCGGGTCCCTCTTGATACAATTGGTAAAACTTATCAAAGAGTCCCCGCTGATTTCTAAGCTCTGGGATAGTTCCTTGTTCCTTTAATAGTCCTTTTTCAAGAACGATGACACGATCACAACTCTCGATAGTGGAAAGTCTATGGGCAATGATCAGAGCTGTGCGGCCCTTTAAGAGCTCACGAATAGCAACCATTAAGCGAGCCTCACTCGCATTGTCGAGACTAGCGGTTGCTTCATCCATTACTAACACCTCCGGATCTAAAACAAGTATTCGCGCAAAAGAAAGTAACTGTTTCTCCCCTAAGGAAAGATTGTGCCCCCCCTCATCAATCATGAGGTCAAGGCCTCCTCTTTTTTCGATAAAATCCCACACTTGAGCTTTCTTGCACTGTTCTATTAGGTAAGCATCAGTGAGTTCAGAATTTGCGAGCATTAAGTTGTCGCGAACAGAACCTTCGAACAAATAAACATCTTGAGGAATAAATCCGACATGTTTTCTGAGCGTCGAGCGTGTCCAGCAATCTAAGGAAATATCTCCTAAGAGAATTTTTCCATGGGTTGGCTCATAAAATCGTAATAACAAACGTGCAATAGTGGATTTTCCGCTTCCTGTTGCTCCAACAATGGCCATCGTCTTACCTGGAGGCACTTCAAAAGAAATATCATCTAAAGCCCTTTCCTCGCGAGTTCGGTAGGTAAAGCTCACTTCCTGAAACTTAATTCCACAGGGGCGATTGATTTGGGGATTTAACCCAACCGTTTCTTCTTCAATCTCCTCGTCAAAAACATGAGCTACTCTTTCAGCCGAAACAAGTGCCGATAAAACGACATTATACTTTTCAACCAAATCCCGTATGGGCTGAAAGAGGTTTCGAATATAGGCTAAGAAGGCGACTAGGATTCCGACTTTCACTTTTCCTTGAATGACCCACGTACCGCCCACTCCCAGTAAGGTAGCCATTGCGATTCCATTGAGTACATTCGCCCACGGCTGGACTTGAGCATAGGCATGAATGGATTTCATGAGCGCTTGTTGGTGATGCCCGACAATCCCCTCAAAAGTTTGTTTTCTTGCCTCTTGAGCTCCCAGTCGATGAATTGTCGCCATCGCGGCTACATTTTCGCCCAAGAAACTATTAATTTCCGAAAGTTTGGATCGCGCTTCTCGATAGGCTTCAGAGAGCTTTTCTCCAAAATAAACAATGGCCCAAACAACACAGGGAAAGGTCAACAGAATGAGACTTGCCAATTTCCAATCTAAAATCAACATAGCGATTACAGTTCCAATAATCACCATCACATCCAGTGCAAGAACTGACATCGATGCGGTAAACAACTCACTCAACGATCTCACATCATTAATCACGCGTGTAATAAGCCGCCCGCTCGAATGCTCATCAAAGTAAGCCATTGGAAAACGAACAATCCGTTCGAACACTCGGAGTCGCAGTCGTTGCGTGATGAGTAAGCCGGTAGTCTGTATCGTGAAGGCCTGACCCATCTCGCTCATAGCTTTAAATAAAATCACTAAAAAGAAGCCTAAGCATATTCTCATTAGCGTTTTTACGTTGGCAGGATTGGCGACTACCGCATCGGCTGCTTTACCAATCAGGATAGGAGCGATGAGATCAAGACCTGTTGTCACTCCAATGAGGCATACCCCCGCCAAAAGACGAAATTTAAATTCTTTGATGTGAGGCCATAATTTAAGGATAACTTGGAAGTGAAACCTGGACTTCATAGTTGGAGTCCTCCGCTCTCAAGGCGCTCACGCTCGAGTTCACGTTCGCTTTCTCTCCAGAGCGAGCGATACAAATGACAGGACCGAATCAACTCCGAATGTTTGCCCCTGGAAATAACTTTCCCTGATTCCATCACCCAAATCTCATCCATTCGGGGCATTACGGAGAGCCGGTGAGAAGAAAAGAGAATGGATAGTTTCGGATAAGCTTCAAAAAAACGATCGATTATCTGTTGCTCGCACTCTACATCCACTGCGGAAAAACAATCATCGAGTAACAGCAACTCTGGTTGTCTTAAAAGCGCCCTGGCTAATGCCAAACGCTGCCGCTGACCACCAGACAAAGTGACTCCCTTTTCTCCTATAAATGTCTGTAAGCCCTCCCTGAGAGCTGACACTTCTTCCCACACTCCAGCCACTCTGAGCGCCTGCTCCATCTGCAAAGTACTGGCCTCTCGTTTTAAGCCCATGACCAAATTCGTAGCGACTTTCTCGCCAAAGAGCGTGACTTGTTGTTCGACGCTTGCAACTCGATTTCTGAGCTCACTCAAATGCAGGGTTTTGATGTCCTTATCTTTTAGGAACAGAGTTCCTGGAGGAGGCTCGTACAACCTGAGGAGCAAGTTGAACAAAGTAGTTTTTCCACAACCGACTGGCCCCACCAAACCGATCTTCTTCCCCAAGGGGATCTCTAAGCCATTAAGAGAGAGAGCAAAACTAGTTTCATTCTCTCTCGAAAATCCAAAATGAAGATCTCTAATTTCAAGCTCCTTTCCAAGTGAGCCACTGGTAAGCGCTGGGTAAGTGTCTTCAATAGGATTTTCTTGAAGGATTTGTTCGATCCGGCGCTCAGCTGCTTTTGCTTCACGAGTCATCGTTACAGACCAACCAATAGCTTCCATCGGCCAAGACAGCTGAACGACAAACCTCTGGAAAGCAATGAATGTTCCAACTGAGATGGCTCCAGCTATGACATCTTTTCCCCCAAAGAGAAGAATAAAGAAGGTTCCCATTTGAGTTAAAAAACTGAGGCTTGGAGAAAATACTGATTCGTACTTGGCAAGCCGCTGCCCTTCCCTCACAAATTCACCACTCAGTTCTCGAAATTTACGATCAGAATGGTTTTCCAGTACGAGCGCTTTTATCAACCGAATTCCCGAAAAGGTCTCCTGAGCGTAAGCACTCATCTGAGAGAGTCGCGACTGCATCTTCTCAAAAAAGAAATCTACTTTGTTTCCGATTTTGGCAGTCAGCAGGGGTACCAGCGGGTAAAAAGCAAACGTTAAAAGGGTCAACTTCCACGATAGCCACAACATCGCGGGGACGAGCATCATGAACATGATGACTGCGTCCAAGGCGACTAAAATTCCTGGGCCTAAAGCCATTCGAATGGATTCGATATCATTTGTGGCTCGGGACATCAGATCGCCCGTCCGATAGCGTTGGTACCGCATCAAAGGAATCTTTTGGAGGTGTTCATAGAGTTCCTTCCGTAAGTCAGAAGCAACGTAATTGGCCGTCCCAATCAGGTAGACCCGCCACCAATAGCGTCCAATCGACTGAAGAATCATCACGACTAGGTAGGCCACTGCCGCCAGTATGACCGCTTTAATCGCACCCGGAACGAGCGCGTCCATGGCCATTTTGATCAGAAGGGGCTGAACGATATTTAGAAAATCCACGAAAAGAAGCCAAACGAAGCCCTTCAAGTAGGGGCTTTTGTACTTGTACAGAAACCGACTAAACGGATAATCCCTGACTTTCTTTTTCAGGCCTAAGAACCCGAAACTATTATTTTTTTTAGGACTGTTACTTTGACTTTCCACACTAAAGTTCCATACTATTTATTAAACCCGCCAATGTGGGAGGAGATTAAGAATGAACCTAAATCAGTTCACTGTGAAAGCGCAAGAAGCAGTTGTGGACGCTCAAAGTCTGGCAGTTAAAAAAAGCCACCAAACGGTAGACCCTGAAGACCTCCTTTTTTCTTTGTTAAATCAAGAAGACAGTTTGGTCTCAGAATCCTTATCTAAGATCCAATCCAAACTCCCTGCCCTGTTACTCAAAGAAGTCGAGCAGGAAATTAACAAAAAGCCCCAAGTTCACGGAAACGTACAAACCTATTTGTCACCGGCTCTCAATAAAGTGCTAGTGCAGTCTGAAGAAGAATCAAAAGCCCTGCGGGACGACTTTATTAGTACAGAGCATCTATTTTTGGCCTTGTTTTCATTAAAAGATGGCCCGGTGGCATCCTTATTGAGCAAGAACCGAATTAACAAACAAACTTTTTTAGACGCTCTCAAAAAAGTTCGTGGAAGCCAACGGGTGACGGATCAAAACCCCGAAGAAAAGTACAATGCCCTTGAAAAATATTGCCGCGATTTAACTCAAGCTGCCTCACATGGCCGATTAGATCCAGTGATCGGCAGAGACAGTGAAATTCGAAGAGTCATCCAAGTTCTGTCACGAAGAACCAAGAATAATCCCGTTCTCATTGGAGAGCCTGGAGTAGGAAAAACCGCTATTGTGGAAGGATTAGCTCAGAGAATCGTGGCAGGTGACGTTCCAGAAAGCCTGAAAGGAAAGCGCCTCCTCGCTCTCGATATTGGTTCACTCATTGCTGGGGCCAAATTCCGGGGCGAATTCGAAGACCGACTTAAAGCGGTTTTGAAAGAAGTAACTTCTGCTCAGGGAAATATCATTCTTTTCATTGATGAACTTCACACGGTGGTGGGGGCCGGAAAAGCCGAAGGAAGCATGGATGCTTCCAACATGTTGAAACCGCAACTGGCCCGGGGTGAATTGCGCTGCGTTGGGGCCACCACCCTTGATGAATATCGCCAATACATTGAAAAAGATTCCGCTTTGGAAAGACGCTTTCAACAAGTCTATGTAGGGGAGCCCTCTGTTGAGAATACCGTCTCTATTTTGCGCGGTTTGAAAGAGAAATATGAAGTCCATCACGGAATTCGGATTACCGACAGCGCGATTGTCGCAGCTGCAAAGCTTTCGGATCGGTATATTACCAATCGGCAACTTCCGGATAAGGCGATCGACCTTATCGACGAAGCCGCTTCTAAATTAAGAATTGAAATCGATAGTCTGCCCACTGAAATCGATGAAGTTGAACGAAAAGTTATTCAATTAGGAGTTGAACGAGAAGCCCTCAAGAAGGAGACCTCTGCACAGTCCGAGGAGCGTCGGAAAGAAATTGAATCTGACATTCAAGAGTTTAATGCTTCAATTGCAAAAATGAAAAAGCAGTGGAATGCTGAAAAGGAATTAATTTCTCAAGCTTCGCAACTCAAGGAACAGCTGGAGAACACACGACTTCAAGCTGAAAAAGCAGAGAGAGAAGGAAATCTCGGAAAAGCTGCTGAACTCAAATATGGGGTTTTGGGCGACCTTCAAAAACGCTTAGAAAAAACAACAGAAGAACTCAATCAAATGAGCCGCGAAAAAAGAATGCTCAAAGAGGAAGTGGATGAGGAAGACATAGCCGAAGTGGTTGCCAAATGGACTGGTATTCCCGTTTCGAAAATGCTTGAAAGCGAAAAAGAGAAGATTCTTCGCATGGAGGAAGAACTGAAGAAAAGAGTTGTTGGCCAAGAAGAGGCTGTGAAAGCAGTGTGTAATGCCGTTCGACGCAGTTTTGCAGGTCTTCACGATCCGAAAAAACCCATCGGTAGTTTCCTATTCCTCGGTCCCACTGGGGTTGGAAAAACAGAGACAGCAAAGGCTCTTGCTGAATTTCTGTTTGATGACGAAAGTAATATGATTCGAATCGATATGACTGAGTTCATGGAAAAACACTCAGTCTCTCGTTTAGTGGGTGCCCCCCCGGGCTATGTCGGTTATGAAGAGGGAGGAGTTTTAACAGAAGCAGTTCGACGACGTCCCTACTCGGTCATTCTTTTTGACGAAGTCGAAAAAGCACACCCTGACGTTTTTAATATCCTCCTGCAAGTACTCGATGATGGGATTTTGACTTCAGGCCAAGGCACTCAAGTTAATTTTAAGAATACGATGATTATTCTGACTTCAAACTTGGGAAGCCAACATTTACTTGAGACATCAAAACCCGAAAAAGCCAAAGAGCTTGTTATGGGTGAAGTCCGAAAGCATTTTAGGCCAGAGCTGCTCAATCGATTGGATGATTTGATTGTGTTCCACCACTTAGAAAGAGCCCAACTAACGCAGATAGTCGACATTCAGCTCGAGCAGGTAAAAAAGTTGCTTGAGGCTAAAAACCTCAGTATGGTTGTGGACCGTAAGGCCAAGGAATTATTGGCCGAAAGAGGCTATGATCCCGTGTACGGGGCGCGACCACTAAAACGTTTGATTACGGATTTAATACTAAATCCCTTGTCGATGCGTCTATTAGAGGGAGAATTCCATCCGGGAGATGCGGTCGAGATAGGTGTTGATTCAAAAGGAGAACTCGAGTTTCTCCGAAAAGCTGCACCGGGTGCAAAAAAAGCAGCATCGAAATAAGGAGACCACTTCATGTCAGAAGAAAAACCAAGAATACCACTGAAGGGGCTTGCCCTTTATGTTGCCTTAGGAATTGTAGCCGCTTTAACAAGCGTCGGTGTCTACGCGGGTGCCCAGTACCTTTATCAGGTCGCTGACTCAAAAAAGGAAGAAGTTCAAGCGCCGTTAGATAATCCCGCTTCAGCAGAAACTCGATCGGACACGGGCAATCACGATGCCGGAACAACAGCTCTTAAAAAAACCTCTGAGAGTTTTCGATCAGTTGCAAAAAAAGTCGGTCCGGCTGTCGTAAACATTAAAGCCACTCGCGGGGTAAAAAAACCTAAAATGCCACGCCCCCGAAATCGTCGCCAAAGTCCTGGACCAGATGATGAGGACAGCCCATTTCCCCGAGATCCGTTTTGGGATTTTTTCGAACGCTTTGGAGCGCCCCATATGATGCCTGAGCCGGGGCCACAAACCAGTTTGGGGTCGGGAATTATCATTGATAAAAATGGAACTGTAGTAACTAACAATCACGTGATCGATGGCGGCACCGAAATTATGGTCCGAATCGGAACTGACAATACGGAAATGAAAGCAAAGATTATTGGCACAGATCCCAAAACTGATCTAGCCGTTCTAAAAATCGAAGGAGCCAAAGACCTCCCCTTCGCTGCTTGGGGAGATTCTGATTCTGCCGAAGTCGGAGATTGGGCCATCGCGATTGGAAGCCCTTTTGCTTTGGATCAATCCGTAACAGTGGGAATCATTAGCGCAAAAGGTAGGAATCAGGTGGGACTCGGAAATGACTTCCGTGCGGACATGCTGCAAACCGACGCAGCCATCAATCCCGGAAATTCGGGAGGCCCCCTTTGTGATATCGATGGAAATATTATTGGGGTTAATACTGCTATCTACAGCCGCAGCGGTGGCTATATGGGGATCGGCTTTGCTATTCCGGCCAATCTTGCAAAAGACATCGTCAATCGTCTTTTAAAAGAAGGAAAGATTGTTCGTGGGTGGCTTGGTGTGTACATCCAACCTCTTGATCCTGAACTTGCAAAGGACCTAGGGCTAAAGCAGGGAGTCGGAATCCATGAGGTCATAGAGGGAAGTCCAGCGGCTACTGCAGGTCTTCAAGCGGGAGATGTCGTTTTGGAAGTAGATGGAAAAACCGTAAAGGAAGTCACTGAGCTTCAGCGACGAATTGGTGATTTCAAACCTGGTCAAACAGTAAAATTAAAAGTGATGGGTTATGCAGATAAGAAATCTCGCGCCATCACTGTTAAAGTGGGAACTCTTCCAGAGGATCAAGGTGCAGGTGCGGGCTCAGAAGAACGTTCAGAGAACGAACAAGAACCCGATAAAATTGGATTGATCCTTGGAATGAAAGGCAAAGAAGTTGTCATTAAAGGGATGGAGCCTGGTTCGCTTGCAGAAACCATGTTGGGTCTTGAAGTGGGAGATGTCATTGTGCGAGTAAATCGCCAAAACATTACTTCAATATCAGCGTATAAAAAGGCTTTAAAAACCGCTAAGCATGTTTATTTAGAAGTGAAGCGAAAAGGCCGCAATCTGTTTTTCCAGTTTGCTCTACCTGAATAAAATCGCTTCAATAGGCTCTAGCAAAGAGGGGGAAGTAAGTCGTGAGTTCAATTGTTGCAGTGGGGTCTCTTGCTTTTGATAGCATTGAAACACCTTTTGGAAGTGTCGGTAAGATCTTAGGGGGTTCGGCAAATCACTTCTCTCTCAGTGCAAGTTACTTCAGCCCGGTAAAGTGCATCAGTGTCGTGGGAGAGGATTATCCGAAAGACCATTTAGATTATTTGAAATCTAAAAACATTGATCTCAGCGGAGTCACGGTTTCCGAAGGCAAGACGTTCCATTGGTCTGGCCGTTACGGTTACGACCTTCATGAAGCAACCACCTTAGATACCCAGTTGAATGTCTTCGAACATTTTTCGCCCGAAGTTCCCTTAAGCTACCAAGACAGTCCATTTTTATTCTTGGGTAACATCCTGCCCTCTCTTCAGGACAAGGTCCTTAAGAATCTACCCAACGCTAAATTTATCGCTTTAGACACCATGAATTTTTGGATTCAAAGTCAGAAAGAGGCTTTGATCCAGGTTCTGTCGAAAGTTCACTGTTTGATCATCAATGAAGCAGAACTCCGCCAACTGACTCAGACCCACAACGTGGTGAAAGCGGCCGAGATGGTCCGCAACTGGGGACCTCATATTGTTGTCGTTAAACGCGGAGAGTACGGGGCCCTTCTATTTAATAAAACGGAGGCTTTTAGCCTACCCGGACTGCCCCTAAGCGAAGTCAAAGATCCCACCGGCGCTGGTGATTCATTTGCGGGGGGTTTTCTGGGGTATTTGGCTTCCTGTGGACAAACCTCCCCCGATAAAAAGGCCTTGAGGCAAGCTGTGGTCTTCGGCAGCGTGATGGCTTCATTTATTGTGGAGGATTTTGGCTGCAATCAGCTCCTTCGAATTTCAAAAGAGCAAATAGATAAACGTTTTCAACACTTTAAGGAACTGACCTCCTTCAACTAACTTCCCTGGTTGGAAGCTTGACGGGGTCTAGGATCACCATTAAAAGGCATTCTTTAACGTGTCACTAAAAACCGTATTATCGCAAATAGTTAGTAAGAAAAATCTGGCAAGGATTGGTTCCATGGCAAAATTAAAAGTAAAAAAGCCTGCTAAAAAGAAAAAAGCGGCACCAGCTAAAAAAGCTGTTGCTCCTAAAATGAAGGCAAAGACACCTGCAAAAGCAGCCTCAAAAGCAAAAAAGCCGGTTGCCGAACCAAAGAAAAAAGCCCCAGAGAAAAAAGAAACTAAGGCTTCAACAGCTGCACCCTCAAAAAAACAAAGCGCTTCATCCTCAAAAGAGGCAAAAGCTGCGGTGGCTCCTAAACGCCCAATTCTAGGGCCGATTGAGCCTGGTCGTTTAGGTCAAAAGCGAAATTGTCTTGAGTGTGGGACCAAATTTTATGATTTTGAACGGCTTCCTATTACTTGCCCAAAATGCTTCTCTGAATTTGAACCGCAAGACTTCGAACCCAAAATCAATTTAAAATCTGATTCAAAAAAGGCCCGCGCAGTTGAAAAGGAAGAAGAGCCTGAAAGAGAACTTGTCGTGAGTGAATCTTCCGAATTCGAAAGCCTCGAAGATTTAAATGATGACGACTCCGCAGTGGTGGGTATTGGTCCAGACAAAGACAGCGACGAAAGCTTTGATTAAGGTTTTTTAATCAGATCCGTTTTGCTCTTGCCTGCTTTTTCTTCTTTCTTAAAATTTCGCTGATTAGATCGTTCGTGGAAATCGACCATGAGTCTGATAAAAAGCAATGTGATTGCGCCAGTAATAATAAAAAACCACTGAGCTGGTGTGATACTTTCAAAAAATAAAACTAACCACTTTTTATTATTTCCCATTTTAGGGCCCGTTTTTTAGTTTCAGCTTGAATGGTGTTTGGGGTTCCGATTCTCCTCTCATCCCCAGAACAGCTCCCGTGACGAGCAGGGCACCTAAAACCCACCAAACATTTTTTTATTGTACCACTTCTCACTAGGCCCCGCGGAAAAAGAAGGTGGTTTTGCCGAGGCAAACTCCTCCCGTCTTGGGTTCCATTCGCTTAGACCAGAGTGTGAGTCGAAATGATATCTTGCAACTCCTTTGGGTTCCTCGGCAAGAATCAGAAGATCCCTCACCCCGTCTAGTTTCTCTGGAATGAGATGCTCAATTCGAACCTGATCACTGATCGGTGTCCATGCCTTGCCACTTTCATTTTGGATTGAGTTTCCGCATTCAATGACTCGCTCAAATCCCATCCCCTCTTCATCACGTCTGATAACCAAATAGTGCCCAGGAAATATTTCTCTCCCTCGAGTCGGAACCGGGAAACCGTTGATCCATGTCGGAGTTTCAATCTCAAAAGAATTATCGCCCTGTCGCAATTCACAGTTTTTTAAATTTTTAACTTGAATTGCGCTTCGACAACTCTCTTCAAATATTCTCTTTAAAGGCTCATCTGACAGTCGGCTAAAGTCTACTTCTCTGAAGGGATGAACACCGGCTGCTTCCCGGCAAAGACGCTCAAACATTTTTTTATTTCGCTTTCGCCAAAACCAAGCTGATTGGACCAGTCGGGACATTTGGATCTCGGGACCAAAGGTGCCTCTAGGCAGTTGGGAACAATATCGGTTTATTTCGGTTGAGAGAGCCTCTGCTTCAACTGTGTCACTTTGGAAAAAGGTTCTATCGCTCAAAGCTCTGTGAGAAAGTTTTTGGTTTAATTTGACTAACTCTTTACGAACTTTTGCCAAACGAAGAGTTTCAGGCGGAATCCTGAAGGATGCATGGGCCTTCACTACTCTCCGCTGCAGACTGTTTTCAATTTCATCAGTTACTTCTCGTTCGATTTTCGCCTGGTGTGAAAGGGGATTGTTGCTTTTGCTTCCTGTCCATAAGAGCCCAACTGGTTCAGCCACTTTTTTGGGGTGCGGGCCAGCTAAAGCGAGGGACTGAACCCAACACATCAAACCTGCCAATCGCTTCCTATTTAGTGTTAATTTTGTCATTTCTATCCCTCTTCCAACAATTCAATTGATCGCGCTTTCCTGACTTTAGCACTTTCCTTTTTGCGCTCGGCTTTCGATTCGTCCTGTGGATTTCTCAAAATCACTTCAACCCACTCGTCCTCAAGACAGTTTTCCATTTGAGTAATGTCCTCAAGCGTGAGCGCAACCAGGATTTCTTGGTAGGTATCTCTCTTGTTGAAGGCTAATATTTTTTTGTCTTCAAAAAAGATACGTTTTTCTTCTCCCCGTTCAGTCCTTTTGCGAACAAGATCGACTCGGTCACCTATTTCCAGAGGTAGGCGTGATTGCGTTCTTATTAAAAAGGCTCGGTATCCCTTGGGGACTCGCCTAGAAAACTTCACCGAGTCTTTTTGCCGGATCTGTGTTCTTAAAATGAGTGCTCCCGCAGGAATCTCCGCTGTCACCTGCGCTCCAAGAACATCATCTATTTCTTGATCACTGAACGTGAGTCCCCCATCGCCACGAGTTTCAGCATCTATTCCAACCGTCAGATCGTGAAGGCTCAAGATGATGCCCGGCTTCAAATCTCTCCTAGCCGCAAGTTTTCGTACTTGTCCGCTCGATGAATCTTTCAGAAAGTGGTGAAGTTCAACACTAACCACCAAAAGAAAGGCAAAAAGGATCCACACTCTTGAAAGGAGGGGTCTTTTCAGCCAAATTTTTTTTAGTTGTCTCAATCTCTCCATAATATTTTTCCGTGGTAGGGAATTCTTTCACTTGAAACGCGCTCCAGCGATTTCTTAAACGGATGCAAGTAGGTTTCAAAGCCCGCTCTCATAATTGCCAAGACCATAAGAAATATCAGAATGGTCTCAATCAGTAGCATCCCCTTTTCATTTCTATTTATTTTGCCCATAAGCGGTAATTCCATCTGCTTGCGCCTTCGCTAACCAAGGAGACTGAGGTGCTTAACCCCCTCTTATCCATTTCAAAGAGCCTGCTTTTAGCTTGCTCTAAGTTAGTTAAAATTAAACCCTCGACCTCACCACAAACTGAGCAGCGCGCCTGCCTCAAAACAAGTTCTGTGGTTCGCTCCAACATAAATTTTTGCGGACTTTTATTGATTTCGTGGTCTACTATCGCAGTCCCTCTTTCCCAACCAAGTTTGGCTTTTACTCCAGATGCGTGATTAATCCCCCGGATGGTGGCCCTCAGGGTCTTAGCTAACTTTCCACATCCGATTGCAGTTGCGGGGACTAAACTACAGGCGAGACTTTGATGAAACTTTGGATGCAGGAGTTTGATCGTTTTTCTATCCTGTTCTATTCTTTGAACTGTTTCCAGATCATTTTGGCCAAGTCGAATGGCAGTATTATCCAAAATAATTTGAGTTTCTTGCCAATCTAATTCGCGATAATACAACTCTCCGATCCAAGCAGCTCCAAAAACAATGGGCGTGATAACCGCTAGGAAAAGGGAAATAAACATCTCTTAATGATCTCCTGATGGTGTTTTTTCTGGCTCCGCAGCTCAAAAGACAGGAGTTGTTCATACCGAAGCCAGCGTTCCGATAGGCCCCCAGGGAATTTACCAACCTTCAGCCAGCGGAGCTCAATGGGCTCAGTGACCCTCTTTAAACTTCTTTTTGATTCTCTTTCGATTTGTTCGCCCAAGACGCTACCAAGAGCTGACATAAGGAAATTACGGTTCTCATTTTCGATGATATTTTTGTTTTCGCCCAGAGCCAGAGCGCGAACCTCTGAACAGGTGATATGGATAAGCAGCAACTGAAAAACTTCTCGCCTAAACGCTTCTAAAAGCAGGAAAAGCATCAAGACAACTGGGATTAAGAGCATTGCAGCCTCTACTAGAAACAAACCCCGATTATTTTTTATTAGTCCAACCATGAACTTCGAGATTTTTTCTGCGATGTTTGTGCGCCTTCGGTAAAGTCGTCCATGGAACGTCCCTGGATCATCGGCCGTTGGACCTCAGTAAAATCAAATTTCTTTTTTCCCTGAAGTGAGTGGGCAACGTTGGCATAGAGCTCTTTGATGTTGGCTCCTACGACACTGACAATAGCAATTGAACTGATGGTTATCAGACAGACTAAGACGAGGTATTCAACTAGTCCCTGTCCCTTTTGATTTGTTCTTAGCATCGGAGTCCTCCTAGACAGATTCTTTGCTAGGACTGAGCCAACGGTGCGAGCTGAAGAAGTAACACTTAGGGAGAAGCGAGGTTCAAAAAGCGGACTCTGAATTCAGGATTTTATAGAAAAACTAAAAGAGGCGATCAAATGCGCGACTGCTTTGCAAAAACTCAGTTAGATAGTAGCGGGAAAACTGTTCGACCGTGATTGGCTTTTCTAAAAAGTACCAAGTAACTTCATCGAAATTTGAAAATCTCGCTTCTAAAACTCCCGAGAAAAGGGTGCTCGTTCTTGAGGAGGTATCCAGTGCGGGCTTTTCACACTTAATTTGGATGGTTCCTGAACGGCTTGAGCTAATTACTAATCGGACAGAGTTTCGCTCAAGGAAAAAACTATCAGGCCGATCACTTAGCTCTCCCCAGGAAATACACAGAGACGGCTCTTTCATTCGAGAATTGAAAAGCTTGGACAAACTAAGCCACTGGGTCTTTAAATCTCTGATAAATAAAGTGGTACTGACGGCTAGGACTTCGTCGCGAGTACGGGAAATATCTAAGTTGGGAAGCTTGCCTGCTAGAATTAAACCTTCTTGCTCGGCCAGATTTTCAATCCATTTAATACTACTATCGCTAATCATACTGCTCCCCCACCTTAAAGCCGTGGTCCTAATGCTCCTAACCCAAAGAGTTAGGTGGTCGCCTTGGTTACTGCTTTAGGCTTCCTATTCTGTGATAGGCTTGCACACCGCAATAAGGGAAGGCTCCCGATGAATCTATTTGTAGGTCAGAGCCATTTCGTGACTCACGCACCCGACAGGGGAGCCCTTACATTATCGCAGATTCTCAAAACGCATCCAACCCCTTCTTTCGAAGGGGTTGGATTTGTTTAAATATCTGATTTTATTAAGATTCTACTGTTTTGTGCATGCTGGTGACGGGAACTTCTTTTGCACCAGGAGCAACCACAGTTTTTCGCTCTACGCCTTCTAGCTTAGAAGTAAGTTCACGAACTTGACTTTCAAGCTGGCGAATTACATCCATCTGATTGGCTTCAGTGCCTTTTGCTAAAAATGCGCTGAAAGAACCATCGCCAGTTTGGATGATATGTCGAAGTGTAGAAATCGGCACCGGAGTTTCGGAACGTTTCTGTTTTTCAAAAATGATCTGAGTCAAAGTGGAGGCCGTAATGTCCTTCTGATTTCGGTTGTCCACGACAGTAACTTCTTCACCTTGCTGAATCATTTCAGCAATTTCGTCTAAAGTTACATAGCAGCTAGCATCAGTGTCATAGAGTTTTCTGTTTTGATAACGCTTAATAATTTTGGCCTTCTCCATTATTTTTTACCCCCAACCTGAAAGGTTATAATTAAAGTTTTCTAACAAGGGCTCCTTACGTCACTCAACGACTTCCGCATCCAACCCCCAAAGCGACAAAGTGTCAAGAAATGACGCGGTCTGCCCAATCCCCCATCACCATGAGGAATCTTAAAAACCAGCTAACTGCTCTTGATGATGTAAGAGTATTTTTTTCCGAGGAGGCGAGACTGTCAACAGTAATTCTGCGGCAAGGCAAAAACTTCTGATGATAAAGAAAGACCCCGAACGGACCTGGTAAAATAGGGGTGCAATATTAGGCACTTACCTAGCAGAGCTGATCGGAAAGAAGACTTCTCAAATCCAGGTTGGAATCTTGCTTCAACCGCTCTTTTTGGGCCTCAAATTCAATCAAAGTGGGAATCGCTGGCTGGGGTTTCTCGGAAACCAAGGTTTTGAGTTCATTCTCTTCTTGGCTTACAGGAAACTGAGAAAAGTTTGTGACCTTTTCATCTACGAGTTTTTTCGTTTGCTCGTAAAGCAGCCGAATGGAACGCAACTGCAAGGACAGCTGTTGTGCTTGGGTTTCTTTTTCGAGTTCCCAGCTTTTTTTCCATTCCTCCAAAAGCTGCGAATCAGCCTGGTTACTTACTGTCAGGAGTTCCTTTTTGTTGAGGTAAATCCAAATAGCAGTTCCAATAACCGCGAGATCAAAAACCACCTGGAAGAAAATGAACAATCCCATGCTGTGCCCCTCGTATTTAAATCTTTTGTTTAAAGGCAGATTCTGGATTTAGAATTCTAGCCGTTATGAAAATAAGGACTTCGTTCTGATCGATAGCAGTCGTCTGGCTCGAAAAAAGAGCTCCCAAAAGCGGCAGGTTTCTTAAGAACGGTACCCCCGTGCTGTCATTTGATTCTTGTCCCGAAAAAATGCCCCCAAGAACCGCAGTATCTCCATTTTGAAGAATGATTTGGGTCTTAATAGACCGTGTATCTTTCGTAAGTGTCGTGAGGCTGTTTTGCGGAATTTCCTGCAGCAAGTTAGTGTCCAAGGCAATAGAACCATCGTTGGAAACGATAGGTCTCACATTAAGAGAAAGATTAGCGGTTTGGGTCAAGCCGGTGGTGACCGTTCCTAGGCCTGCTGCTTGTTGCGGAACGTCCGTTGTCTTACCTTGTATGATTGAGCCCTGCTGGCCCTGTTGCACAGTAATAGTGGGATTGGCCAACACTCTGACCTTCTTATCTGTCTCACCCAATATTAATCGAGCTTGAAGCGCTGCAAATTTTGGAGCTGATAGATTGATCGTCCCTCCCGTGGGAAGAGCTTCAAATCCCGGCCCGGCAATACTTGCTTGGGCCGATCCAAAATTGATTCCAGAAGTCTGGCCAGCCAGATTTAGAATGCCCAACCCCAAAGATTGGGTATAGCCCTTTTTAACTTCTATAAACTTAGCAGAAATAGAAACTGCTGGAGGTTGCGTGTCCAAAACGGCAAAAAGTTTTTGAAGGCGCGAAACAACCGATTCAACATCTCTTATGATAATTGTATTGGTTCTCTCATCTGTATCTAATTTCCCTCTCTTTGACAGAAAGGGCTGTGCTCTAGGTGCTAGTTCAGAAGATTTTGCATAGCTGACGGGAATCAGCACCGTTTTGAGGGGTTCTAATTCTTCTTGTTGTTCTAACTGCGCCTGCTCTGCTTTAAGGCTTTCTAAACTTGCTACTCGAACCAGATTTCCTTTTCGAACGAAGCCCAACTTTTTCATTTGAAGAATGATGTGTAAGGCTTGATCCCAGGGAATGTTTTGCAAACTTAAGGACCCAATATTGCCCTTAACATCATCTCCCAAAACGACATTGTAGCCAGAAGAGCGGACAACTAATTTAATCGCTTCGGCAACATCAGTGTTTTTGAGTTCTAGCTTTTCAATGGGCTCTCCCCGATACCCACGACCAGAATCAAAAGCCTCTTCTCCAAACGAAGTATTAGGAAGCTCAGATGCTAAAAGGCGCTCGGTCTTCTTTTTTGATTTGTCCTCAAACTCCAAAACAAGCCGATTGTCGCTTAAGATTGCTTTTGGAAGCTGAAAGTCCCGAAATTGAATCACCAACCGAGTCGAGGGAATTTTCTTTTTTACTGTTTGGTTTAGGCTGTAATTCAGAATGGCGGATTTAAACTCTTTCGTGTCGTAGGATCGACGGAGCTTTTTCGGAGCACTTGTTTTTTCGAAAACATAAACTATCTGCTTCGAATCTTTCTGAGGAGTCATGCGATACTTTAATGCCCCTGATGCTTGAACAACGATCTTGTGAGCCTTCTCTTCAGCAAAAAAATCAACGGAAACTAATTCATTAGTTTGTCTAACACTCTTTTTTGGTTTTTGAATCGGAGCTCTGGCGACCACTTTTGGGGTGGTTCTCTTTTGAGGGATTACTTTCACCGATTCTACTTTCTCAGGATTCTTAATTGGGATATCCGCTTTCATCTGAGGCAAGGGATCGATTAGCCCCTCCGGTATTCCCAACTGAGTTTTTGCATCTCTTTGAGCTGGATTCTCTAGAAGACCTTCGAGTTCACTCAGCAAATCTTTGGCTTCATCCTGATTTGCAGGTTCGCGCTGGGTCCCACTTCCCCCGCCTTCAAAGTCAAACTGAGGGACAACAAGTTCTGGTGCAGCTTGTTTCTTACGAGCAGATTCCCCAAGCCCCAAGGAAGATGTCAGATAAAATACCAAAACCAGCCAATTTAACTTTTGAGTCATAAACACCCCCCTTTATTTGCCGCTCGACGTTTCGTCTGCGGGTAGGGACAGAACTTTTTCTGTGAGCCCCTGAACTCCCAAATAATTGGTAACTTTTTCCGTTAAAATTACTTCTTTATCCAAAATTCGACTGATCGTAGCGCGCCCCCGCCCCAACTCGTCTCCCTCTTTTAAAATATAAGTATTCCCCTTGGGATCTGCGATGAGGATTTGACTGGATTCCGCACTCTTTAACACGGCTTTCAACTCAAATTGTTCAACCTGAAAGTGAAACAAACCTTCTTCTGTTGAGGCGGGATCTCGAAGATTCAATTTGGGAATCTGAAATGGATCCCGTTTGCCAATGGGCGAGTAAACGGAGCTGGCATCCCCTGCAAGACAAAGGGAATCTGACTTCATCGTCATCAGAAAAGCCAAAATTAAAACTCTTTCAATTCTCATGTGTCACTCAATCGATAAGCACGTAACTTAACAACGGTATCCGTGCTGGATGTTTCTTTCCCCGGAGTTGCAGCTCCCCGAGTTACGGTCATCCGTATTTCATCGAAGGCAACAACGCGCTTTAGCTTAGAAATCTGATCTAAAAAGACGAGCGTGGGAACGAATCCGCCTTTTATGTTCAAATCGATAGTAGCGCTTTTAAAATACCCCTGTTCAGACTCGCCTGATTGGGGTCTAAAACTGGCAACCTCCACTCCCGCATTCTGTGCTAGCAGATTGAACCTTTTTAATAATGTATTAAATTCGAAAGAACGCGGAATAGACTCTAATACTGAGTCCAACTGCAAGCTCTGTTCTCGAAAACTCTGTTTCACTGCCGGAATATTTTCCGCAAACTTTTTAATCCTGTTGAGCTCTCCTTTAAGACTGGAAATCTCACGATCCATATTCGTTATTTCTTCAGACATCGATTTTGCCTGACCATTAATAAATTCGGAGAAGGAATAAGCGCCATAGATTGCTCCCCCAACAAGAATGAGAAGTGCACTCATTACTTTATTTCTCAAAATTGCTCTCATAATCATCTCTGGTTTCTAGAGGCCGTCTCTCTTTGTTCCTTTTTAAAGCTCTTAAATGCTTTGGGAACGGCCGAGAAAGAAAAGTTTTTAATGTCTTCCTTTCCTGCAGCTCGCTCTCCAGTGACCTCTTTTAACTCTACGTTTTGAAAATAAATTGAGTTGCTGAGTTTTTCGGCAAAATCGGTCACATCCTCGCTGGAATAAGCAGACCCTGTAAATTGAAGAGAGGGTTCAGGCTCAGCAGCCAAAGTTATTTGATTTAACCAAGCCCCCACGGGAAGACTCTGTCCGACAGCATCTAACGTATTTACGGGGCCGCTTCGTGAGGAGAGAAGCTCGTTCACTGCTGCTAGTCTCTGGGCCAGGAGTGAACTTTGTTTCTCAAAATTTTCTAGTTCTGCTTTGTAAGAATTATACTTCGCGATGTCTTGTCTGAGGCCGTTCTGTTCTTCTGAGAGTTGCGCTTTAGTTGCTTCATGTGCTTGTTGAGCTCGCTCTTTAAATTGGTCCACGAAGAGATGAGGCAAAAAGGCAAAAGCAATTGCTCCTAAAAGCAATAAAACTCCGCCAACATCTGTCTTTTCTATTTTTAAGTAGTCGAGCAACGCCAAGCCCTTCAGAGATTTACCTTTTGAAGAAGCTCTTCTCTGCTCGGGGTTTTTTCCTAAATCAATGCGTATCATTTAGTGATCCCCTGACTTTCTCAAAGACAACCCAGTTGCCACAGCCCCTAGACAGGCAATTTCCTGTAAGGCAGTTTGATTAACCTGATCTCCTGTTCCGACAATATGCTTGAGTGGGTTTAACAAATAGACTGGAGCTGGCATTTTTTCCTTTAACACTTCGCTCAGTCCAAAAAGATTCACTCCTCCCCCACAAGTAAAAATAGCATCTACAGATCGGTCAGTGGCCTGACTCAAAAAAAAATCTATTGATTTCGAAATTTCATCTGCAATTAAATGGCTGTATTCAATCAAAATCGGTTTGATGCTGGGATCGGAGGCTTTTTCAATCTTGAGTCGCTCAGCATCTTCTAAGTTCACTCCAAATTTTTCCATGATCATTTCTGTACACTGGGTACCGCATTGTTGGATGTCTCGAGAAAATGTGGTCTGGTATCCCTCCATCACTGAAATTTTTGTAGACCCAGCACCAAAATCGATGAGAACTGCAGTTGTGCAGCCGTGCTCTTTAAGCCACGAGTGATAATTGAACTCAAACGCATTTCCCAAGGCGAAAGCTTGAGTATCCACAATCACGGGATTTAACCCAGCCTCCTTCACTAAGGATTTGAGCAGATTGACAAAGTCTTTTTTAGCCGCGACCAAAAGAACATCCATTTTGGGTTCTTGCGCAAGTGTTTGAGTATTGGGTCCCAAAATCGCAAAATCCAGATTCACTTCATCCGTATTGAAGGGAATGTATTGCTCAGCCTCCCAGTACAGCTGGTCATCGAGTTCTTCTTCCGTCATCATCGGAACGCTGATTCTCTTACTGATAATGGAACGGCCAAAGGCGCTGACAGACACATTTTTTGAGCTGAAATTGCCGACTGAGAAAAGCTTTTTAAGCGCTTGAACCACGGCGTTTCGATCTTTTATTTCGCCCTCAATCGAAATCGTGTCCCAGTTCAACGGAATTCGGTTATACGCGAGTAAACGAGGTGATTTTTCTGAACTGATTTCAACGGCCTTGATCCCAGAAATGCCAATATCCAGGCCGACCAATTGTTTTTTCAAAAGTGAATCCAGAAAACGCATGTTTCCTCTGTTTGAAACCAAGCTAATTGTTTGAAACTTAAGAGCTAGAATCCCTTGAGGGGTACAGATGTGCTTTTATTAATTATACCTAGAAATAGCTTGTCGTCCTAGGTGAGTTTATAAAGGAGCGACGGGTTCTTCAGGATGCAGTTCAAAATGTTCGACTATCAGCGTGTTGGCCATGACATCACCGAGTCGAACTCCCGTTTCTAAGGAAAAAATCAGATAGATCTCCAAAAAAACAAACGAGAGAGCGGCAAGGAGCACAAATGCCCAAACTACCGGAATGGTTGCACAAAGAACCGTTAACACCAGGGGTAAATTTCGCATACAGGAACCCGCCGCGGAGCAAGCTATTCCGGTTCCTTCATCCAAAGTCCTTAAACCAATAATTCTCTTACCGACGCTCTGCCCATCGCTAAAGGAATCCTGGACCGCCGCGTAACAAGCCCCCAGCAAGGGACCAAGGGGACCCCAAAGGGTCTTACCCACAAAAAAAACAACCATTACCAGTACTAAATCGATTCCCTTCGCGATGCAGCGTTGGAATGGAGTAGAACAAACCGGCCCTAAAAAGATGGGAGTGCGCCTGGAAATAACAGTTCGAGCCATAATTCTCCTCAATGCTTCCCCTATTTCTTGACTCTAGTGTACTCGGATCTTAATAAAATAACTCAAATTTCCCATAAAGGGTTCAACACTAGGAGTTACTATGGCCAGCGGGTTAAACAAAGTTTTATTAATTGGTCGCTTAGGAAAAGATCCTGAAGTGCGCTACACCACCACTGGTGGTTCAGTCGCGACTTTCAGTATCGCGACTAACGAGAACTGGACCGATAAAAACGGACAGAAACAAGAAAGAACCGAATGGCATCGAATTGTAGCCTGGGGAAAACTCGGGGAAATCTGTGGCCAATACTTATCCAAAGGTCGAGAAGCTTTTGTCGAAGGCCGACTCCAAACTCGTGAGTGGACCGATAAGGAAGGCCACAAGCGATACACCACAGAAATCGTAGCCTCTAATGTTCAGTTCTTGGGTGGAGCTAGCGAAAAATCAGCTCCCTCTAACGACTTTGCAGCTCCTAGCTTTGAGACTCCTTCCATGGAAGCTCAAGCAGGTGGTGGAATGATGGATGATGAGGTTCCTTTTTAAGGCGCTCGTCTAAATCAACTCACAAACAAGAGTATCCGCAACAAGCCGACCCTTATCGGTTAAACGAAGGGTCGGCTTTTGCATTTCTACAAATCCTGTTTTTTCAAGCATGGGAAGCTTTGAACTTTTGGTGAGATCAAGGCCATACTTATTAAAAAACCGTTCGACATTGATGCCTTTGTTCGGCCTGAGCTCCAAAAAAAGAGCTTCTAATTGAGTTTGTTCTCGTGAGCTAATATTCCACGGAACAGCTTCAAATGCCTGCTGGTTGAGGTACTGAGAATAGTCTGCAAGTTGCTTTCGGTGCTGGAAAACTCCATCCCAAAAAAATCGACTCGCTGCTGAAGGTCCCAACCCCAAGAAATCACCACCGGTCCAGTAAAGTAAGTTGTGGGTACATTCAAATCCGGGGCGGGCGTAATTTGAAATCTCGTATTGCTCATAACCGCAGGCCTTCAAAGTAAGGCGGGCAGTTTCATAGAGATCAGCGGAATCATCATCATTTGGTAACTTCTTAAAAAGGGCGTGTCCCGGCTTTAAGGTCAGATTGTAATTACTGAGGTGAGTCGGTCCCAGTTCGACTGCCCACTCAATGTCTTTTTTTATCTGAGCTGGAGTTTGTTGTGGGATTCCAATAATCAAATCTAAATTAAAATTTAAAAAGCCGGACTTTTTTAAAATTCCAGCAGCTTCACAAATTTTTTCGGCGGAACCGAGCCGTTCGAGTGCTTTCAAATATTCCGGTTGAAAGCTTTGAGCCCCCATGCTGATGCGATTAATGGGGGTTTCGGCTTTCCATTTCTCAGCTAAGCCCTCGGTAATGGTCTCTGGGTTTGCTTCGAGGGTGATTTCAATCTGGGGATCCCAGGGAAACTCCTGAGCCAAAACTTCAAACAAATTTTTAAGGTGTTTTGATGGCAGAAGCGATGGGGTTCCTCCTCCAATAAAAATACTTGTGACGGGATGCTGCAAACGATTCTGAGTCTTTAGCCACTGAGCTGCGCCTCTTGCTTCGCGCACCAAACTCTCAACAAACGGAACGAAATCCCCAGCGCTGTATTTCGTAAAGGAATAAAAGTCACAATAGGAACACTTGTGAACGCAAAACGGTACATGCAGATAAATACCAAACTGGTTTGTCAACGAGTCAGGTCTGGGGTTTAATGTAATTTCCTGAAAGGGGCTTACCATGATCGAAAGATACACACTTAAAAATGGAATACCAGTTTTTGTCGTAGAAAACCATGCCGCACCCGTAGTGAGTGTTCAAGCCTGGATCGGTCGGGGCAGCGCCTATGAAACAGATAAAGTGGCAGGAATTTCTCACTTTTTGGAGCATTCCCTATTCAAAGGGACCAAAAAAAGAAAAGTAGGAGAAATCGCTCTGGAAGTTGAAAGCTGTGGCGGGGAGATTAATGCTTTCACCTCCTTCGAAGAAACGGTCTATTACACTACCCTCGGTAGCCGTTACTTTGAAAAGGGGCTCGATATTATTTGCGATGCCATTCAAAACCCCACTTTTGATTCAGAAGAAATGCTTAGAGAACGAGAAGTTATTCTCGAAGAGATCAAGCGCTCTCAGGATTCTCCTTACCGAACAGTTTCTCATAATCTTTGGAAAACTTTTTTCCCGGGAAGTCCCTATGGTCGACCGGTCTTGGGGTTTGATACCACCGTAAAAAAAATAGACCACAAAGTTTTGAAACAATATTTTGCTCAGCACTACCATGCGGGTTCTATCAGTCTTTTCTTAGTAGGAGACATCAACACAAAAGAGGCTCTGGCTCTTGCGCAAAAAAAACTTGGGGGGATTAAGAAAAAAAAGAATGCCTCGATACCAAAAGTTCCCAACTACTTTTCTGCGAAAAAGCCCCAAGTAGTAACAGCAGAAAGAGACATCAAAGAGTGTGCAATCCAACTTGCCTGGCCTGCCCCTGCCCTTTCTGATTCTCAGATTCCTCCACTGGATGTTTTATGCACTACTCTTGGCCAAGGCGAAAGTGGGCTTCTGTACCAACACATGGTAAAAGACATGAAGCTAGCACTAGACGTCAATATGGGCTTGGTTGCGACTGCACGATGTGGAATGGCAGCGATTGGGCTACAAGTAACCCCCGAAAACTTCGAACCCGCGCTAAAAGAATTGAAAGCTTTCTTACATCGGCTCTCTTCCCGAGGGCTTTCAGAAACTGAAATCGAACGAGTGAAATCTTCACTCGAAGCTGAAGTCATCGCTGGAAAAGAAACAGTCGAAGGATACGCACGCCGACTCGGATACTACTTTATTCAGTTTGGAGATCCAAACGCTGAGCAAAAATATCTGGATTCGATTATGGCTGTTCACCCTTCCGAATGTGATTCAGCGCTAAAAAAAATGTTATTGGAAAAGCCAGTTTTGAGTGCAGTACACCCCGTAGGTTACAAAATCGACACGAAGTCCATCACCGACATACTCAATTCAGTCCCCAAAAAGGAAGCGGCAGTAAAATCGAAATCTCCCGAAATCTGCTTAACCAAGAAAAGCTCAGTTCGCTTCGTTGAAAAGTGGATGAATCATTTGCCTGTTGTTTCCGTAAAAATTATTTTCCCGGGGGGCTCAAGAGAAGAATCCAGTGACAAGCTGGGAGTGGGAAATCTTCTCCAAAGAGTTTGGACGAGCGGAACTCGTCACTATCACTCAAAACAAATTGCTTATGTTTTAGACTCCCTGGGGGCTTCGATCAGCGCCTATGTGGGAAGACACACCATGGGATTAAGCCTAGAGTTCCTGTCCAAGCAATGGCCTTCGGTAAAGCCACTCTTGACCGACATTCTGTTAAATCCCACTTTTCCTGAAGATGAGTTTGAAATAGAAAAGAACATCCTGCTTCAGGATATTCGCTCTGAAAGGGATATGCCCGCTCAGGTCTGCCAACTCAACTTTGCCAAAGCTCTCTATGGAGATCATCCTTATGGACGCTCGGGCTTGGGTACTCTGGAAACAGTCAGTTCGCTCAAAACTCAAGACTTAAGAAAGTTCTATGAAAGTTATATTCACCAAGCTGGCGTAGTCGTTTCTACAGTGGGATCGTTTGATAAAAGTCGTTGGGAAACGGAGATCTCTGAGATTATTCACCGATTGCCCTCGGGAGGAGCGAAATTGGCTCAGCCCCGTTCGCTCACCCCTGCGAGAGAACTAGCAGTGGTCTGTGAAACGAAACAACCTCTCCATCAGTCACAAATCCTCGTTGGGTTCTTGGGGCCCGATCTAAAAAACGAAGATCGATTTGCCTTGAAACTGCTTCATTCGTGCCTCGCAGGACAAGGCGGGCGATTGTTCCTTGAACTAAGGGATCGTCAGAGCTTGGCATACTCAGTTGCTCCGCTACAATCAGATAATGTGGAGACTGGAATGTTCGGGGTTTATATTGGCTGCTCTCCAGAGAAACTTCCAGTCGCTATTCACGGAATTCGAAAAGAACTCGAACGCACTGTCGAGAGTGCGATGTCTCAAAAGGAGTTGGCCCGAGCAAAGCAGTACTTGCTGGGTAGAATTGCACTCGACATGCAACGGTTTTCGTCTCAGGCCATGATGTTTGGTCTCGATGAAATGTACGGCCTCGGTTTTGATTTTAGTCTCAAGCTTGCTGATAAAATTAAATCGATTTCGGCAGAGGACATTCGAAGAATAGCCGAAAAATACTTAATGCTAGATAAGGCCGTTCTGTCGATTGTTCACAATCAGGAAATGGAAGAAGCTTTTATCCGTCACGCGTGGGAGGGCAAAGCCTCAACGCTGACGCATTCAAAGGTTAGAAAGAGTTTTTGATCACCCTTTAAACAGGGGGATAAAAAATAGACAAAAAACACATTTCTTCCATTTTAATATCAAATACTTAGCATGGCACCTGGCTTGCAGTATTCAGCCAGTATAGAGGTACTCAAAGCCATGATTCGAAGTCTATTGCTAGGTCTGGGCATCTTGTTCCTGATGAGCGCTCCTCGCGGCTTTTCGGAACCAGTCCCCAAAGAGCCTACTAATAAATTGCTTCACATGTATGAGCTTTTTTATCTGCCTTTTACTATCGAGTTTAAACAAGGCCGAACCTACAACGATATTTTTCCACTGGTTGCCGATAAAAAAGGGGCATTCACCCAACTAATTACCCCAGAGCAGTTGAAAGCTCTTGATCAGGAATTCAGTTCTGAGCGAAAGACATGGCAAAAAAGTTCTTTGTTTCTCAATACCCCTCTGGAACTCAATGAGTCCCAACAAATTACTCAACGACTATATTCTCATCGAATTTCCCTGAAAAGAACGGCCTGGGACCAAGTTTCCGTTGCGGATCAAATCAAAGTGAAAGCACTCTTAGAAGACAAACCTGAAATGGTGAGAAAAGCAGTTACCCAGTACCAGTTTTTACGAAGCCTCATGAAGGGGGCGGACGAG